>NZ_MUFG01000027.1:0-54575 GCF_001996065.1 Salinivibrio sp. MA351 | reverse complement strand
GGAAAAGTGTTCAGGCAATCTTTGCGTCAGTTCACACTTCAGCAGCATTGAACCGGTTAGGCTGAGACAAAAACAAAGGAGAGGTAAGGCATGGGTAACAAGTTTCCTGACAATTTCTTATGGGGTGGCGCGGTTGCCGCGCATCAGGTAGAGGGTGGATGGAACTGTGATGGTAAAGGCGTGAGCATCGTTGATGTGCTTACCAAAGGTGAGCACGGCGTGCCGCGTAAGATTACCGAGCAAGTCCAGGCTGAAGAAACGTATCCCAACCATCAAGCGGTTGATTTTTACCATCGTTACCGCGACGACATTGCGATGTTCGCAGAGATGGGATTTAAATGCTTTCGGACGTCGATAGCGTGGTCCCGTATTTACCCAAATGGGGATGAAGAGACTCCTAACGAAGCGGGGCTGGCGTTTTATGATGGATTGATTGATTGCTTGTTAGAGCATGATATCGAGCCTGTCATTACATTGTCGCACTTTGAGATGCCGCACCACCTTGTCAGTGAATATGGTGGCTGGGCAAATCGAGCGGTCGTGGATCACTTCGTTCGTTTCTGTGAAGCCGTATTAACGCGCTACCGTGACAAAGTCACCTATTGGATTACCTTCAACGAGATAAATAACCAGCTTAACTGGGATTATCCGTTATTTGGTTATTGTAATTCGGGGGTGGTGTTTACCGAGCACGACCACCCTGAGCAAACCTTGTATCAAGTGCTACATCACCAATTTGTGGCCAGTGCCAAAGTGGTCGCACTGGGGCATGTGATTAATCCTGAATTTAGCATTGGCAGCATGATCCACATGATGCCTTTGTATCCTGCGACGTGCCATCCGGATGACATGTTAGCATCACAGCAAGCGATGCGAGATAAATACCTGTGCAGTGATGTACAGATAAGGGGTCATTACCCTCACTACATTTGGCCTCAATGGGCAAGCAAAGGGATTAAGGTGGTGATGCACGATGATGATGCGCAGATCTTAAAAAATGGTCAGGCGGATTTTTTGGCAATCAGTTACTACATGACCAATATTGTCGATGCTAATCCGCCAGAACAAGATGAAAATGCCTTGTTCAGCGCTAGTCGATTGAATCCACATTTGCCGGCGTCGGATTGGGGCTGGCAGATCGATCCGAAAGGGCTACGTTATGCACTTTCAGAGTTGTACGAACGCTATGAATTGCCCATTTTTGTGGTTGAAAATGGTCTAGGGGCGGTGGATATTCCCGATCAAACCGGCGCAATCAACGATGATTATCGTATCGACTATTTGTCGCAACACATTGAAGCGCTTGAAGAGGCGATTTCACTCGATGGTGTGGATGTGATGGGATACACGCCTTGGGGATGTATTGATTGTGTATCTTTCACCACCGGAGAATACCGCAAGCGGTATGGGTTCATTTATGTTGATCGTCATGACGATGGCAGTGGTGACTTTTCTCGCTCCCGTAAAAAAAGCTTTGACTGGTATAAACAGGTCATTGCCAACAATGGCTTGACGGGCTAGAGGATAGGCTAAAAGGGACGCGTTCGGCGTCCCTTTTGCTTTTATCGCTATACGACCGCTAGGATGAAGATGACGGTTTACACGTTAGGTTGATAATCAAATTCAATCACTTCGCCGTATTCAATGCCTTGTTCACGATAACCCACGATCGCCTCTATCACATTAAAATGTGCGACGACGGCAATGGTTGAATACTCGTGATACATGTCGAGCACAGCGCTCACGCGACGGTGCAAAGCTGTTGCGGATTCATAACCGGCGTTAGTAACCTCATTACCGTTGGCAAACAGCTCTCTATACTCAATCCAGCGACGATCGCGTTCAGAAAGAGGAATATAGCTCCCCTTTATATCCGCTTGCCATTCGCGTAAATCGTGCTCAACAAACAGATCTTTTTGCAGCTGTCGGTTGAGAATTTCTGCTGTTTGCAGGGCGCGCGTATAGGGCGACGACAATATAATATCCGCTTGTTGTAAGGCAGAGTGACTGGCCAAGGCCTGGATGTCTGGAATACACGCACGTTGTAGTGGCGCATAATCTTTTTCTAACTGACTCATCTGACGAGCATCTGCCAAAGCGTAATCGGTTTTTCCATGGCGGACAAAGACGACTTTCATCGGACTTCCTTCTCTAGCGTCGATCATGGCTATCAGCTTGCGGACATGTTTAGCAAGTGACATCCATTTGGACCAACAGTTGCTACAACCTCATTTGACATTGGGTTGTAGCATACCGTCATGATGCTGTCATGAAACGCCAGAAGGATAAAGGACATGACGTGAGCGAGCTCGCTATTTTTGATGATGGCGGTCAAGTATATTAATACGATTCCGTCCTTCCTCTTTCGCTTGATACAGACGTTGGTCTGCCATTTCTAGCAGATAAGAGTCAGTGGTTTCATCGGTCGGTTGCAAAATGATCCCGCCAATGCTCACTGTAATCGTCTTGCCATCTGGGTTTTTCGCATGGGTGAGGCCAAGTGCCGCAATGTCATCATGAATCGCATCAGCTAATGCATGAAGCTGAGAGGCGTAGTGAGTTGAAAGCGTGATAGCAAACTCTTCTCCCCCAAACCTTGCAACCGAGCCTTGAAAGGCTTGGGTTTGCTTGAGCAGTACCCGCGCAATCTTAGTGAGTACATCATCGCCTTTTAGATGCCCATACTCATCGTTGTACGCTTTGAAGTGATCGACATCGATCATCATTACCGCAACAGGTAAGTCATTCTCAATACCATGACGGATATGGCTCTTTAGCTCACGTTTAAAGGGGCGGCGTGTGCTCAGGCGGGTGAGGTCATCTGTCTCTGCCTGTACTTTCAGTTTTTCGTTGGCTGCGATCAGTTCTTCTTGCAACTGTTCCATAGCAAAGTGGTTGCGCTCTCGAATCATGACTTCACTAATCGCCGTCGCAAAGCGCTTCAATAATAACGTTTTGTTGTTATCCCAGATAAACGGTAATTGACGATTCGCCACCGTAATCATCCCAAAGCTCTTGCGGCCGTCGGTTAGTGGAAAAGCCGCAAAAGAGAGAATATGTCGTTGACGCAACCACGATCGTTCATTCATGGCATCATCGCCCAGCTGGCCAACGTGAGGGACCACCAATGTATCGGTATCTGCAAGCCAGCGTTTGATCATGTGCATGTCACTTAAATCCACTGTTTTTGGTGCAAAGTCGGCCTCTTCTGGCCAATAACAGCGACGTTCAGCGCGGTTCGAATCAAAGGCATACCAGCCGATGGCCTCTACTCCTAATAGTGACACCATTTGCGGGAAAATATGCTCAACGTCCTCGGTGATATGTTGAGAGTCAGCGCGTAGAAATTGAATCGAGATATCAGCCAATAATGAGCTCGCATTCGACTGCCAATTCAGTGCTTTTGTGCGTTGTTCTACTTGCTCTTCGAGCAACGTTTGATGTTGGCGTAGCTCGCGTTCTGTGATGCGTTTTTGTAATAAATCGTCTTTGATTCGGGACTGGAGCGAATTGATTGAACGAGAAACTTTACCAATCTCATCATTACGTTGAATTAATTGAACCGGCACACTACTTTGGCTGATTCTATCGGCTTGGTAATAGTCTAAAGTCGTTGCAAGTTGCTTGAGTGGCCGAGAGCAAAGCCGATTTAGCACCCAGAGAATCAGCAATGAAATCATCAATGTTTCGGTAAAATGAACGGCAGCAATAGGCACGGTACTACTCAATGCTTCACGCTTTACCTCGCTGTGATCAAGAACGATATTCAGAGTGCCAATATTATTACCTTGAACACTCAGCAATGCTTGGTGGTTGGCGTCACAATGACGACTGGTGTGATTAACTTCGGTAACCGTCGTGCCATCAAAACCTGTGACGTCGACCCGACAGACGGTGGGCGTCATCGCTAACCCTTTGACACTGCGGCGTACGAGTTCTAAATCAACAATCCATAGTGCATGGCTAATGACCCGAGCTGAATTTTGGCTGCGGCTTTCCACCAGTTGCGTTGTGGTTGTTAGTGCTCGCTGATAGTTGATATACATTTGCGTCAGGGTCGTCCCAATAGCAAAGAGCAAACTAATGGCGAGCACGATAAAGGCGACGCGAGTTTGAAGACCACGTAAGTTAATAGCGCGTTTTGTCACTTAGTTATCCATATCCGTTGAATGAGGCGTACATCGGCTTTCGGTCCGTCGAGCCATTTTTAAAAATGGAATCTCGTGCCAAGCTTGTTTGCGCAACTGTGTAAAAAAGCGTGAATCGGGTGTAATTAAACGAAAAAGTGCATTATTGCATCTTTTTGGTGTTGGTAAGCCGCTATCGTGCGCATAAATATGGCTTAATGCAAGACCGGCTGCGGTGAAATGCCCACCTCCTAGTGCTGAAATAGTACCAGCCTCACGTAAAGCGAGCACCTTTTCTGATGTGTTGACTGTGGCAAAGAAGATATCCTCGCCTGGTGTCTTTCCTGCTTGCTTCGCGGCTTTCATTGCGCCAAATGCCATGTGGTCATTGGCCGTCCACACGTAACGTACATCCGGGTAGCGTTGCAACAAGGTGTGCATCTGCTCTTGGCTAATGGACTCGTCCCATTGACCATGGACAATCTGACGCAAAGTAATATTTGGTTGCTCATCAAAAAAACGTTGACCCCCCGCTTCGCGTTGAACGGAGGCTGGCGTGGTGAGATCGCCCGAAATCATAACAGCGTCGCCAGACTCATTGTTACCTGCGTTTATCATTGCCTTCGCGATCGTATGACCAATGGCCTCGTTATCCGGAATGATGCTAGCTAGGAGATATTCTTGCCAATGCGTATCTTTTTCTATGGACATTTTTGTCTGTTCATCTATATCGTTTAAGATGACCTGAACGTAAATGGGATAATCGCGTAACATCGGAAGCAGATCATCCGCGGCTAATTTCTCATTAACGATGATGACATAATCGGGACGAGTCGGTTTATTTAAAGTGGCAGAGAGAATTTGGCGCATTGCAAAGTGATTACGATCTGCATGTCGAATGGTAAGGTCAAGATGCAACGCCTTGGCAGCAGCCTTGGCGTAATCGTCTACATCCTGCCAAAAGCTCTCATTGGCAAAGCCTGGATTGATAAAAAGTACTCTCGCCTGTTGTTGCGTCGTCGCGTAGGCAAGCGTATTGAAGAGCATGGCCACAGACGCAATAATCCATACCAACAGTGTGTTTTTCATTCTTATTACCAATCCTCGTATGTTTTTTCCCTTTTAGATATGATAGCGCATCTGTATAGGATTGATTGCGATGAAATCTTACAACAATAAAAAGACGTTTAAGCGCCATTTCCCAATGGATTTTTATGGCGACGGTGAAGGATGGCGTTTTGCTGTGCGTGCCGAATCTCCTGGCCAAGTTTTAGCGGCTAAATGCTGGGTTGCTTGTTTGAGTGTTCGCCGTCGAGCCTTTCGTATTGTTGATTTAGCTGTCGATAGCTTTAATTATGTGGATGGTGTGTTTGACGCGGCAGGATTGACTGGTATTGAGTTGGGGACAAACATGCGTATTCGGCGTCAGGGGCAAGTGGTTACGGTCGATGCATTGAACAACCGGTATGGTGCTTTGTGGACCCACCGCGAGGCGTCTATTTCATCGGTATGTATCAAGCCTGCTAACAAGATCGCAATCTCTTAGTCTCCCGCTGCTCGATAAGGCTATCCAGTGTCATACTGAAAAGAAAAGGCGGCAGCGTATGGTTTTTCTCGTCATAACAGCACTTACCGTTTTAGGTGGCGTGCTGGCAGGTGAACACTTTCATTCCTATCTTTTAGGCTTTGGCGTCGCTAGTACTGCCGTGGGAGTTTGTTATTGGATCACTTTTCGTAGCACGCATTATCCGCAGTTTGCTTTATTTTTGTTGTTGCTCGGTGTGGCGGCCAAAATGACAGTGACTGCGGCGGGTGTACTCCTCGGGTTAAAGCACTCGCTTATTACCTCCCCGTTTGTGTTTTCTTTGTCTTATCTTTTCTTTTTGTTTGCGTCGACCTATTGCTACTTTCGTTACCGCGAATATTGGTTAACACGTTTTCGACATAAAGATTTACAATGATTGACTCTAGTGCTGCTATCAAGCAAATAAATCATAGAGTTGGGGGGATGTGTGGATAAACTGGCGGATGATCTTCATCAAAAGCTATTTAACGAGGAAGACGCGCGGGCGTGTAAAGACATTGATGGCAGTGCGTGTCGCGAAGTACCGGGGAATTTTTTTCGTATTATCCTCAGCCAAGGGCTAACTAAAATCGGTGACGCGGTATCTAACCCGAAAATCGTATTACCAGCGTTGTTAACCGCTGTGGGTGCCCCCTTGGCCTTGGTTGGGCTGCTGGTGCCGATTCGAGAGGCGGGGTCGTTAGTGCCTCAGTTAGGTATTGCCGGTTATGTCCGCCAATTTGCGGTACGTAAGTGGGCATGGGTGGCCGGCTCTGCTATTCAAGGGGCTTGTATCCTGGCAATGGCCATCGCAGCGTTGCTTTTAACCGGTCAAGTGGCTGGCTGGAGCATTGTTGGCTTGCTGGTGATCTTTAGTTTGGCGCGAGGCCTTTGCTCGGTGGCATCGAAAGATGTTTTGGGTAAAACCATTCCTAAACCCCAGCGGGGACGCTTGAATGGCTGGTCGTCAAGCTTGGCGGGTGCGGTGACGATTGCTGCCGGTGTGGGTTTATTTAGTGTTTCTGATCAGCAACATGTTTGGGTGTACTGTGCGCTACTAGCATTCGGTGCTGCGCTCTGGTGGGTGGCAGCGGCGCTCTACAGCCAGGTGGATGAATACGAAGGAGCCACTGAAGGCGGTGCCAATGCGCTGACGCATGCGCTTTCTAAACTACGCTTACTGGTGGATGATAGACGGCTGCGCCATTTTGTGATCACGCGCTCCCTGTTACTGTGTTCGGCCTTATCCGCGCCCTATTATGTGTTGTTAGCCAGTCAGCATAGCCAAGCGTTGGCGATCACCACCGCAAGTTTTGTCGCAATTAGCGGCGTTGCGAGCCTCATTTCTGCACCTTTTTGGGGACTTTTTGCCGATCATTCTAGCCGCCAAGTGATGATGATCGCCGCCGTGGTCACGGCGGTACTGGGGCTGGTGGTGGTCAGTATTAGTCAGTGGTACCCCACGCTTTTCTCATTGGCGTGGGTGTTGCCTGGCGTCTATTTTGTCCTGACCATTGCTCACGAGGGCGTGCGTCTTGGGCGTAAAACCTACATTGTGAATATGGCCGAAGGTAATCGGCGCACTGATTATGTTTCAGTCAGCAATACACTCATTGGTCTCGTTTTGTTATTGATGGGCGCGGCTACTGCGTGGCTTAGTCAATGGGGGATCATGGTCGTCATTTCGGTATTGTCCGTTTTTGGTTTACTCGGCGCATTAATGGCGCGCGCGCTGCCTGAAGTAGAACGCTAAGCCGACGGCGGAACAGAAAAAAGGCGCTGAATCCGTCAGCGCCCGGCAAGCGCGACACAAGCCTTACCCTGACGATTTGGTTGGTTTATCCGTGGGTTAAAAAGCCGTAAGGTAGAGCAAAGTCAGTGAAATCGAGGGAATGATGAAACTAAACGCAGACATGGGTGAGAGCTTTGGTGCGTGGACGATGGGAATGGATAGCGCGCTGATGCCATGGATTGATATGGCCAATATTGCGTGTGGCTTTCATGCCTCTGATCCTGATGTAATGGCGGCCACGGTGGCACTTGCAGTAAAGCACAATGTAAGTATTGGTGCTCATCCCGGTTACGCCGATAAGCAGGGCTTTGGCCGTCGTCATATTGATCATAGCCCAGCACAAATTAGTCACCTCGTTCGCTATCAAATCGGCGCATTACAAGGGATCTGTGCACGCTTTAATGCGAGCCTTGATTATGTGAAGCCCCATGGTGCGCTGTATAACACCATGATGGTGGATAATGGTTGCTTTGAGGCGGTGTTGGCCGCGGTGGCTGATACGCTGCCTAATACGCCATTAATGGTGCTGGCACTGCCAGATAACCGTCGGCATCGCCAGCTTGCCCAACAAGCCGGTGTGCCGCTGATTTTTGAGGCCTTTGCCGATAGAGCCTATCTGGCGTCAGGACAATTGGCGCCGCGCAGTCAACCGGGCGCCGTGTTAGATGACGCCAACGCGATGATTGCGCAGGTGTTGCAGTTATCTCAACATGGCACGGTGACAACCCTTGAGGGACAAACGCTCTCTCTGTCGCCGGATACGGTGTGTGTGCATGGAGATAACCCACAATCGGTCGAGGCGATAAAACAACTCAGCAAGGCCTTAACACCATGACACTCAAGGTTGAGCAGGTCAGTGAAACCACGGTGATGATCCGGTTGGGCAATAAGATCGATCTTGCCTTAGTCCCACAGTTATCTGCGCTGTGTGAGCGAGTCCGCCAACACTTTAGCCGTGGTGTGGTTGAGTTAATTCCCGCCTACACCAGCGTTCTGGTGGAAGTGAATGTTCGCTTACTCTCGCCAGAAACGTTGAAAACGTGGGTGGTGAATCAAGGCGATTCACTGCGAGTCACCCGTGACGCTGGGAGTGGAAAACACGTGTCGTTGCCAGTGTATTATCATCCCTCGGTTGGGCCTGATCTGGCTGCGGTCGCCGAGTTTGCTGGCGTGAGTGAGCAAGAGGTGATTGCGCGACACAGCCAACAAACTTACACCGTTTGTGCGATTGGTTTCGCGCCCGGCTTTGCCTTTCTTGCGTCGGTGGATGAGACAATAGCCATGCCCCGTCATATCACGCCTCGTCATCAGATCCCCGCCGGCAGTGTGGGCATTGCACAACAGCAAACCGCGGTGTATCCGGCTGCGTCTCCTGCTGGTTGGCAAATTATTGGCAATTGTCCCAAGGTACTATTCAATCCCCGTCAATCGCCCATGATGCCGTTTGATGTAGGTGATACCGTCTGTTTTGAGCCGATGTCAGAGTCTGATTACCGCGCGGCAGGAGGTCAATGGTGGCAGGATTAACGGTGATCGACCCCGGGGTATTGAGCTTGGTGCAAGACACAGGGCGTTATGGGGTGGGCCAGCTTGGCTTAAGCCAAGGCGGGCCGGTCGATTGCCACGCATTTGCTTGGGCGAATTATTTACTCGATAACCCCGCAAAGACGCCGCTCGTCGAGATAACCATGGGTCAAGCACGTTTTCGTGCTGACCACGCGATGTCGATTGCCATCACCGGCGCAGACATGCAACCTTGTATTAATGGTCAGCGCATGGGTATGTGGCAGACCTTGACGCTAAATGCGGGTGATGAACTGCGTTTACGCTACGCACGCCATGGCTTGCGCGCCTATCTAGCGGTGCGTGACGGGTGGGCAGTAGATGGCGCATTTGGCAGTGCCTCGACGGTGATGCGCAATCAACTCGGCGGCCTTCATTCCGGATTCGGTGAACAGGCGGGAGGTATGGCGCTCGCGAAAGGAGATGTGTTGCCTTGCCGACCGCATGCGCTGTTGCCAAAGGTGCGCGGTGTGCCGACACGTTTTATTCCTGACTACAATGCCCTGACCCCACTGGCGCTTGTGCCGGGGTATCAATTTGATAGCTTCAGCTCCGAGGCGCTAACGGCATTTTTTGATGGCGAATACACGGTCGATCAGCACAGTGATCGTATGGGCGTGCGGCTCAATGGACCGAGCGTCGTAAGCAAGCAACCGGGTATTGTCTCCGAAGGCATTGCGCTCGGCGCCGTGCAAGTGCCCCCTGACGGTCAGCCGATTGTACTACTTAACGATCGGCAAACACTCGGTGGTTATCCTAAGCTTGGCTGTTTAACCCGTGCCAGCTTAAGCATGTTGGCGCAAACGCGACCCGGCCAGACCGTGCGTTTTTATCCGGCACGGCTGGCGGATGCATCAGCGCAATGGCAGACGTTTGTGCAGTTTTTTGACTGGATGTAGTCCGAAGAAAAATGGATAGATGAGCCTCTGGAAGACAGAGGCTCGTGAAGGGGAGTCTCGCGCAAACAACGGGCTAGCGGAAACGGCTAATTTGCTCGAGGGCTTTTTCCATTTGCGCAAAATCAGGTGACGCGTTTTCTATCGGTCGGTTGGTGTTATCCATGTATTGATATTGCCCTCCCGCACCGACTTCTAAAATGGTGTCGTCGGTGACTAATGCATAGCCGCTGTAGTTTGACGATAACACCCAATCTTGCCCGGGGTTGGGTGCAAGTAAGTCATGACCAATCGCGTAGCTGGCCGGATCGGACGTCACGCCCAAATAATGTTTCATCAGGGTGGGCGCAACATCTTGGTGGCTGGTGAGCTGTTTGCCGGTATCCACTTGTTTTGCATCGATGCCGGGGCCTATCATCGCGAAAGGCACGTGAATTTGTGGGTCAGTAAAATTGCTGTTGTGTCCCCAAAAATTTAGCTGGTTGTCATTCATTTCTTGGCCGTGATCGCCAGTGAGCACAATCAAGGTATTATCGAATTCCCCGCTTTGTTTTAGCTCCTCAACCACCTTTGCAACCAAACTATCAACGTAGCGTACGCTGGTCTTGTAGCGATTGAAAAACGGTGTTGGATCTGTCTCGTTATTTAGCTTGAGATAGTTAATTTCGTCCAACATCGGTTGATACTTGGGGGTAAAGTCCGCAGGAAAATCATAGCCATGTGGCGCATCGTAAAACAAAAACGAGAAGGTGGGACGATTGGCCTCACGCTGCTGGTGCCAACGGATCCAATCTTGGGTCAGATCTGCGTCTAGCTCGGCGGGAGAGTCGCCCTCAGAGCCGTTACGTAAATCGGACACCTTGGTAAACACGGTTTGGTTGAATTCCGGCTTTTCCAATTGCGCGGCGGTAAAAATACCCAGTTGATAATCGAGTGCCTGCAGACGATCCATCAATACCGGAGATTGCTGATTGGCAAGAAAGCTATGCCAATAGGTGCCGGGCATGCCATAAAACAGGCCAAAAATGCCGGTGCGGGTCGCGTTCCCCGTCGCAAGATGATGTGAATAGGTACGGCCACCTTGCGCCAACGCCCAAAGGTTAGGGGTGTTGTCAGCATTGAAGGTATCCGCACGCCATGAGTCAACCACCAAAAACATGATATTCAGCGGCTGCGCAACCTCAGTCGTACTTAGCGGCGAAAGGGGATAGTTAAGGTCGGCTTCGCGCTCCACATCCATCGCCTTTTGGCGCGCTAGAGCTTGTTCATCAATCCAGCCGTTTTTACGCATCATACTGTTAGCGGTGGCCGGATAAAAAAGCGGCAAATAACGTTTCACCGTTGTCACGGGCTGATACGCATAGGCTGCGGCCCAAATATGAATCCCGTGGGTGGCGAGCAAGGTAAGAAACGTGAGCAGCGCAAATTTTTTGCCGACCTTGTGCTGGAAGGAAAAGCGTGTCCGTGACAGCACAGTCAGTAGCGCCCATTGCGCGGCGACGCAGGCAACCACGCCACCGGTCACCATCAGCCAGGTGATGAGCGGGAAGCTGACAATCTGTCCGGCAAGGATCAGATCCAGCACCATGGCATTGATATGGAATCGGTATTGGGCAAAGACGATGGTATCAATGAAAAGGGTGATCACACCCACTGAGGCTATCAAGGCAAGTAACGGCTGACGCACCTTGGTTGGCAGCAGTAACAGCGGGAGTGTCACCAAGCCAACAATAGCGGCAAGTAAGGCCATCTGGCTAAAGGTACTGACCACGATAAAGGTGATACCTAGTGGCTCAGTGGGAAAACTAGGCAGAAACGCAAAGTAGCGGCTGGCTATTGCCATCAATACAAGGGCGTTAATGGCAATAAACCAGCTATGGGTTTGAAGTCGCGATTTAAAAGACATGGTTTCTTATCACAGTTGAGTTAATCAATTGGCAACGTAACGGGCGCGTTGCCAGGTTGTATGACGACGTGTTTTATCGAATAAGTGGGACACCAAAGTGATGCCATAAAATGGTAAGCCAGACCACACCTGCTAAAAGTAAACTGACAAACACCGCCGCAGAGCTGATGTCCTTGGCTCTACCACTGAGTTCATGGCGCTCTACACCCACTCTGTCGACCACGGCTTCAATGGCGGAGTTAAGTAGTTCGACGATAATCACTAACACAATGACGCTGAACATCATCAAGGATTCCGTCAGTGGTAATTGCAGCCAGAGCAATACGACTAGCGCCGCAGCCAATAATACAACTTCTTGACGGATCGCGGCTTCATGGTGATATGCCGCTTTTAATCCAGCCCAAGAATAGCCAGTGGCTTTAATGATACGTATCAGTCCTCGTGGCTTTTCTGAGGGGGATGTATTAGCGCCCATAAATACATTCTCGTAACAATTTGATCGATAGACTGGCATTTTACATTTAACCGAGCCAACTGCATAATCGGCGCGATAACTTAATTGGAATTTGTTATGCCTCTGTTTACTCACGCCCCACGCTCCCTGTGTTTTTTACGCCTCTCTGCGATTGGCGATGTTTGTCATGCGGTCGCGGCGATTCAAGCCGTGCAGCGCCATTGGCCGCAGACGCAGATCACTTGGGTGGTTGGTAAAGTTGAAGCACAGCTTTTAGCTGGGCTTGATGGGGTGGAGCTGGTGGTGTTTGATAAAAAAGCGGGATTGGCAGGCATGCGTCAAGTCTGGCGGCAGCTGAAAGGGCGCCGGTTTGATGCGTTAGTACATATGCAGCTTGCTTTACGCGCGAGCTTATTGACGGTAGGGATCGCCGCGCGCCATCGCGTGGGGTTTCATCGTCATCGAGCGAAAGAGGGACAGTGGCTGTTTACCAATAAGCGGATCCCCGATACCCAATCGTGCCATGTGTTAGATAGCTTTTTCGCCTTCACTCAATATTTGGGCGTGCCGGTTACGCCGCCGCAGTGGCAACTGCCTCTTTCTGAGGACGATCATGCCTTTGCCAAAGCGCAACTGGGTGACAAGCCTACTGTCGTGATCAGTCCAGCCGCGAGTAAAGATGAGCGCAACTGGCTACCAGAGCGTTACGCTGAATTTGCCGACTACGCAGTCGGTAAAGGGTATCAGGTGGTACTCTGTGGTTCGCCGGCGGCGCGTGAAAAAACGCTGGCCGCCTGCATTATCGCTGCTGCTAACGCACCACTGGTTAACTTGGTGGGACAAACAAGCCTTAAGCAATTAGCTGCTGTGCTCGCACGCGCCGATGCGGTGCTGGCTCCCGATTCTGGCCCCGCACACATGGCAACCACACAAGGCACGCCTGTCTTAGGCCTTTATGGCCATAGCAACCCGAAGCGGACCGGCCCTTATAACAATCTCGCGGATGTGGTCAGTGTTTATGAAACCTTTGCTGAACAGCAACATGGCAAGTCCGTTGATCAATTGGCATGGAGCACGCGGGTGAAAGGCGATCACGTGATGGCTGCCATTGATACACAGCAGGTGATCGACGCATTTGAAACCATGATGGCGAAGCAATAGAAAAAGGCCCCGTAGGGCCTTTTGTGTATCAATGCCAGTATTAGCTGGCGAGCTGGCGGAGCACATAGTGAAGAATGCCGCCATGGCGGTAGTAATCCCACTCAACCGCGGTATCGATGCGGACATTGACGTTAAACTCAATGGTTTTATCATCCCGCACCGCTCGCACTTTGAGGGTGGACGGTTCGCCGCTAACCTCGTCAAAGTCGAATGCTTCCGTGCCATTTAAGCCAAGCGATTCGACGGAGTCACTGTCTTTAAACTGCAACGGAAGCACACCAAAGCCAACCAAGTTAGAACGGTGAATACGTTCAAAACTTTCAGCAATGACGGCTTTAATGCCTAATAGGTTAGTGCCTTTTGCAGCCCAGTCACGACTTGATCCCGTGCCGTACTCTTTACCCGCAAGCACTACAAGTGGTGTCCCCTCGGCTTGATAGCGCTGAGCCGCTTCATAGATACTCATTTGCTCATTGGTGGGCAAATAGGTAGTCATACCGCCTTCGGTGCCCGGCGCCATTTGGTTTTTTAAACGTACGTTGGCAAAGGTACCGCGCACCATGACTTCGTGGTTACCGCGGCGCGAGCCATAGCTGTTGAAATCCTTCGGCTCTACACCTTTAGATTTCAAGTATTCGCCCGCGGGGCTATCTGGCTTAATTGCGCCGGCGGGTGAGATATGGTCAGTAGTAATAGAGTCACCTACTTTGACCACACAGCGCGCTCCCTTGATAGGTTTTATCTCAGGAAGTGCCATGGTCATGCCGTCAAAGTACGTTGGCTTTTTAACGTAGGTTGAATCGGGCCATGAATAGATCTCATCTTGTGGCACTGGTAATTGTTGCCATGCCTCGGTCCCTGCAAACACATCTGCGTATTTGTTTTTATAAAGCCCGTCGGTCATTGCTGCTTGAATGGTGTCTGCCACTTCTTTTGGCGTTGGCCATATATCATTAAGATAGACGGGCTTGCCTTGTTGATCGTTTCCTAGCGGCTCTTTGAGAACATCAATATTCATATTGCCCGCCAGTGCGTAGGCAACGACTAGTGGTGGTGAGGCTAGATAGTTAGCTTTCACATCTTGATGAATACGGCCTTCGAAATTCCGGTTGCCCGATAGCACGCTAGTGGCTAATAAATCCGCGGAACGAATGGCTTCTGCAATTGGCTCAGGCAATGGTCCTGAGTTACCAATACAGGTGGTACAGCCAAAGCCAACGATATTAAAGCCAAGCGCTGCAAGCGGCTCGAGCAGCCCGACGTTTTCTAAATAAGCCGGCACTACTTGTGAGCCAGGGGCGAATGATGTCTTAACCCAAGGCTTAGTATTTAAGCCTAAATCTCGCGCTTTTTGTGCCACTAATCCGGCTGCCACCAGTACGGCAGGGTTCGAGGTGTTGGTGCAAGAGGTGATCGCAGCAATCACAACCGCGCCGTGCTCAAGGTTGAATGTTTCTCCTTTGTATTCGACCGCCACTTTGCCCTGTTCGCGTAGGCTTGGGTTGTCCACGGCTGTTTGCCCGCCTTCGCTGGCAAAGCTTGCAATCACATTATTCGCCGCTGCTTGCTCTTTTTCTAACAGCTGATCAAACTGACTTTTTGCCTCGGTTAAGGCGATGCGATCTTGTGGCCGTTTCGGACCGGCAAGACTTGGCACCACATCGCCAAGGTCAAGTTGCAAGGTATCGCTGTAATCTGCCACCGGTGCATCATCATCGCGCCACAAGCCCTGTGCTTTGGCATAGGTTTCGACCAAGGTAATTTGATCCTCGGTACGGCCTGTCAGGCGCATATAACTGAGCGTTTCTTCATCAATCGGGAAAATGCCGCATGTTGCGCCATACTCTGGTGCCATATTGGCAATGGTCGCGCGATCAGCCAACGGCAGTTTCGCGAGGCCAGGACCGTAAAATTCAACAAACTTACCCACCACACCACGTTCACGCAGCATTTGGGTGACGGTGAGTACTAGGTCAGTGGCAGTAGCTGACGCGGGCAATTCGCCTTTTAGCTCAAAGCCGACCACTTCAGGGATCAACATAGTAATAGGCTGCCCAAGCATTGCGGCTTCGGCCTCAATACCGCCAACCCCCCAGCCAAGCACACCGAGCCCGTTAATCATGGTGGTGTGAGAATCTGTACCAACCAGTGTGTCTGGCATGGCTAACTTGTTGCCACCTTTTTCTTCGACGAGTACGCCGGGAGCGAGATATTCGAGATTGACTTGGTGCACGATTCCAGTACCTGGAGGCACGACACGGAAGTTAGAGAATGCTTGTTGGCCCCAACGTAAAAATTGGTAACGCTCGCCGTTACGCTGGAACTCAATCTCGGTATTTTTCTGTAGAGAATCAACGTGGCCGTAGTCATCCACCATAACGGAGTGGTCAATGACCAGGTCAACCGCGCCGAGTGGGTTGATTTTGGCCGGATCACCGTTTAAGTCGCGCATGGCAGCACGCATAGCGGCTAAGTCAACCACGGCAGGCACGCCGGTGAAATCTTGAAGGACAACGCGCGCCGGAGTGAAATTGACCTGATCTTGTCCGGCGTGGTCGGCTTGCCACTGACAAAGCGTACGAATGTCATCCGCAGAGACATTCTTACCGTCTTCTTTACGTAGTAAGTTTTCTAACAGCACTTTTAAACAGTAGGGTAAGCGACTGATATCGAATGGCTCGGGCAATGCATCAAGTCGATAATAATCATAGCTCTCACCGTTGACGTGTAGGGTACGCCGGGTGTTGAAGCTGTCTTGGCTTTTGGAGTCAGGTGTATTGCTCACGGGTGCCTCCCCTGGTCGGTTATTGTGAGTAAAAGAAACGGTCATCATGCGTTGCAGGCAACAGTCTCTCTTGGGGATTGCTTATTTTACCTTCATTATTGTAAATGGGGTTTTGTTGAAGTTAAAGGTTCGTTATCACGATACGGTCGATGGTTCTCATTGATCAATCCTTTTGTTTCACAACGTGCGCAAATAGCGCACTCAATGAGAGTATAGAAGGCTCTGCATCAGCGGGCGCTTCCGCTAAAAAGGGCTTATTTGGTATCAATGAACCATACTGATCTATTCTAAATGGCAACTTTTCGTGACAGTAATTAGTCATTCTGCCTATGGAAAATATCGCTATTTTCATCTTTGTTAGCCATTAATGCTAATGTTTTGGAAATGTTAATCATGCATCTGGAGCGTTTCAATCGCTTAACGTTTTTAACTAGTCTAAAATGCTATTTAGGGCTTTTTTGGTCGATAAATCTAGGGGTAAAACTGGAAATAGTAGGGGATTTAATTGATTATTCCATGTAGCGCATTTGTTAAATTTTTTGTCTGACAATTGCATTGCATCACTGTGTGCTTCGGCATGACAAAAGGAGACAGCCATGAATACCTCAACCCTACTCATGCAGCTTAATCAGTTAGATGATCATCATATCAAGCAACTGCAACCTTCATTTAACCGGTTACCTGACACTTCGCATGCGGATGGTGGATTTCGCCTGCGTCGTTACTCGATCGTTCATGTCTTTGACGGCGGGGTTGAAAAGCTGCCGCCACGACCATTTATGCAAACTTCTGATATCAATGAATTCCAAGGTGATGTGGCACGGACGTTTGAAGATATCGAGCCCGAGACAGTACAAACGCCAGGGTTTCATGCGATGTGCCGAACCTTTCGCGACCTCTATCAACTTAGTGATGATAATGATATCGAAATCCACCAGATTCGTATTCAGGCGGATAATCAATCTGTACAGGTCGCCCCAGAAGGCGTTCACCAAGACGGCTTTGATCATATCGCCATTGTGAGCATTGGCCGCGATAATATTGATGGCGGTGATTTTCAGGTGTTTCGTCACAAAACTAGCGCACCACTCTTTAGTCTCCCATTGATGCCGGGTGAAATGGCGGCCCTCGATGATCGTGCCCTTTGGCATTATGCTGAACCGATTACTCCCGTTAATCATGCGCAATCAGGCACGATGGATGTATTTGTACTCACAGCAACAAGGAAGTAACGATGATACCGGCAGTTTTTTCTCCCCATGCAGTACGAGGCCATTTTCCTGCATTGACGCAAACTATTGACGGCCAATCCGTTGCTTTTTTTGATGGGCCAGGGGGGGCGCAAGTACCGCAATCTGTACTGGATGCCATGGTGACTTATCTGGGGCACTATAATGCGAACTTGGGGGGACAATTTTTTTCTGGGCATCACACCACCGCAATGATGCAACAGGCACGTGATAGCGCCGCTGCTTTTGTCAATGCGCCATCATCGGACTGTATGGTCTTTGGCCCGAATATGACAACGTTGACGTTTTCGTTAAGTCGCGCAATCAGCCGTGATTGGCAAGCTGGTGATGAGGTGATTGTCTCGGCACTCGATCATTATTCTAATGTCTCTAGCTGGCAGCAGGCCGCACACGATAAAGGGGCGACTGTTAAGCAGGTGCGAGTGGATGAATCCAATTATTCGATCGATATGACGCACCTTGTCAGTCTTATTACGGACAAAACCAAACTGATTGCGGTGACGCTGGCCTCAAATACCACTGGTAGTTTGGTGGATGTAGCAAACGTGGTAGAGATGGCAAGAAAGGTTGGTGCCAAAGTCTATGTCGATGCTGTCCATTACGCTCCGCATTATTTGGTCGATGTACAAGCATTAGGCTGTGACTTTCTTGCCTGTTCGGCGTACAAGTTTTTTGGCCCACATCTGGGTTTTGTATATGTGGCGCCTGAGTGGGTACAGACGTTGAAACCTTACAAAGTCGAGCCAGCCACAAACCAAGGTCCCGGTCGATTTGAAACAGGTACTCAGAGTTTTGAGGCGATTGCCGGATTTATTGCGGTGGTGGAATATCTCGCGCAGTGGGGCGATCCTGATTGTTCACTAAGAGAAAGATTGGCACAAAGCTATCGCCAGTATCAGGCGCATGAACAGCAGTTATCCGCCCATTTTATTGACCTGATGCAGGCCTATCCCAATGTTCACATTTATGGGATCACGGATGATGACCAGTTGGCTTATAGAACCCCAACCTTTGCGATCCGGATTGAAGGCGTCACGCCCGCGGATGTGGCGCAAGCGCTAGGGAAGCAACATTTTTGCGTGTGGAATGGCCACTTTTATGCCCAAGGTTTGTGCGAACAGCTTGATATTTTAGACAAAGGCGGTGTGATCCGTATCGGTATGATGCATTACAACACCGTTGATGAAATTGACCGGCTACACCAAGCCTTATTGCCATTTATTAGCGATTAAGGTTAATCAACCTCTCAAGCGGCCAAAAGAGCCGCTTTTTTTAGTTAAAATTGGCCTCGATTGAGATTTAAGTGTGAATTTATTCACAATGCAACCTTGAAACGTTAGCTCGCTCATAGGCGAATGCCTATCCGTACGTTATGATCACCACTGTTAGCACTGCCCAAGAAGCTGTTCAGAAAGAAATCATTTAAAAAGAAACCAATAATAATTAAGGCGAGACCCATGACTGAAGAACAAAACGCCTTTTGGCATCAATATCTTGCGACTCTTCCCTCTGACCAACGGCCAGCCGATGATCAAGTAGTGGTGGACACCTTAAGTCATCACACGGTGAGAGCGAATGAAGTCGCGACATTAGTGAGCCTAAACAAAAAGAAAGCGCATTGCCGGTTGCGCAGCTCTTTGGAAGAGAAAAATGCGGTGATCCCTCAAAAAGGACATTATAAGATCGTCCTTAATGGTCACCAGCGACCCGTGTGTATCGTCAAAACCACACAGGTGAGTTATTGCCCGTTTAACCAAGTTAACGCCGAATTTGCGGCACGTGAAGGCGAGGGAGATGGCTCTTACCAATGTTGGCACGAAGCGCATTGGGGTTACTTCTCCCAGTACGCCAAAACACACGGCCTGCATTTTGATGAGCACTCGGATGTGGTGCTTGAAGAGTTTGAGAAAGTCTATCCACTCTAAAAATCAAAGCCGCGTAGAGCGGCTTTTTTAATGGTGATTCATCTTCATGTAAGTCCGAGGTGACTCTCCCAGCATGGTTCTGAAAAATGTGATAAACGCACTGTCACTGGCAAAGTGTAATCGATGGGCGATATCACCTTGCTTTTTTCCCGCGGCGAGTAGCTCTATCGCTTTAATGATCCGCCATTGTTGTCGCCATTGCTGATAGCTCATCCCCGTTTCTTTCTTAAACAAACGCGTGATCGTTTTTTCAGAGGCGCCGCATCGTGTTGCTGCTTCTTTTAACGGTGGGAGTACATCCATTTCGAGGAGCGGCGATAAACGATAATCCGCCGGCAAAGGCAACGTCATTGTTTCTTCTTTAGCGCTTGTCAGCTCATCGATACATACAGCGAGAAGGTTGGCTGGTGCGCCACATTGCCAATCCGTCGTAAACGAAGAAAGAGCAATACGCTCCAGAACTTCTGTTAGTAATGGTGTTGTCGTCAGGATCATTAACTGAGTAGGTAATTGGGTGATTACCCTTTGGTCAAAATAGATCGAGCGGTAGCCTACCGTGTGTTGCATCTCAACCCTATGTTTGCATTGGCCCGGAATCCAGGCAACTCGAGTGGGAGG
Source organism: Salinivibrio sp. MA351 (assembly GCF_001996065.1). Classification (NCBI taxonomy): domain Bacteria; kingdom Pseudomonadati; phylum Pseudomonadota; class Gammaproteobacteria; order Vibrionales; family Vibrionaceae; genus Salinivibrio; species Salinivibrio sp. MA351. The sequence goes on along the minus strand of NZ_MUFG01000027.1, from coordinate 34,534 downwards.
CAAGATACTGACTGAGTTCGCGAGGGTTATCCGCATACAGCCATGCTGACTAAAGAGTAATTGGCCTTTTTGGTGATAGTGAAAGCCTGAGTCGTGCGAGGTTAAGTCAGCACCAATCCCCAGCACCGAATTATCGAGCATATCAGGATCAAAGTTATCGTCGCTGTTGAGCCATGCCATTACAAATTGTCTTATTTTATAAACTTATTGCCTTTTATATTATAATAGACAAAGTGCTGATGTTGGTAGTCTAAGACCTCATTGTTTTCTTCAGAGGTCATTATGCAAACACGGACTTTTAGCCTGACTTTAGCTATGGCTTTAATGATGTTTCCGCAAATTGCAGAAACGATTTACAGCCCGGCGCTCCCCGAACTTGCTTTACACTTTTCGGTTACTCCCGATATCGCTTCGCAAACCTTATCTAGCTACTTTGTTGCTTTTGCATTTGGCGTTGTTTTTTGGGGGAGAGCTTGTGATGTTATAGGTCGTCGGCTGAGTATGCTCGCTGGTTTGGGGGTCTATGCGATGGCATGCTTGCTTGCCGTGTTTAGTTCTGATTTTAGCCTTGTTTTGATAGCCAGAGTCATGGCGGCTTTTGGTGCCGCGGTTGGGTCAGTTGGTACGCAAACGATGATTAGAGATTGCTATAGTCGTACCCAATTGGCGCGAATGTTCGCAGTGATGGGGATTGCCATTGCACTGAGCCCTGCGATTGGCGTGTTGGCTGGAGCGTTATTGGTAGGTTTTCTTGGTTATCAAGGGGTATTTATTGGGCTGGCTATTACGTCTGTAGGGCTTTTCCTCTACGCCTATCAGTGTTTACCTGAGACCCTAAGGGCTGATAACTCTCTTCCTCCGATGGCGCCGGTTTTACGACGCTTAATGATGGATGGTGATGTCTGGTTCAGTGCTGTCTTGGTGGCTGCATTTAACATTAATTTATTTGCTTACTATCAGCTTGCGCCTTTCTATTTTAGCACTTTGCGCATCCCGCCCTCATGGTATGGCTACTCAGGTTGCATCTTAGCACTAGGGATTGGTATTGGCGCCATTGTGAATAAGAAGCTTTTAGCAAGAGGCTGGGTGTATAAGCCGTTACTTTTATTGTCTGGCCTCGTCTCTACCCTAGGAAGTATTGCGGTTTGGAGGCTAGAAACCAGTCCTTGGTTTGTGATGCCTATGATATTCGTTGTGATGGCGTATGGGATTGCGATCCCTAACATCCTCGCATACGCGCTTCGCCACTATGCTGATTGTGTCGGTACGGCTGGTGCCCTATTCGGTATGCTCTATTACGGGTTAATTGGTATTGGATTAGCAAGCGTAGGAGCAGAGCAAGCTCTGGGGATAAGCTTGACTGTCAGTAGTATAGTCGCGATGTGCATTGGGTGGTGGCAGACAAAATCGGTCTGAACTGCGTTTTTAGGCGGGCACTGTCGCGACTAAGCCGACCAAGGTTTACTCACCGATATCCAAATTCATCTCATCGGCCCATGGCATGTCCGGCAAGGTGTCTAAGTTGGCTTCGTAACGTGATAGTGTGAACTGCCCGTTATTTTGACTAACGTCGTAAATCTCAACCATCAATGCGCACGCGATATATTCAATAGCTTCTTCGCGGGAATAGCCGGTCATACGTAGACGCATAACTGTCTCGGCGACTTTTTTAGGCTCTTGGTCAGTAATTTGATTCTCGACGACCGTAATCAGATCTTCGATACGCGTACTGGCTTCTTCTTGCATGGTTTTACTCGTTGTTTTTAATCGTGGCGCCATCTTAGGACATCAAACAAGCCCTAGCACGACATTTTTGCAATGCGTAAGGCGTATACGTTTCAATAACCGTGGCTAATATGTTAATGATAACTATTATCGTAAAAGTATAGTGAAACAAAAGGATATGACCATGACAAAAACTCGTATCGAAAAAGACAGTATGGGCGATGTTGAGGTGCCGGCGGATGCCTTGTATCAAGCGCAGACCCAACGAGCGGTAAACAATTTCTCGGTCAGCGAACTGACCATGCCAGCGGATTTTATTCGCGCATTAGCCATGGTGAAACATGCAGCGGCAACGGCTAACGAAGAACTAGGCTTACTGGATGGCAACATCGCCCACGCGATTCGCCAAAGTGCCGAAGCCATCATGGATGGTGAGCATTTAGCGCAGTTTCCGGTGGATGTATTTCAGACCGGCTCAGGCACTAGCTCAAACATGAATATGAATGAAGTGCTGGCAACCTTGGCCTCTGAAAAATGTGGTGAAACGGTCAGCCCCAACGATCATGTCAATATGAGCCAAAGCAGTAACGACTCTATTCCTACGGCTATTCAGATCAGTGCTACTTTGGGCTGTGAAAAAGCCTTACTTCCCGCGTTAGTGCATTTACGTGACGCGTTACAGGAAAAGAAAAGCAAAGTCGGCCATATCGTGAAAACGGGTCGTACCCATTTGATGGATGCGATGCCTGTGACGCTTGGACAGGAGCTGGAGGCTTGGTCGCAGCAAATAGAACATGCGATGGCTCAAGTGACACAAACTTTATCGCCGGTGCGTGCGCTCGCTCAAGGAGGAACGGCCGTAGGCACTGGGATCAATGCGCATCCCATGTTTGCCGAATACTTTGCGCGAGCAGTGTTTGAGTTAACAGGGACACCGTTTTCTGCCAGTGACAACCCATTTTTTGCCATTGGTAGTCAGGATGCGCTGGTGGCACTGCATGGTCAGTTAAAGACCACCGCAGTGGCAACCATGAAACTGAGCAATGATTTGCGTTGGATGAACTCGGGCCCACTTGCCGGGTTAGGAGAAATTGAGCTAGAGGGGTTACAGCCGGGATCGTCTATTATGCCGGGGAAAGTGAATCCTGTTATTCCAGAATCCGCTGCTATGGTCGCGGCACAAGTCATGGGCAACGACACCACTGTCACTGTAGCCGGTCAGTCGGGTAATTTTGAATTGAATGTGATGTTACCTGTGATTGCCTCAAACTTACTGCAAAGTATTCATTTACTCGCAGGATCTAGCCGACTGCTGGCAGATAAAGCCATTCGTAGTTTTAAGGTCAGAGAGGACAATTTGCAAGCTGCGCTATCTCGCAATCCGATTTTAGTGACGGCGCTTAATCCTGTAGTTGGATACTTGAAAGCGGCTGACATCGCGAAAAAAGCGTATCAACAAGGCCGCCCTATTTTGGATGTTGCCGAAGAAGAAACTGACCTAGGCCGAGAAAAGCTGGCTGAGTTGCTTGATCCAACCAAACTGACACAAGGCGGTATTGCTGAGTAAAATACGGGGCGAGGCAGACTCGCCCTTTAAAGCATTAATCCATTTTTTTAAGTGCAATGGCATTCATACAAAAACGTAAGCCGGATGGCTCGGGACCATCAGGGAAGACGTGACCCAGGTGAGCATCACAGCTGGCACAGGTGGTTTCAATACGCGTCATGCCATGGGTTGTATCTTTGTGATAGGCAATGGCATTGTCTTGCGCTGGCTGGGTAAACGAGGGCCAACCTGTGCCTGAATCGAACTTTTCGCCGGCATCAAACAGCAAGGTGCCGCAGCACACGCAGCCGTAGAGGCCTGGCTCAAATAGAGTACACATGCCCGAGCTAAACGCGCGTTCTGTGCCCTTTTGGCGTGTCACTCGGAAAGCGTCATCACTGAGTTGTGCTTGCCACTCTTGTTCGGTTTTTTCTACTCGCGACGGCGGTGTGAGATTGCCGTTTTCACTTCGAGCGACGATGTCTTGCCATGTCAGCATGATGTTATTCCTCTTGTTGACCGGACAGGAGTCCGTGCTACAGGCGTCTAGTGTTATGAATCCTGGTGATCGATGCAAGTAGTACGGTTGCTTTTTACTGCTGGGATCAGCTTGATAGGGTGCCAATCCCCCATTTTATTTCATCATCGAGATCATCTTTCACTTGATCGCGATAATCTTCCATATGTTGCTCAATCAAGTCATCGGGCTGTGAGAAGAACGCAATATGGAAAATCGCATCCCCTTCATTCACTACAGGGAGGGTATGCTGACCAATGACGATACCACTTTGCTGGGCTTTGATTTCGGTTTCTGTTGTGCCTGCGGGATCACTGATAATGCCAATGACTTGATCGCGGTTGAGACTTTGTCCGAGCGCCACGTGACTTCTCAATAAACCATCGGCTTCTGCACGCACCCATTTTGTTGATCGGGCTGTGACGGGCTGATAAGGCGTTTTTCGACGTGTTTGGCGTAACATGCCCAGGTAGCGCATCACACGAATCACCCCTCGTACACCGGCATTAATCGCATAAGGCTCAAAACGAAGCGCCTCACCGGCTTCATAGGTGATCACGGGAATATCAATACGCTCAGCTTCGGCGCGTAGCGATCCTTCACGCAATGCGGCATCGACCACCACAGGCGCGCCAAATGCGGTTGCCATCGCCGCCGCCTCTTGATTCTCCAGATTGGCTCTAATCTGAGGCAGGTTGGTGCGATGAATGGCCGCGGTATGTAAATCGATAACATGGCTACATTGGCGAATCACTTGCTCAAAGAGCTGATACGCCATTCTTCCCGCTATTGATCCTCGCTCTGATCCGGGGAATGAGCGATTTAAATCTCGGCGGTCAGGGAGATACCGTGATTTGTGAATAAACCCAAACACATTCACAACAGGAATCGCGATTAAGGTGCCATGTAACTTTTTCGGATCGATTTTGGCCATGACTTGACGAACCACTTCAATACCGTTGAGCTCATCTCCGTGGATGGCGGCACAAACAAGCAGCACAGGGCCATTTAACTTACCATGCAGTACTTCAACACTGACGTTAAGCGGTGAATGTGTGTACAAACGAGCAATTTCAAGTTCGAGACTCGCTCGCTGACCGGCTTGAATATGTTGTCCACCGATCTCGATAGCGTCGCTTTGTTTAGCCCTTCCCACGTGTGCGTGTCCTCTGAGGTTTGGCATTTTTTTCTATATAATCAATCACTAGTCCGGCAACATCTTTTCCTGTTGCGCGCTCGATGCCTTCTAAACCTGGTGATGAATTGACTTCCATGACCAACGGGCCACGTTCTGAGCGTAACAGATCGACGCCCGCGACATTCAGTCCCATGGCTTTGGCTGCCGCCACTGCGGTTCTGCGCTCTGTAGGTGTGATCCGAACGAGGGTCGCGGTCCCGCCACGATGAAGATTCGATCGAAACTCGCCAGGTTGTGCTTGGCGTTTCATCGACGCAATCACCTTATCGCCGATAACAAAGCAGCGAATATCAGCACCGCTTGATTCTCGAATATATTCTTGCACTAAGATATCGGCTTTAAGGCCCATAAATGCTTCGATCACACTTTCTGCGGCTTTTTTGGTCTCGGCGAGCACAACGCCAATACCTTGGGTTCCCTCAAGCAGTTTCACCACCACTGGCGTGCCTCCGACCATCGTCAGCAAATCGGCAATATCACCCGGTTTACTGGCAAAACCAGTGTGCGGCATACCGATGCCTTTGCGTGATAGCAGCTGCATAGAACGCAGCTTATCCCGCGAACGTGTGATGGCGACAGACTCGTTCATCGGAAAGACACCCATCATTTCAAACTGGCGTAAGACAGCACAGCCATAGTAGGTAACGGACGCGCCAATCCGTGGAATAATCGCATCGAACCCACCGAGATCTTCCCCTGCCAAATGAATAGACGGTTGGGTTGAGTTGATACTCATATAGCAGCGTAATGCGTCGATGATCTTGTAATCATGGCCACGTTGTTCGCAGGCTTCGATGAGGCGGCGCGTAGAGTAAAGATTTTTGTTACGCGAAAGAATACCGATTTTCATTGCGCTTGGGGCTCCTTATTTACCGAGGAGGAATGAAGACATGGGATCGACAATGATCTTACCTGCCATTGCGGTGCGTCCCAGTAACATACGAAATCGCATGTTATCGCGTGCGGTGAGTGTCATTTCGATGGGATAACACAAGGTTCCCGCTTTTATCGTTGTTTGTATCACATATCGTAGTTGCTCGTGTCCTCCGGAATCACGTACGAGGCGTCGTGCGAGAACCGGTGCTTCGGCTTGAACGGCGGTTTCGTCATCGCCTTGGTTTGGATGGACCCAGAATCTTACCCACGCCTGGCCGCTTTTCTCGAACTCTTCAATTTTAAACGTGTGTAAACAGGAGGTGCGTGCACCCGTATCGATTTTCGCTTTGATGCGGGCTATATCGAGCTCAGGAAGGCTCACCCATTCGCGCCAACCGACACAGACTTTATCGTTCGATTTTACAGGCATTGTCATCATTACTCGTTGTTATTTAGCCCTTGTCTCACCATAGAAGCGATAATGATTATGCGTGGTAAGAATCAGAAAAATCAGCGATGATATGTGATAACCATCGCATACCAATTGCGGCGATGTCATGGCATTTTGTGGGCGACGGATGATCCTCATCGGGCCTAGCCAATGCGTTTTCCGCCCATGGTTTCGTTATGAAGGAAATACCATGCAAACCAGTGAGAGACAAGAAGTGATTGATGATCTGCTGTCAAAAGTCGATCAAGGTTCGCTTGATGTCGTGCAAGATATTGAGCAGGCACATAGTTTAGATAGCCTTGCGTTATTGTTAGAAGCCTTACCGTTGACCGATCGTGTGGGATTCTGGGAACAACTGTCGTCGTCATTGCAGCTGCCTGTGCTGGCTGAAATGCGAGATGATGCCAGTGAAGCGATTATCCGTGCGGTGGATGATGATCAGTTGCATGCACTATTCGCTGACTTGGATGCTGATACCTTACTTGAGCTGCAAGATGTGCTGACCGAGCCATTACTGGAAGAAGCGCTAGGTCGGATGGATTCAGAGCAAAAGCAACGTTATGCCTCCGCCCAGCAGTATGCAGATAATCAGGTTGGGCATTGGTGTGATCATCAGCCTTTGGTCGTTCCTGCAAAAACGAAAATTAACGTGGTATTACGATGGTTGCGGCGTGTCATGCCAAAGTATTGTGATCACGTATTTGTGGTCGATAGTCGAGGCTTTTGGGTGGGTGCGGTGCCAATCCACCAGTTATTTGGCGCGGATGGACGATTAAAAATTAGCGAGCTGGTTCGAGACCAATTTCCCAGCTTGAATGCGCGCGACGACATCTACGCCAGTGCTGACAAAGTGGCAGACAGTGAAGAGATTGCCTTACCCGTTCTCGACGAGGGAGGGCTCTTGATTGGTCGTTTCGATTTGGGCACCGCCTATGAGATGCAAGCCGAGCGCGCCGAAGCGCAAATTATGGCCTCTGCGGGTCTAGATGAAGACGAGGACTTATTCTCGCCGGTGATGAAAAGTGCTCGAAATCGCGCACTATGGCTGGGTATCAACTTAATGACGGCCTTTCTCGCCTCCTGGTTTATCGGTTTGTTTGAAGCTACGCTACAACAAGTGGTGGCGCTGGCGGTATTAATGCCAGTTGTTGCATCCATGGGAGGAATTGCCGGCAGCCAAACGCTCACCTTGATCGTACGTGGTTTAGCACTTGGACAAATTTCTAAGGCCAACTTAAAACCCCTGCTTACGAAAGAGTTTAAAGTCGGCTTATTTAATGGGGTTTTATGGGCTGTGGTGATTGGTGTTATTGCAGGATATTGGTTTGATAGTTGGGGCTTAGGTGCGGTGATTGGAAGTGCAATAGTCGCTAATATTATCAGTGCCGCCTTGGCAGGAATATTTATTCCAGTGCTATTAAATAAACTGAAAATTGACCCAGCACTCTCCGGCTCAGTGATCTTAACCACAGTGACCGACATTGTCGGCTTTGTCGCCTTTTTGGGTTTAGGGACACTGTTTCTGCTATAATTTTTTTCGACGATAATTTGCTTTTTTCGACCCCAAAATCTTTCGAAAAAAGTGCTTTCGATCAAAAAAGCGCTCATGAAGGGAATGAGCGCTTCTAGTTATTACGCGTTGGCCAACGGCACAGAGGTATCTGTTGTCTGTGGCTCTTTCGCTTCCAGTTGTTTACCGTCTGCGATGGGAAGCAGCTTCTCGCAATACAATGTCATAATATCTTCACGGATCAGCTGCTCCAGTTCCGCTGCGCGCTCTGTTGGGCAAAAGAGTCGAACGTGAACAAGCTGTTCGCCTGTTTCGGTGTGCGATAAATATAAATGTGGCTCAGGGCCGGGTAAATCGACGCCCGCATGACGCTCTATCACATGATTGTATCGCCGAGCGATATCCATAAAATCTTCACTATGATCGTCAATACGTGCCAATAACGCGGGAATATGCGGATATAAATTAATATCGCCGCGGATCACCAGATGAAAATGGTGATACACATACCGCTTCATAAAGTTAAGATTTTTCACCGTGGTGGCAAAGAACAAGCTATTTGGGAGGGTCGCGGTTTTTCCGGTATAGCAATAATGGCCATTATGGGTATCAATTTCTTGAATTTTCGTCGCCATTAAATTGTGTTCGATCACTTCACCGCGTGTATTACCGACTTCAATCCAATCGCCAATACGAAACGAGCGAGAGCTCGCGCGTTGAATTGAACCGGTAAAACATAAAATGATCTCTTTTGAGGCGACGACAACAGCAACGGCGATGGCGGTCAATGATAACGCAAATTCATTGATTTCGGTGTTCCAAAACAGGAATAGAAAGAGTAACAGGGTAGTAAACGCCCCGTTTTTCGTGCGAGACATCCATTTACGCTGATCTTCGCTAAGAAAATTACTGTCACCACGAATGTGGCGTAGGATCAGTCGGCGAACGAGACTGACTACGACAACCACTCCGACGGTGGTTAATAACTTGTTTTCTAACAGTAGTTGGACAATATTGCTTAACTCAGACAACAAATCTATCTCCATGGTTTCCGTTAACGCCTACCCGAGTGATGGCGCTATTCTGCCCCCAAGTGAACAAAAATAAAACGCATACTTTGCAAATAGTGTTCATTCCGCTGTCCGTCACCAAGATATAAGCTTATGGGTCGTGCGTGTTTGAGCGTCGGGTGTGGTGGTTTGAAGGACATATAAAAAGCCCTCATAAAAACAAGGGCTTTGACGGGGGTTTGTGAGTTAAACGGCTTAACTGCCAATGACTCCGCCGTCTTCTTTGGTGATCATGATGACCGAAGAGCGCGGTATAGCGTTGCCACCAGCAGGAAAGTGAGCACCAGGGTGTTGGACGCCGACAAACATAGTGCGTGAATCAGGGGTAAACGTCAGCCCTGTGATCTCACATGAGGTAGGCCCCGTGAGGAAGCGACGAATTTCGCCTGTTTGAGTATCCGCGCATAACATTTGGTTATTGCCCATGCCGGCAAAATCGCCTTCGTTGGAATAATTGCCGTCGGTTTGGATCCAAAGACGTCCGGCGCGATCAAAGCCGATGCCATCCGGGCTGTTAAACATATTGTCTTTGTTGATGTTGTCTGTGCCTGCCATTAAGCCAGATTGCTTTTCAGGATGGCCTGCCATCACAAAAATATCCCACTCAAAGGTGTCACGGGTATGATCGCCTTGGGTAGGAGCCCAACGAATAATATGGCCATAAGGATTTTCTGTGCGGGGGTTAGCGGCATTGAGGGGTTGATTGTCTTTGACGCCGCGGTACTTATTATTGGTTAACGTGCAGAAAACGTGTTTTTTGTCGGCATGCACGGCCACCCATTCTGGGCGGTCCATGGTAGTGGCCCCCACTTGTGTTGCTGCTTCTCGGGCAAAAATGAGCACGCTGGCCTCATCAGGAAAGCCGTTTTCTGGCGTGAGACCGTTTTTGCCAAAGGTCAGCGCTAACCATTCACCTTGGCCGTTTAGCTCGTCGTCGCTGCCAGTAAATTTGGCGACATACAAGGTGCCATTTTCGAGCAAATCACGATTAGCGCTACCTTTACTCGGATCGTATTTTCCCTCAGAGATAAACTTATAAAGGTGTTCGCCACGCTCGTCGTCACCCATGTAAACCACAACATGACCATCGTCATTAACAGTGAGTGCGGCATTCTCGTGTTTAAAGCGCCCTAGTGCACTGCGCTTTTTCGGCGTTGAGTTCGGATCCATAGGATCAATTTCAACCACCCAACCAAAGCGATGTGGCTCGTTGGGATGTTTAGCCACATCGAAGCGTTCGTCATGTTTGTACCAATCATAGCCCCAATCAGAATCGCTGATACCGTAGCGCTGATACGTTTTGCCCAAGGTAACGTTTTTTGCGCTGGCAAAATAGCCGTTAAAGTTCTCTTCGCAAGTCAGGTACGTGCCCCAGGGTGTTTCGCCATTAGCGCAATTGTTAAAGGTGCCCAGGATCTTTTTTCCTGAAGGATCGGCGGCGGTTTTGAGTAACGAATGCCCGGCTGCGGGGCCCGTCATGGCCATTTCAGTGTAGGCCGTAATACGACGATTCAAGCGGCCCTCTTGGTTGACGTGCCAGCGGCCATCCATTTTTTTCAACTCAACCAAAGAGACGCCATGCGCCGCTTGTGACTTACGTGCATCATCAGACGAAATATTTTTACCGCCGTGCTCAAATAAATATTCATCATTGATGTATTCATTATTTACCGCTAATAAAGCACGATCATTGGCGAGAGGAAAAAACGTCATGCCATCATTGTTATCACCAAATTGGAGTGCTTGGGCATCGGCGCCATTTTGTTGGGAAAAAGCAGGTGCGTTAGCGAAAAGAGGATCGCCCCAAGAGACCAGTACGTCAGCTTTATATCCTGAAGGTACGTTCACTGTATCAGTTGTTGATGTTGGGATCGCCTCAAAGCCGAGCAGTTCACTTTGGCTCATTGTATCTGCTACTGCTTTCGCAACTGGATTGGCTGCAAAAAAAGCGACAGCACTGGCCGCTCCGGTGCCTTGTAAAAAACGGCGACGACTTAATGCTGCATCAATAAAGCGGTTGAACTCAGGCTCTGTATCTAATGGACGTTGATCAATATGCTTGCTCACGGCATGGTTCCTTTCTGATCGTGATTAAATAGTTATACTGACCCATCATAAATTGTGGGCGCGTCTGCGAGCATGGTGAGCCACTGTTAAAACCTCATGAATCATTGGTTAACTTCTTGAGTCAGCCGGGATCCGTGCGCACAGGATCACGCTTCAACATAGTTTACACTTCACCGCCTGACTGATGTGAGGACTAGTGCTGGTCAAAGTAATCCTTGCGCCGGATATATTTATCCATGTAATGGTAGGCAATCGGGCGCGTTAACCAACTATAGAGGACGCGCAAGATTCGGAATAAAGAGGGTGTATTGGTATAAATTTTATTCTCGTGTAACCAAAGTAATCGTCCTACATGCCAGTACACGAAGGGAATGGCAGGTAAGAATGTGACCATATCGACATCACAACAGATACGATAGGTACGTGTTGAGAAAGGGTATAATTGCTTAAAACGCCACATTCCGGCAGCCGGCTGTCCAAACGTCACGATGCGCTTGATCGCCCCGCCAAATTGATGATTTAGCTTTGCTGCAGCGACAATCGCCATGGCGCCCCCTGAAGAATGGCCGATAAAAGAAATATGTTTACCTGCGTGTAAAAAAGGGGTTAACGCAGAGATTAATTTAGTGAGTACTGTCTCTCCTTCAAGCACGGTGTGATCGGCCGCTTGGGCAATATCGGCAAATTGGCTGTCTGTCATGTGTCGGTATTGGCGTTTGTGCGGTTGCCATGACAAACTTTTTTGTGTGAGAAGATAGTGAAACCCCCAATGGACGTGACACTTCTTACCATCGATAGTGATCGTTTTAGGCGTGCACGCACAGTTGACCAACCAATCCCAGGCGGTTTGCGAACCACGAAAGACCACGACCGCGTCATCGTTTTCCCGCCACAGCACCCGGATAATACATCGTCCCCATCGGTCATAAATATCACGCCGGCCATGGGGACTGAATCCATACTGGGTGTGATCAAAATAGGTAGGGTAAGAGGCACGACAGAGTATAGCGTATCGCTCATATTGATAGCGTTTCAATCGCTTCATACAAGAGCCTATTTCATGAGTATTGGACTCAGGCTATCGAAAAAACATGACGAAACAGCGAAACGGTCAATGAATAGCGCGCTCGATCACCGCGCTAATAATTGTTTAGGAAGGGTTCTAAATGCGTATCATAAGTGAGCGCTTGAATCGGGCCACGGTGGGTGATTAAAAAGGCAGCATTCGTGCAATTACCAATCCCAATAATAACTTGTACCAACAGCCGTAAATCTCTTAACCAACGTTGCGTCTGCTCTTGACTCCAGTCTTCACGATATAGCCCCATATGATACTCAACCCACCAATAGGCGCCGCGAATAAATGCCTTCATTACCGACTCTGCCGCTAGGATCTGTTCAGCGGTACCAGAAAAGTCAAAATCGGGTGAGATGGGTTTGCCTTGCGTAAACGCGACATAGTTTCGACAGTGGCGAAAGAGCGCGAGCTGAAGTCCGGCTGCAGAATCATAGTGAGGGAGAGACAAGGTCGTGACAGGGAGATGTTTGATCGAGCGACGAAACAATGCCGCCGTGCGCTTACCGGGCATCAGATGCTCTATCGCGTAAAATAAATCCAAACTGATAAGCTGATTATTCAAGAGTACTCTTCACTATATTGACACAACACACTTATCCTGCCCGAACGGGCGGCTCGAGTATACAATATCGTATACTGAATTAAAGCATTAACTGATTCGCTCCCTCAAAGGAAGGCGTTGACAGCGTTGCTCTGATAATCCTCCCTTACTCTATGCCATAGCGCGCTTTTAGTGCAGATATCGCCTCTTGCTTATCGGATAGAAACTGATTGAATTCGTCGATGAGCTTGGGATGATGGATGGTGGAAAGCCGTCGAGTCCCTTTTTCATGGGGCAAGGTATCATCAAAGCGTACCGATCCTTTTTTAAAGCCCATTTGATCAAGATAAAACTGTGCAACAGCGATATTGGCATAGCCGCCATCAATACGACCGCTGACAAGCTTCATCATCAAAGAATCATATTTGTAACTCTCATTTAAGCGTGTTTGGCCCGAACGGATACGTGATTGATAAAGTTCAGGGGTAAAGCCCACGACGGTTCCTAGTCGTTGTAATTGGTCAATAGGTTGACCATAGTTTTGGTCGATAACCATGACGCCGTCGATATAATCAACCACAGGCTCACTATAAATGACATTGACGCCTTTTTTGATGTCGCGATCCCAATCGGGACTATCTGGATATTTAAGATCAACGACACCATCGACAAAACGGGAAGGAAGGCTTGTGAGTGGTAAAGCTTTGTACACAAAGCGATAGTGATGCGTGTTGGCGAACATATCGAGTAACTCGCGATTAAACCCTGAATAACTGCGATTAGAATACGCTGAAAAGGGATAATACTGAGAAAAGCTCTGTACGCCTACCACATAAGTCGTTTTGGCATTCACGGATACCGAGACACTCATAATCAGTAATAAAGCCCATAATCTTTTCATCGTTCCTATCCGACTTTCGTTGATTTTCCTCTTGTTATTGTAGACACAGAGACCGCACCTGTCTTTGCGTGCTCGGCTGTTATTTTACAACATCGACTTTCACTTATCCTTTTTTGGCACGCATAGCTGTCGATAAATCATTCGGTTATCGGTCACATTTTGCGCGTAAATATTTGAATGAACATTCGGTATGTTTTATTTTTTCACCTGGACTTTCAAATTTGATCAAATAACGATGAATAAGCATGAAATTGCGTCGCGGGCGATGCGGCAACATATTCTTTCAACCACATTGGAAATCGTTGGTAATGAAGGGCTTGCGGCACTCACAGCAACAAAGTTGGGTAAAAAAGCGGGGATCAGCAAAGGCGCGCTCTATCATCACTTTGATAATCTTGATGCAGTAAAATATGCGGCTGTGGATGAGCTCATTTCGATGTTTTTAGCCGTGGCTGAACCGGCTAATTTCGAAGACTTTGAAAGTTATTTAGCGGTGACAGGCGATACCTTATACCTGACCATGCAATGCGAGCCTTATGCGATGAAGGCGATGTATAGCTTCACGACTCAAGCATTATTTGATGGGCAATTTCGTGCGGCAATACAACGTTTTTCTCAGCACGGCTTAACCGAATATACCCGAGCAATTGAGTACTTTTATCAAGGGAAGATTCCGCAGTATCAGATAGATACGGCAATTCGGGTAGTGGACGCTTTCTTTCTCGGGGCGGGCTTACAAAGCTATTTATCGCAAGGCGAGGATCGGTTTCGTCAGAGTTGGGCGTTGTTCTCACAAATGTTATTAACCCAACTTGATGAAAAATAGAGCGCCATCTCTGAGGTGAGGCGCTCTAGTGTGTCAAGCACGGAACTATACTAGCTCAGCGTTGTGATAGACGTTTTGTACGTCGTCGCAATCATTAAGCATGTCGAGGAACTTTTCAAAACGTTCAACATCATCGCCACTGACCTCAGTATCGATTTGAGGGACAAAGGTGATCTCCTCAAGATCAATCGGCGTGTCGCCAAGAAAGTCGCTCAGCGCATTTTTCACTTTGAAAAACTCTGTATGAGGCGCGAAAACCGTAATCATCCCTTCGTCTGCTTCGATATCGGAAACATCCACATCAGCCATGACCAGGGCTTCCAGCGTGCCTTCTTCATCTGTACCTTGAAATTGAAACACCGCTTGATGTTCAAACATATGAGACACCGCGCCCGGTGTACCAATTTTCGCATCATTTTTGACAAAGCATTGGCGAACATCCATGTAGGTACGGCTGTTGTTGTCGGTTAAACAATCAACAATCACCGCACAGCTACCAGGGCCGAATCCTTCGTACCGAGCTACTTCATAGTTCTCACCACCAGAGCCATTAGCTTTATCAAGTGCCTTGTCAATGACATGCCCAGGCACTTGATCCTTTTTGGCTTTTTCCATCAAGCGGCGCAGTGATAGATTACTCTCTGGATCTGAGCCACCATTTTTAGCACATACGTAAATCTCTTTACCGTATTTTGAGTAAACCTTAATTTTTGCGCCTTGGGTTTTGGCCATTGACGCTTTACGAACTTCAAAACTTCGTCCCATTGGGAATCTCTCTTAATAACGCTTTCGCAGATACGGGGTAATTCTATCAAGAGAGTGTTCCTTTGCACCAGTAAATGCACTGACCTTGGACAAAGTCAGTGCGATAGACACGAATCATGCTCTCTTGGCGTCTAAATGGCCCTTGCCTGAGTCACCGGGCTTTGGCTTATTCTTGGCTTAAATGACTGGCATAGAGCTTAGGCCTGCGGTGCTTCAAGTTGGTGACTGAGCCTCGTTCATGCAGCATTTTGAGCTTATCAAGGTCAACATCCGCGAAGATCATCATCTCAGTGTTTGCGTTCGCCTCTGCGAGTGTCGCATCGTGAGGGAAATACACATCAGACGGTGAAAAGACCGCCGACTGGGCATATTGAATATCAACGTTATCGACACGGGGCAAGTTGCCGACACTACCACCAATAGCAACATAACATTCGTTTTCAATTGCGCGAGCTTGAGCGCACAAACGGACTCGAAGATAACCATTTTTGGTATCTGTCCAGAAAGGAACAAATAAAATCTGTACCCCTTGCTCGGCAAGGATCCGCCCTAACTCTGGGAATTCCGCATCATAACAAGTAAGAATGCCAACGCGGCCTGCGTCGGTTTCGATAACTTTTACTGTATCACGCCATCGATCACCCAGTCTCGTTGCTCATGTGGCGTGATATGGATTTTGTACTGTTCGTCAATGCTGCCGTCTCGATGCATCAGGTAAGACACATTGTAGAGCTTGCCATCTTCGAGGACGGGCATACTCCCTGCGATAATATTGATGTTGTAAGTCACCGCAAGCTGAGAAAAGCGTTGTTTAATGGCTTGGGTAAACTCACTAAGAAAACGTATCGCCTCCACCGAGCGTTTATCTGGTGCAAGCCCCATTAACGGTGCACAGAAAAACTCCGGGAATAGGGCAAAGTCCGATTGATAATTGGCTAAAGAAGAAACAAAAAACTCGGCTTGGTTGAGCAGGTCGTCAACGGATAACACGTGGCGCATCTGCCATTGCACAACCCCGAGGCGCACAATGGTCTTATCAATATCGTGCACCGATGATGCGTCTTCCTCATAAAAGAAGTTATCCCACTCCAATAATGTTGCGTAACCTGCGGATTTATCATCTTCGGGCAAATAACGATTCATTAGCCGTTTGACGTCAAAGTCATTAGACAGCTGAAACGAGAGGATAGGATCGTGAATCTCTTTACGTCTTACCTTGTTAATGTAGTCAGTCACTGACACATCGGTATGTTTGTGATAACCAGGAATGCGCCCACCCGCTAGAATTGCCTTTAGATTTAATGCTTGGCAAAGATCTTTGCGCGCCTCATAGAGACGACGTCCTAAGCGGTGCCCGCGGTAGTCCGGATGCACGAACACATCTAACCCGTAAAGCGCATCACCTTTCACATCATGAAACACTACGCCGTCGTCAGTAATGATATCGCTATAAGTATGAGGGAGAGAAAAACGGTTGTAAGAGACTTTGAGTGTGAGGGCAGCGGCGACGATTTTACCGTTATCTTCAATGCATATCTGGCCATCAGGAAAGGCCGTTACCAGTTGCATGATCGTGCTTTTTGGCCAAGCACCGCCGACATCCGGAAAGACAAGGTCCATCAACTCTGCTAAGGGTTGATAATCGCTAACTTCTATAACACGCAAGTTAAGTAGCGTGGCGGTGTTTTCATCCATTACACGTTCTCCTATTGATAGCTGAGCGACCATTATGACAAAGTTTGATGTCTAAGTTCACGTTTGTTGATTGCTGGATTTTCTTCTTTGCAGGCTTACCGCTTCGCTGCGGAGCTCGCTATACAGATAACTGCTGAGTAAAAAGCCAAATAGCCAATAATGCAAAGACGATGGCCATAATTTTGTGTTGATAGCTTTGAATGTGGGTGTTGGTCAGCATCTGCTTACCAAGTTTACCTACGATCGCGACCAGTATGATATTAAACGCAAGGCCGAGTGCATTAAGTAGAAGGCCGAGCGTTAATAGCTGAGTGCTCGATGATGCTTGTATCTGCTGTGAGATAAACTGCGGCAAGAATAAAACAAAAAAGAGTAACGCTTTAGGGTTGAGCAGGTTCGTCATCACGGCACGCTTATAGAGATAGCGCCCCATTTTTTGTTGATACTGTACCGCTTCGCTTTCAGCAGGTGATGCTCTCCACGTATCAATACTCATTTTGAGTAGATACGCTGCACCAACATACTGGAGAACCGTTAACGCAATCGGGGACATTGCAATCACGGCTGAAACGCCAGTGGCCGCTAATACGGTAAGAATCAGTCCAGAGGTAGCGTTGCCTAAACTCGCGGCAACACCGACCCGTCGACCATAGCTAAGACTCGCGCTAATAATCAATAACATATCTGGCCCGGGGACGAATAGCAGCGCGGCAACGGCTGTTAAGTAAACAGGAAGCAAATTAGGGTCGATCATAAACGAAGAACACTTAACCAAATAAAGTGCGGCATTTTACCTTCTATCTAGGCATTATCAATAATGATTAAACATTAGGCTGGTGGTTTATAAGGGTAAGCTTGCCCAACTACGCGAAAAGTGCGCATAAAAATGCCCCCAGGTTGGAGGCATTTTCAAACTCACAATGTGTTGCTGCTAGGTTATGCAGCACGCACTGTCGGTTTTGGTGCGGGCTTTTCAATAAAGCAAGCGTGTAATGCACAGATAGCGGCATGGTAATACTTATCAAGGACAACGTATTGCACATCCACATCGCGCATTGAAGAGTGAGCCGCTTTAGGGTTGATCTCCGCATCAAGTAGCGCAAGCATCCCTTTACTCATTGTTTGGTTTGAGTCGATACGGCTGCCGATAACAGAAATCAGTGCGACCATTTCACCGGTAATCTTCGCTTTTGGATATAGCTTTTCAACCCGATTGATGACCTTATCTTGGCTCGCGGTCTTACCATCTAAGTAGTAAGTAATGGAGTTAGCGTTCATCTCTTTACTGATTAGCTGAACGTTCTCTTCACGAATGATTTCCATCACGTCGTAACTGACTTGATCACAATGTCCGACCATTGATTGGTCAAAAATGTGTAGCGCAAGCACTTTGTCACGGCCAGCAATGATTTCGATCTCATTGTCCTTTGGACGGTATTTGTGAGAGATCACCGTACCAGCATGCTCAGGTTCAAAGGTATTTTTAACGACCAGTTCAATACCTACAGCGCGCATGCCAGAGGCCGCGTTAGGATGAATCGCTTCCATACCAAGGTTTGCCAGTTGGTCAGCCACATCGTAGTTGCTGAGGCCCATTGGCTGTACACGTTCAGGGCCGACAATGCGGGGGTCTGCACTGCTCAAATGGTATTCTTTATGAATCACGGCGCTGCTTGCCTTAGTCAGCACTGCAATTCGGCTAAAGGTCATTTCACTGTAGCCGCGGTCGTAGGTCTTCATCAGACCTTCATCACAGTAGACGTAGCCGGTAACGATGGGCAGCTCATTGCTGAAATCAATGTCGTCCATCGCATTGGCGATGACTGTATTGAGATCACCTTTGCCTTCATCCGGATTGTCCCAGCCAGACAGGTCGACAAATCGTGAGTTGATGCCAACACTTTCGAGGAGCAGCGTCGAGTTGTGTGCACTATGTGCTTCACCAATTGACGACAGGAACTCACGGACTTGCGGCAAATAGCTTTCCAGAGAAAACTGCCCATAGTTACAGGTTTCGAGTATGCCTTCGATACAGCTATGCGCTTTTTCCATTCGCTGGCGAATAAAATTATCGGCACGCTCACGAAAAACAGGGTCAGGGAACATGTTGCTATTAATCAATAGCATACGCTGTTCTAGCTCATCCATCGCATCGCGCCATTTTGGGTTGTTCGCGGCGAGTAAGCGATAAATGCCTGGTTTACCCGAACGCTTACACTCCAGCAATGCATCCGTGATGCCAGCGTAAGCAGAAACAACAAAAATTCGGTTATATGGGTTTGACGGGTACAAAAAGATGTTATCCATGACAGCGTCATAGGCTGACATCGACGTACCGCCGATCTTTTCAACGGTATGATTCATGTGAGCTCCTTGTGGGCTTTATGAACAAAAAGGTCGATTGGGTTTACAGGGGCAGCATCCCGCTGCCCCTTGACGGTTAATCGACTAATGGATAAACACCGTTTTCATCGTGTGTCTCTTTCCCTGTGATGGGCGGGTTGAACACACAGGCCATGACCATATCAACACCTTTATTTGCGCGTAGCTGGTGCTCGTCATGTTTATCTAGAATATACAGCGTGCCGGGCTTGATTGGATAAACCTTGCCATCGTCAGTCGTTTCAATCTCACCCTCACCAGACATGCAATAGACTGATTCTAGATGATTCTGATAATGGATATGCGTGTCTGTGTTCGCATAAATGGTGGTGATATGGAATGAAAATCCCATGTTATCATCACGTAGCAACATGCGTACGCTTTCCCAATTTTCTGCGACCACGCGGCGATCACTGTTTTGACATTCTTCTAATGTGCGGACAATCATGATTGTTCCTTATTATTTGTCTATTCGTTATGTCTTTATGATGCTTTTTTGAGCTTCTCTTTCTTGTACTGCTCAACGGACTTAACGAAAATTTGTAAGCCTTTCTCCATTTCAGCTTCACTGACGGTCAGCGGAGAGAAGAATTTAATCACTTCGTCTTCTGGGCCGGCTGTTTCGATGATCATGCCATTATCAAAGCACAAGCTGGTAATGTCGTCGGCAATATCACCGTTCTTACAGGCAATACCCTGCATCAATCCTCGTCCTTTGATGATCTCAAATAAGTCGCTATTTTTAGCAAGCATATCTTGCAGGACTTTGTTGAGCTGATCCGCACGCGCTTGAATATGGGTTTGGAACTGATCATCTAGCCAATAGGTTTCGATGGCTTCGGCAGCGGTCACAAAGGCATGGTTGTTACCACGGAATGTACCGTTATGCTCACCCGGTGCCCATTGATCTAGCTCAGGTTTGAGTAGAACGACTGCCATAGGTAAGCCGTAACCACCAATGGATTTGGACAAGGTCACAATATCAGGGTTGATGCCTGAAGGCTCAAAGCTAAAGAAAGTCCCCGTACGCCCACAACCTGCTTGAATATCATCGACAATCACCAGGATATCGTGTGCTTTACAGATAGTTTGTAAGCGTTGTAACCATTCATTAGATGCGGCATTTAAGCCACCTTCACCTTGAACGACCTCAAGTAATACAGCGGCAGGTTTATCACCACCGGTTAACCCGCTTGAAGCGTCATTAAGCATCGTCTCAAACAAGGTGAGACCATCAACGTTCGCATAGCCGTCATACGGAATACGCGTGACTGAATTATTGACTGGAATACCGCCGCCACCACGATGGTGATGGTTACCTGTCACCGCGAGTGCACCATAAGTACAACCGTGGAAGCCATTAGTAAAAGAAACAATGTTTGAACGCCCAGTCACTTTGCGAGCTAGCTTCATTGCCGCTTCCACAGCGTTGGTACCAGTAGGGCCTGTGAATTGGAACTTGTAGTCCAAACCACGTGGGGCCAAGATGTGATTTTTAAATACTTCGAGAAAGCGTGCTTTCGCCTCTGTATACATGTCTAGGCCGTGTGTAATGCCGTCTTTCTCGATATACTCGATCAGCGCTTTTTTCAGCGTCGGATTATTGTGTCCATAGTTCAGTGAACCAGCGCCGGCTAGAAAATCAAGGTAGCGCTTACCGTCTACGTCAGTCATCCAACAGCCTTTTGCGCTCTCAAATACAACGGGAAAGTTGTTGGCATAACATTGAACATTTGATTCCTGCGACTTAAAGATATCCATAACTCATCCTGTTATTTTTTGAGTGGAATTCGGAAAAGGTATTCGGTGTCGTGCTCACCGTTGAAATGCTCTTGTTCATCAAGGAACACTGAGCGTTGACCACCAGAGCCATAGAGGCGGTCTACCTTTTTAAACAGCGCCCAAGAACCGGCGTTGTCTTCTGTGATTGTGGTTTCGATGAAGTGAACGTTTTGCGCGACTTTGCGA
Organism: Salinivibrio sp. MA351; assembly: GCF_001996065.1. Lineage (NCBI taxonomy): Bacteria > Pseudomonadati > Pseudomonadota > Gammaproteobacteria > Vibrionales > Vibrionaceae > Salinivibrio > Salinivibrio sp. MA351. The sequence goes on along the minus strand of NZ_MUFG01000027.1, from coordinate 13,418 downwards.
GCCAGTAGCGCCTCAATCATCGATAGGGCAAGCCCCTCACCACGTGCTTTTGGCGACACCGCAACTTGCCAGACGAAAAAGGTATCTGGCTGCTCAGGGCGGATATAACCGGAGATGAAGCCCTGCACATCGCCTTCTCGCTCTGCAACAACACACGTTTCTTTAAAATGCGTCGCCTGTAAAAAATTACAGTAAGCGGAGTTCACGTCTAGCGGCGGGCATTGCGTGATTAGTCGATAAATGTTGCCACCATCGCCGATGGCAGGCTTACGAAACACGAACTGCGTGTTAGATTTTGTCTGTTTACGGTCGAGTACTTCAGAATCCAGCACTGCCGTATCTGTCGTTTTTGATCGCCACATAATTGTTTTGTGCTCTAACGAATTCGCTTTATATAATAGGCGATTGATTTGGTTTATCAACCCCAAATTTTTGTGTTCGGCCTGTCAATAACAATTAAGTTAATGATTTATATGTATATTTATATTGTTAAATTTTTTATTAAAGTAAGTGTTTCGAGGCGTAACATTTACTGGCCTAAAGGTGTGGGCAGGTTCCCAATCGATACGATGGTTTGCTAAACAGACTGCTTTTGCTGTCTAGTGGATGGTAAGTTGTGGATGTAGGGCAGACTCACAGCGCTGAGCAAGGCTGTGAGTCGGGACGCAAGTATTAAAGACCTGGTACCAGGAAGTCGCGATATTTCGTGTCTTCGTGGACAACGNAACATTTACTGGCCTAAAGGTGTGGGCAGGTTCCCAATCGATACGATGGTTTGCTAAACAGACTGCTTTTGCTGTCTAGTGGATGGTAAGTTGTGGATGTAGGGCAGACTCACAGCGCTGAGCAAGGCTGTGAGTCGGGACGCAAGTATTAAAGACCTTGTACCAGGAAGTCGCGATATTTCGTGTCTTCGTGAACCACGTGATGAATCCACCAATAGCGTAGAAATTTAAAAAACTCGGAGCGATAGAGCGTGGGATCGGCCTGGCACTGAAGCAGTACATATTGAGCCTGTCGCGCTAGGCGTTGATGGATGGCTGCATGCTCTTTGTATTTGGGGTAGGCGCGTGCTTCAAGAATATCTTCTTCTAGCAGAAAGTGCGAAGCGATGTAGTCACGGAAACGTTGAGCTAAGGCATCGAAGTCAGCTTTGTCATCATCATCGTGATGGTAAGCAATGGCCTCGTAGGTATCGTTGATAATAGCCAACAATTGCTTATTGCTGTTATCCAATTCTTGATGACCGACTGTGTACTTCTCTTGCCAGCGTATAAATTTGCGATCTTTGGGCTCACTAGAGGGTTGCGGTGATGCCTTTACATCTCCTAGTGTATCAGGCGCTATCGGCGTCTCTTCTACAGGTTCGGTGATGCATTCGATTTGCTGTTGTTCTTCTTCCGTAAACACAACCGCACCATTGTGCTCGAACTCTGTCGATTTGGCCGGATCAGACTGGTACATCTCGAAATAGAACTGTGGGGGTTTTTTCGCCTTGGTATGTTTGGACAGTTGCTTGACACGATTTTCAAGGTCTTGCTTTTTAACAGGTTTTATCATGAACGCGTCAACATCAAAGCGGATACACTCGCTGATCACGGCTTTAGAAGCGTTTGCGGTCAGAATAATGATGGGTGTGTCGTGGCGTAGATGATAGCGGCCACTTCGCATGAGACGCAACATTTCTAAACCATCGATAGGATCCATTTGTAAATCGGTAATGATAAGGCTCGGCTCGTCATGATAGGCGCGAGATATCGCCTCGGCGCCGTCTGCTGCGGTGATCACTGATTTAATACCGAGTGCCTGTGCCATTAATCCAATCGTGTCTCGGATCATCTCATGATCGTCGACAATCAAGCACGGAGATAGCATACGTCCTCCTGACAATATGATGTACTCACAGCCTAGTGGATAGCAACAAGAGCGTCTACTCGCATAGGGGCTGAATGCGATATCAATGTAGCTTAGTGTAATAACTTTAAATGACAGGTATAAAAAAAGGCGCTCTGATGAGCGCCTTTCTTCTTAAATTTGGTTTGGCTTACAGGCGAACGACGTTCGCAGCCTGTGGGCCTTTTTGACCTTGCTCGATATCGAACTCAACCTGCTGGCCTTCTGCTAGTGTGCGGAAGCCTTCACCAACGATAGCACGGAAGTGAACGAATACGTCTGGACCGTTCTCTTGCTGGATAAAACCGAAACCTTTCTCTTCGTTAAACCACTTAACGGAACCATTAGCTTTGGACATGGTGTCTCCTGAATATATTAACTAGGTGTTGCAGTGACGCGAGTGCCGTTAATCGACTCTATGGGCAAATGTAGCGAATATCTTCAGGACAACTAACTTTCCAGCCTAACGGTGGGGTGTTTCGATGTATCTATATTCAATTGCTGCATAAATTTCCGATTATTAAAGCTCAAAAACAGCTTCAACAGGACTACGCGTTGTTTGCGCGTTAGTTTGCTCATTTTTTGACACTGTATGTCAAGGTGTCAACGGTAATGAGCACCGCCAACCAACACGGTTGAACAGGTCTAAGAGTACACCCAAAAAAAGATAAGGTAAAATCCTTTTTCCAATGATATGGCCATCGTTGCGACAGGCTTTTACAAAAGTGGGATCACGCTCAGAGAGTCATGTCGTTCAATCGAGATAAAAAGAGGGGAAAAAGCGATCTGAGTGAGACGAGTGTCAAATTTACCATCGTTATCTGTCTTTCTACACTGGCATTGGCGTATGCTTAAACTTCAGGCATGCAAGCGTTGTCGTCATGTCTGAGTCATTGTCACCCTCTATCAGCGTCGTGTTAGCGACAGTCATAGGATCCCTTAATGGATAACGTTTTTTTTGAAATATCGAGTTTTATTGGCGTATGGATAGTACTGGCGATCTTAGTGATTGTCGTACTGCGCAGTGCCATTACGTTTGTGCCACAAAATACTGCCTATGTGGTTGAAAGGTTTGGTAAGTACTATAAAACAATGGAAGCTGGGCTCAACGTCATTGTTCCCTTTATCGACCGTGTGGCGTATACACGGACTTTGAAAGAACAAGCGTATGATGTGCCTAGTCAGTCTGCGATTACGCGTGACAACATTTCGTTGGGTGTGGACGGTGTACTCTATATTAAAGTGCTTGATCCCTTTAAAGCCTGCTATGGCGTGAATGATTATGTCTATTCCGTCACGCAACTTGCGCAAACCACCATGCGTAGTGAAGTAGGTAAAATGGAGCTGGATAAAACGTTTGAAGAACGTGAAAGCTTGAACATTGCCATTGTCTCGGCCATCAACGAAGCGGCTCAGCCTTGGGGTGTACAAGTGCTTCGTTACGAGATAAAAGATATTGATCCTCCACGGTCGGTGCTCGAAGCAATGGAGCGTCAGATGAAGGCCGAACGTGAGAAACGTGCCGTGATCCTTGAGTCTGAAGGGGCTCGTCAATCAGATATTAACGTGGCAGAGGGTCAGAAGCAGTCACGGGTTTTAGCGGCAGAAGCGGAAAAAGCGGAACAAATTCTGAATGCGGAGGGTGAAGCGCAAGCCATTCTAGCCGTCGCTCAAGCTCAAGCCGAAGCGCTTGAAATTGTCGGGACACGAGCTATCACCGAAGAAGGTCAAAAAGCGATTCAGCTTGATTTAGCAGAGAAAGCAATTCGCGCGAAACAAGCAATTGCCAAAGAGTCGTCGGTCGTCTTGTTGCCTGATTCGGGCACGGGAGCTGCGAACGTGGTTGCAGAAGCGATGACCATCATTGAATCGCTCAACAAAACAAAAAGCAGTTAGGGTAAATACGTGAGTCACTATCTTGCAGAGTTAACTATTATCATTGGTCTACTGTTGTTAGCTGCTGAAGTTTGGCTGCTCGGTTTGTCAACGATTGTCTTATTAGCAACCGGGTGTGCTGCGGTTTTAGTTGGGTTACTGGCCATGATTGGGGTCTTGCCCGAAACCGTGACCGCATTGTTTAGTGGTACTGGCATCGGCGCAGGATTACTTACCTTAGCGCTGTGGCGACCGCTTAAACGGTTACAGCATAAAGAACGTAGTCCGGACAATCGTCATAGTGACTTTATTGGACTGACCTTCGCTCTGACTTCACCATTAAGTCGCGAACAACTGTCGTCGGCCAAGTACTCTGGAGTGACATGGCAATTGCAACTGAGTGCTAACGCAGGGGATATTATCCTGCAGCCTGGTGAGCAAGTGAAAGTGATCGGTGTGGATGTAGGCCGGTTTACTGTTGAGCCCGTTTTATCGTCACCTGAGGGTGAAGCAGAAAATTGAGGATTAAAATCGGACGCGCTGAAACGTAAGCGCAGCGCCAATAAAGCGTGGCCATAACAAACAAAAAGCTCGGGAAATCCCCGAGCTTTTTTTATGCTTATTGCTTAACTAAACGTGGCTTAGGCTTGCTTTAGTTGCTTTTTCAATTTTTTCAGCTTGCCTTCTTGTTTCGCAACTTTTGCTTTGGTTTTCTTGATCGATTTTTTCAGATCTTTCTTTGATACTTTCGCCATGATTTTCTCTCCTCAAATATAGATTGCCGAAGCGTTTGCCACTGCAATACAGCTTCAATGCTGTGGTCGGGTACCGGCAAGTTGCACCGTAAACTGGATGTTATGATTCTTTTTTTGTTTCGTGGTCTTTTAAAAATTGTTTGATAAACCGTCTGACTTCTCGAGCCGCTGAGGTATCAAGCTCGTCACATGTTTGCAGAAACGCATCACGTTGCTCACTATTGATTCGTATCAGTAATTGGCTGTCTTTTTTAACTTTTTCTTTTTTTGCCATATTTTTTAGCCTATCAATTATATATACAATGTATATACACTTACATTGTGTTTCCAGTCAAATAGATAAAAATGTGATCTGTTTAGTGTTCGAACTAAAATGCGGAGTGGGTAGTCATCAACCTAGACACGCTTCGCTAACCGCGATGGCTTAGCGTTTAGCGCGATGACATATCGTTGAATCGATAGATAGAAAATTACAATATGGACGTCTAAATGTCTTTACTGCTTTTGGCGAAACGCTTAGGCTAGAGATATGGGCAACATAGGATGAGTGAGCCATGGAAAAGAAACAAAATCGTACGCAGCTAATCCATGCTGGACGCCAAAAAGGCTACACCTTAGGCGGGGTTAATCCAGTCGTACAACGCGCTTCTTCAATCATTTTTGATTCATTAGCAGAAAAGAAACACGCGGTTGCAAATCGTCACCAACAAACGCTGTTTTATGGCCGACGAGGTACGACCACTCACTTTTCGCTGCAAGACGCAATGACAGAGCTTGAGCAGGGAACAGGTTGTGCGTTATTTCCGTGTGGCGCGGCGGCGATTGCTAACAGTATTCTCGCATTTGTTAAAACGGGCGATCACATACTGGTATCGGGTTCGGCGTATGAGCCTACTCAGGACTTTTGTGAGAAAATACTGGCCGACATGCAGATCGAGACCGAGTATTTTGACCCACTTGAAGGTGACGAGATTAGTCATCGTATCAAGCCGAATACACGTATCGTGTTCTTAGAGTCACCCGGATCGTACACCATGGAAGTGCACGATACGCCAGCCATTGTGCGAGCGGTTCGCAATCGCGCCCCAGATGCTGTGATCATGATGGATAATACGTGGGCGGCAGGTCGCTTATACCAGCCGTTAACACAGGGTGTCGATATTTCTATTCAGTCTGGCACCAAGTACATTATTGGTCATTCAGATAATATGCTAGGCACCGCCGTCGCCAATGCGCGCTGTTGGCCAACGCTGAGAGAGCGTGCCTACTTGATGGGACAAACCGTTGATCCTGACACTGCCTACCAGGCGGCGCGAGGACTGAGAACGCTCGATGTACGGCTAGCGCAACATCAAGAAAATGCGTTACATGTTGCCAACTGGCTGAATGAGCAGGCTGAAGTGGCGAAAGTGCTTCATCCCGCATTCACTGATTGTCCGGGGCATCGCTATTTTGCCCGTGATTTTAGTGGCAGTAACGGACTGTTCTCATTCGTTTTTAAGGAACGTTTGTCCGATACACAATTAGAAGCATTCTGCGACTCTATGAAGTACTTTAGCATGGCTTATTCATGGGGAGGTTACGAGTCTTTGTTACTTGCCAATCAACCCGAACAGCTTAATCGGATCCGGCCCGTGGCTAAAGTGAGTTTCAGTGGGACACTCGTTCGACTGCATATTGGTCTCGAACAGGTGGAGGATTTAATCGCTGATCTTGCCGCTGGTTTTGAACGAGTGAATAAGACGTAATCATATCTATTTTCGAAACACCTAGCTCCCGGACAACAGGGCGCTAGGTGATCACGATTCGCTATTTCGTCGTCACGTCTGAAACTGATCGGTCAGCTGGGTTAATGCGCCCCTATAGGTAGGGCGCATTGATATAATTAGCTCGCTTTTTGGGGCGGGTTTGTGGATAACGTTTCGGTCGCGCTTTTTCCTGTTTCGCTGAGAATGTTGGCAACAGTCTGTCGTGAGAGATGCCCGATAAGCTCCCCATGATCGTCGAAGACGGGCAGTGGCCATTTCGACTCCAAGGTATCTGGAATCACACTCTCGAGCAAAGAATCTTGATCAATCGCGGGAACATCCTCAAGTAAGCTAGCCTCGATATGGCCACTTGGATCTTTGTCACTCAGTGCTTTTTGGCTCAAGGTACCTTGGTAACCCTCCTCGGTAATGTAGTAGCCATAATTAACTTTTTGATGGCGCATCTGCTGAATGGCATCACCAATTGTGGTCGCACTGATACGACAGATTTGCGGCTGCATCACGGTTTCAACGGTTAGGGCTCGAGCACGGTTGACGTCTTTAACAAATGCTTCGACATAGTCGTCTGCTGGTTGAAGTAGAATATCAACCGGCTCACCCACTTGTACCAGCTTACCGTCCCGTAAAATGGCAATACGATCACCAAGACGTAACGCTTCGTCGAGATCATGGGTAATAAAGATAATCGTTTTATGCAGCTTTTCTTGTAGCTCAATGAGTTGGTCTTGCATCTCACTGCGAATGAGCGGATCCAGTGCAGAAAACGCTTCGTCCATCAATAGGATCTCCGCATCCGTACACAAGGCCCGTGCTAAACCGACGCGTTGCTGTTGCCCACCGGATAACTGGGCAGGGTATTGGTCAGCATAGCCCTCTAAGCCAACCGTAGAGAGCCACTGTTGTGCCTTTTCATCTCGCAGTGCTTTGGCTTCTCCTTGAATGCGAAGACCAAAACCGACGTTTTCTTTGACAGTACGGTGAGGAAGCAAGCCGAATCGCTGGAAAACCATCGACATTTTATGACGACGAAATTGCTGCAACTCTTTTTGTGAGTACTGCATTATATCCGTGCCATCAATGCGAATTTCACCTTCTGTCGGATCGATCAAACGATTGAAATGGCGAATCAGTGTTGATTTTCCTGAGCCAGATAAGCCCATGATGACGAACACTTCACCGCGCCGAATAGACAGATTGATGTCACTAAGTCCGATAGTATGTCCTGTTTCTTGTAGCAATGCGTCTTTGCTTTTACCTGCTTTAACATCGGGCATGAGCTTACGCGGATGGTTGCCAAACACTTTGTAAAGACCGTGAATTTCGATCAAGGTGTTCTGCTCAGAATCAGTCATGATCACCTCCTTTTAAGTGCTGCTGTGATCGCTTGGCATAGCTTTGCGAGACGCGATCGAAAATAATAGCAATCACGACGATCGCGAGGCCATTGAGCAGGCCCAAGGTGAAATATTGGTTAGTGATCGATTTAAGAACGGGTTGACCCAAGCCAGAAACACCGATCATCGAGGCGATCACGACCATGGCGAGTGCCATCATAATCGTTTGATTAATGCCGGCCATAATGGTGGGCATTGCCAGTGGTAGCTGAATCTGAAAAAGGCGCTGAACGCCATTGGCGCCATACGCAGTCGCTGCTTCAAGCACATCTTTATCGACCAGCCTAATCCCAAGGTTCGTTAAGCGGATGACCGGTGGAATGGCGTAAATCACGACGGCAATGACCCCCGGAATTTTACCAATGCCCAGTAGCATCACGACAGGAATTAAATATACGAAAGCGGGCATGGTCTGCATGATATCAAGGAGTGGCGTAACCACCGCTTGGGTCCGATTGGACTTCGCCATCGCAATCCCGATAGGTACACCGACACCTATCGCGACAAGCGTACAGACCAAAATGATACTCATGGTGCTCATGGTATCTTCCCACATCCCTAAGTAAGCAATTAGAGTGAAAGAAACAACCACAGCCGCAGGGAGCTTCCAAGAGCGACTGGCGAGATACGCGATACCGGCAAGTACGGCAATCACCAGCCACCAAGGTGTGGCAAGGAGTAAGTCTTCGAACCAAACAAGAAAGTGGAGGAGGGGGTCAAAAAAGGCTTCGATACCTTCGCCATATTCGCGAGAAAAATTCCGATAGGCACCATCCAGTGTTTGTCGGATGGTGAGCAGATCGCGCCTGCTCATTTCTGGCACATCCGTTAGCCATGAAGTCGCCATTGTTATTATTCCTATACTGCTAAAAGAAATCCCGCACAGTGGCAATACTGTGCGGGTTTTTGAGTTACAACGCGTCTTTTACCTTGCTCGCCACCTCATTTGGCACCCACTGGGTCCAAATGTCTTCATGATTAATTAAGAAATTGATCATCGCATATTCACCGTCAGCCTGGTTATCTTCCATCCATGCCAGTAATCCATTCATCTGGTCGTTGGTAAAACCACGATTTTCTATATAGGCCATGGCCTCGGGAGCTCGTTTAGCAAAGCGTTCTGTCACGACAGTCTCAACATCAGCGGCTGGATACATTGTTGCTTTCGACGTTATGCACTCGTCAGATGTAATACATGACTTATAGTGCTCGACATCCGTACCCGTTTCGAAATCGACTTTAACCATTTCATATTTGCCTAACACGGCCGTCGGTGCCCAGTAGTAACCAAACCAAGCTTCTTCGCGTTCATAAGCTTTGGCAATGGAGCCGGCTAAGCCAGCACCGGAGCCAGGGTCGACAATTTCAAAGCCACTGTCGGCGAGATCCAATGCTTTAAAATTATTTTCCGAGGTAATTTGGCAGCTCCATCCCGCGGGACATCCGTAAAAGGCTGCTTTTGACGGATCTTCGGGATGAGGGAAAAGATCGGCATTGGCTTTAACGCCCGAAATGGTTTTAAGTTCGGGATGCTGATCGATCATGTATTTAGGGACCCAAAATCCCTCTTCGCCGCCTTCAACAAAGGCTTGTCCTGCATAGCGTATACGTCCTTCGTCAATACCTCGCTGAAGGCCTTCACGCATGGAGTTACTCCAAAACTCCGGTGCAATATCGGGCTCGCCTTTTTCTATCATGGATGTGCCGGTTGGCATGGTATCACCAGGTACGAGTTCAGCATCACAGCCGTAGCCATGCTCTAAAATAAACTGATCAATGTTGGCAATCAGGCTCGCTGAATTCCAGTTCATATCGGCAATCGTGACGTTGCCACACCCATGGTCATCGGCACTGGCCGGGACTGCAGACAGCGTTAATAGGGCTGCAGAGAGTAGTCGTTTGTACATAGTGCTTCCTTTCTCTTTCATACATTCGTCATGAATAATATTAGACCACTAATGAAAATGTTAGCGCCTACTGTGCGATCTATATCTCATAAATACTCGATATTTTAGGAGTATACGTATTCAACCCCTAGATCTTCACGCCCATTACTTAGAGATCTATTTGCTTTCTACTTGATTAACGTTAAAAAAGATCGAAAGTCTGAACCGCCGGCTGCTTGTTGCCACTCAAACAACAAGGCTTCGACCAAAGTGATCCAGGCGCCATGTTGCTGCATCATTGCAATTCCGGTGTGGTAATGAGACGCGTCACAGGATGAGGTTGCATCCGTGACTAGGTGAACGTGATAGTGGGCTCTGAGTAGATCGCAGGCTGTTTGATAAACACAAATATGGGTTTCGATGCCACATAGGATGACTTGTTTACGGTTAAGATCATCGAGTCGTTTTTTAACATCGGGGTTTGCGTAAGCACTAAATGTCTGCTTGGCAATGGGCGTATCCGTTGGGATTAACTCAGCCAAACTCGCAGTGGTCGCTCCGAGCTTATCGGGCAGTTGCTCGACCCACACCACGGGCACATCAAAGTACTGACAGGCACGCATTAGTTGGGCCAGCTTTTGGTGTAGTGCTTCGCTGCCTGTTACCTTTTGTGCCAGTTTGCCTTGTACATCAATCAACAAAACGACCGCATTCTCAGTATTGATCATTGTTTTATCCCCCTGTTTTATCACGCAAATAAGCATAGCACCTTCTCGCTATGGCGTTGTCTTTTTGAGCGCTAATACATTTTTCTTACTATTAAGATACTTGATGTCAACTAACATAACAGCTACTGTATCTTTACGTGAAGATACATAGAGAAAGGTTATGCATTATTTTATCGCTATTCTTGCCCCGATTTTTTGGGGCAGTACTTATTCAGCGGTTGCTCTGTTTCTGGGAGATCTTTCCCCTTATTGGATGGCAGTATGGCGAGCATTGCCAGCAGGCCTGTTAATGCTGATGATCAGTCGACGTGGTTTACCTTTAAGTTTGCCGAGAATGCTTGCTGTAAGCTTTTTTAATATCGCAGCTTTCTTTTTACTGCTTTTTATTGCCGCTTATCGGCTACCCGGTGCTATCGCTGGGACTTTAGGCGCGACCTTACCTTTGGTACTGATGCTGCTTCAGTGGTTAACAGAAGGGAAACGGCCTCAGCCTAAACTACTTGGGCTGGCGATTTTAGGGCTTTTCGGCGTGGTATTATTATTGAATCCATCTTCCAATATCGATTGGATAGGGGCAGGTGCCATGTTACTTGCTACATTTTTTGTTGCTCAGTCGACACTATGGATGAAGCGCTGGGAAGCGAAAGACATTTTTGGATTAACCGCTTGGCAGTTAGTCCTTGGTGGCATCATGCTTATTCCTTTTGCTTGGCTCTTTGCGGGGCCGCCAAAGGCGATAACCATGGAGGCCGTACCAGGACTTGCTTGGGTTATTTTACTCAATACTGCTGTCGGTTACTGGGCCTATATTCGCTCGATCACTGTACTTGGTCCAAATCGTCAATCTATCATTATGTTTCTTAATCCGCTTACGGCGGTAACCCTTGGTGTACTGTGGATCAATGAAACGTTACAGCCGTTACAGTGGTTAGGTATTGCGATGATTTTAGCGTCATTGGTGTTGATGAAACTCACGGATAAACGAAAGAGTCAGTCGCCTAAACAAGCCGTTGCCGCCACACCTCGATAGTGGCGACGGAAAGCGAAACGAGAGTATGGATGTTAATACCGATAATGCACGGTCCAAGATACGTAGCTATAGGTGTCATCGGTAGCTTGCTTATAGTCTTTCGTGTGTACAACAACACTGATATCTGTGCCCCAGCGAGGCTGGTAAAATGCTAGCCCGGTAGCAGCACTTGCTTGCCAGTGGGTCATATCGATGTCGGCATTCTCTGGCGGTTTATCGCCATTGATGGTGATGTCATTGGCCCGATATCGGCCTTGCATCGCGGCATAAAAGAATGCGCCCTGTTCGCTTGCGTCGAACAAACGGCTGTCTAAATGGCGGCCTGGCTCGAAGCTAATGCCGCCAAAGGTATTAGCCAGATCAAGACCAATACGATAACTCAATCCTGTAGAGAGTTCGCTGCGGAAGTTACCGATATCGGCACGTCCAGTCACTCCCCATTCTTGATTCTCGCTACGGTGCAGGAGCTGGTGGCGTTCATAAGCAAACTGCGCCACTGGCGTGTTTTCTACTTGGTAGTCCCATCCTTTTGGGTCGGGCGAGTCGATGAGGTCATGAACGTAAGATTGTCCTTCTTCAGTTTGCGATGCGGGGCCGACCATTCCGAGCATAAATGACCACTTATCGACCCGCTCTGATGTCTGCTGATAAATGCCAGGCTCGATAAAAATCAAACCGGCATAGGGACGTTCATTGGGATGGGGCGTTTCCCATTCAATATCGTTGGGCGTCCACATCATTTGTCCAACATCGATGCTCCAGCTTTGGCGTGCTTGTTCGTTAAGCGGTAGCTGTTGAGCAAACCAACGAATGGGCGTGACAGCGGTGGTGGTGACATCATCGGACCAATCCGCATGCCAGTGCGCATAAACACCACTGGTGTATTGATTATCAACGCCTAACGGACTGTCGTTTTCAATTGTTACACCGACCCCCGCGCTAAAAGCCGCTGTGGGTGCTAGTAGCAGTGTGGGAAACAATAAAATAGCGCCTGAGATCACGCGAGATGGCGTCATTCATATCCTCATTGAGTTGCATCTTTAGTGCGAGGCTTTCAGTATGAGTAAAAAATTAGGCTGATACTAGATGAGATAAGTCAATATCTTGTGAAAGTGTTGTCATCCGCCAATCAACGATGAAAAGGAACCGTCAAAATGTCAGTGTTTGTAACCCCTGAATGGCTCGCTCAGCGCCTCGATACCGTCGTTCCTGTCGATGCTAGCTGGTTTATGCCAGATGTATCCCGAGATAGCTTCCAAGAGTGGCGCCAACGGCGTATTCCGGGTGCCGTCTACTTTGATTTCGATAATACAGTCAAAGATCAATCCTCCTCTTTACCTCATATGTTACCGGATGAAACGAGTTTTGCGCGACATATGGGAACGCTAGGTATTGCCTCGCAAGACACGTTAGTGGTCTATGACACGCAAGGCTTATTCTCTGCCGCTCGCGTGTGGTGGATGTGTAAAGTGATGGGCCATCGGGATGTATTTATTCTTGATGGCGGACTACCTGCTTGGATGGCATCAGAGGGGCTGATAGATAATACACCGCCTCAGCCGCGTGTCGAGGCAACTTACCACGCCGATTTTAAAGCGTATCGTTACATTGATGGCGACACGCTGGCCGAAAAGCTGGCCGCAATCAATGTGATTGATGTCCGTCCTGAAACACGATTTTATGCACAGGTGCCAGAGCCTCGAGAAGGTATACGAAGTGGTCATATGCCCGGTGCTATTAACCTACCTTTTAGCGAATTAACCGATCCGCGCGGTTTTGTGATCAGTTCAGACATCGCACGTAACATCGTTTTACCTCACCTCAGTGATACACGTTTGAACGTAGCAAGCTGTGGTTCAGGCGTGACGGCTTGTATCTTAGCCGCGGTGGCCGAGCACTATTTTGCTTATCCGCTTGCGGTGTATGACGGCTCTTGGACGGAGTGGGGCGTCCATCAATCTTGGCCTGTTGTCCGGGAAGATTAAAATCTATTCAAACGCGAAGGCGGTAAGTGGCAAGATTGACTTGATAGTGATCTATGTCACTATCTAGCTGATGCGCTAATGATATATCAATACATAAAGTAAT
>NZ_MUFG01000026.1:0-45837 GCF_001996065.1 Salinivibrio sp. MA351 | reverse complement strand
AGCGGGTGCCGTGGCCGGTGACACCATCAGCGTCAGCGATGGCACCACCACCAACGACATCGTGTTGGCCGACACCGACATCAGCAACGGCAGCGTCGCGACCTCGTTCGATGCGCCAGCGGAAGGTGAAACCCTCACCGTGACAGCGGTGCTGGAAGACCAGTTCGGCAACACCTCGGCAGAAGGCAGCGACAGCGCCGTGCTCGACACCCAGGCGGGTGAGGACAACAGCGCGCCGACGGTCACCATCACCGAAGACGCCAACAATGATGGCGTGATCAGCAGTGACGAGCTCGATGGCCAGGTCGACGTCAACGTCGACTTGCCAGCGGGTGCCGTGGCCGGTGACACCATCAGCGTCAGCGATGGCACCACCACCAACGACATCGTGTTGGCCGACACCGAGCGGGTGCCGTGGCCGGTGACACCATCAGCGTCAGCGATGGCACCACCACCAACGACATCGTGTTGGCCGACACCGACATCAGCAACGGCAGCGTCGCGACCTCGTTCGATGCGCCAGCGGAAGGTGAAACCCTCACCGTGACAGCGGTGCTGGAAGACCAGTTCGGCAACACCTCGGCAGAAGGCAGCGACAGCGCGATAATAAACGCAGCGCCTGACTCAGACGATGTATCGGCATCGACAGATGAAGATGTCGAATTAACGGGTAATGTGCTAAACGACGGTAATGCAACCGATACCGATGGTGACTCGCTCACCGTCACCACCTTCACCATTAACGGCGAAACCCACGCCGCTGGTGACTCAGCCACGATCGCTGATGTCGGTGAAATTACGATTGGCGGAAATGGTGATTATACATTCACGCCGGTAGAGCATTGGAGTGGTGACGTACCAGCTATCACCTACATCGTTCAAGATGAATATGGCGATACCGCGGAAGCGACACTCAATATCAGTGTGACGCCTGTGGCTGATGCGCCTGAGTTATCACTAGGTACGCTTGATCTGGACTTTGTGTCCATGAATCTTAACGTCTCAACGTGGGATTCAGTTGACGTTGGCACGCCTAATGGGAACGGTGTCGATGCTGAAACTCTGTTGAATGCGATGAACAGTGCTGGGGAAGCAGACGCTAAATCGACAACCGAAGATGTCTCCGTTGATACCGGCTCAGGTTTAGACGGTGGTCAGGCGATGCTGACTTCAGGCTTAATCTATTTAGAGGCAGGTAAAAGCTACAGCTTTGGCGGGTATGCGGATGACAGTGCAGCGATTGTTATCGGTGGTCAAGTGATTGCCGAAGGGCGATATGGCAGTCAAGGTACCTCTCCAGGCGGTGTAAGTGAAAGCGGCCAATTCAGCGGCGAATTTACGCCATCAGAAAGTGGCTATTATTCGTTAGACGTTTATACCCATAACCAAAGTGGCCCGGGTGGGTTCGATATTGAAGTCGCCGTAGACGGTGATGATGCCGTTGACTTAAATACCAGCAATTTTAATCTCGCGCCCAATGTCGATGCACTAGAAGACGGTGGTTTAAGCGTTAAGGACTACGACGGCGATGAAAAAGGCGGTTATTACACCATTAATGAACCTGGTGAAGGACACGCTGGCCAACCGATTAAGTTACCAACAATCAATGCGAGCTTGGTAGATCAAGATAACTCTGAGACGCTGAGCCTCACGTTAGATGATATTCCAGCTGGATCGACACTGTCCGACGGTAACCAGGAGATGATTGTTGAAAGCGGCTCTATCTCTCTTGAGGGCTGGGATCTATCTAATCTTTCCATCTCTGTGCCTGAACCGCATGAAGGCGAGATCAACCTGCAAGTGACGGCAACCAGCACGGAGAATGGTAATGGCGATACGGCGAGCGTTACGGAAGATATTCCAATTTCTGTACTGCCGCTCTCGAGTGGTTTGTCGGTGTCTGCTTCATTGTCCGAGTTACCTGATGGCGTTCATCCTGCAGATGATCTCATCGCGCTGGCGGAAGCGAACGATGGTAGCTCGACCGATGAATTTGATGAAATCAAATTTGCGTCTAACCAAACCCATGGCGAGCATTTAGTCACTAACGCCGGGGATGATTTGATCGTGGGCGGAACCACCGCGAGCAGTTACACCCTACAGAGTAAAGGTGGAAACGATACGCTTATTTCGCGGAATGCCGAAGCGACAACCGTATATTATGGAGGCAATGGCGACGATACAGTCTACCTACAAGGGAACCGCAGTGACTATCGCATCGGGCTACGCGACAATAATGAGTGGGTACGCCTTATTTACCAAGACGAACAAGGAAGCCACCCCCATCATGATCTAAATAAAGTGGAAACCATTTACTTTGCCGATAGTAAATATGAAGTAGATAATGGCGAACTCATCAAAGTTGCCGATATTGTGCAGTTGAACGTCGACGTCACATTGAACGACAGTGATGGCTCTGAACAAATCACATCGATGATTATTTCAGGAATACCGGATGGCGGTAGCGTTTCGGGGGGAGAGCAGCTTGATTCGGGCGATTGGCAAGTGCCTATTGGCGCATTGCAATCAGATCCAGACGCTGGGCTATCAGTCACGGTTGAATTGCCAGAAGGAAGTGCCCCTGATTTATCCGTGACCGTCGGTGCGGCAGAAGTTGATGAAAACGGTAACCCTGTCGACTTGCCTGAATATGCAACGGCGCAACCAGGCACAACCGTGCTGCCACCGAGTGATCCTAATGGTGATAACACAATTGAAGGAGGCTCAGGTGATGATGTTATTCTTAGTGATATTGGAGGGGTGGAAGATAACTCGACCGCACCAACAAACTACAATATCGCGTTAATTGTTGATACATCAGGCAGCATGGGATATGCATTAGAGCTGGGAAGTTCTGAATCGCGACTCGATGTGTTGAAAACGTCGTTGAAGTCGATGTTGGAGAATATTTCTGATCATCCAGGCACGATCAATCTGGCATTGGTAGACTTTAACTCCTCTGCGAGCTTAACAATTAATATTGATAACTTTACCCAGTTAAGTGAATGGGAGCATGATTGGTATGTTGATCGTGTTATAGATTCTCTTCAGTCTGACGGGGGAACTAACTACGAAGCGGCCTTTAATCAGGCGTCTTCATGGATAAATACGCACTCGGACGCGGACAGTGAAAACTTGTCATTCTTCCTAACTGACGGTAACCCGACGCTTTCGAATAGCAGTAATTACTCAGGAAATACGACTGAGTCCTTTGAATTAAGGGATTCTATTGAGGCATATGAGTCACTTGCTGAGAGCTCTACTGTTCGAGCTATCGGCATTGGAAATGGAGTGAATGCCGATATCCTCAGGTTCTTTGATAACACCAATGTATCTGGGTCAGGAACGTGGAGCGACTACTGGGGAAGTGTCAGTGCGCCAACTGGGGATGTTGAAATCGTCAAGACAGCTAATGATCTGAGTGCCGCACTCGATGAAGGCGCTAAAGAGATCAATATGCTTCCGGTCGGTGATGATGAGGTAATTGGTAATGCCGGTGACGATATACTCTTTGGCGATGTCATTAACACTGACAATCTGCCTTGGGATGAAAATGGCCTGACACGGCCTGAGTCACTACCAAATGGATCGGGCGTGGACGTGTTAACCACATTCCTTGAAATGAAAAATGGCGCAGCGCCATCCGATATCGAGCTCTACCAGTACATTAAAGATAACCACGCGTTGTTTAATGTCGAGAGTGATACCCGCGGCGGCGACGATACCCTAGAGGGTGGAGAAGGTAATGACATCCTCTATGGTCAAGGCGGTGATGACACCCTTATTGGTGGACGAGGTGAAGACACCTTAATCGGAGGCACCGGTAGCGATAAATTCCAGTGGTCGTTGGATGATATGCCATCGTCTGCCGATGGCGATGGGACTGACACCGATGTCATTGTCGATTTTGATAACCAAGGTGACACGCAAGACACCTTCTCGTTTGTCGAGGATTTAACTCAGCTCATCAAAGACGGGCAAGTGTCGATTTCATGGCAAACCGCTGAAAGTGGTGAGGCTGAGGGCACCTTGACCATCGGCATTGATGCCGACGACGATAGCCAAGTGGATCAGTTCATTGATATTGAAAGCCTCAATATTGTTACCAGCAGCGGTGGTCAGCAAGAAGTGGTGATCAACACCTTGATTAATGGAGAGGAAGGAGAGCTACGACTCACAAAAGGTGATGATAATGCCGACCTTTCAATGGGGAATAATCCAGATTTAGAGATCAAAGTCGATACGGCAGACTGGTAATCACCCTCAGGCAGCGGCTATCATGTCGCTGCCTTTTGTTTTCGGTCAAAAGAGAGATGTAAGTGACTGACCCTTCGAATAATAATCAATCGGTGCAGTGGCGAATCGCAGCGGGCGAACAGCCCACCGACGATCCCTTGCTAGATTGTTTGGTATTGCTGACCGAACACTATGGCACCCCCTGCTCGGGGGATGCGTTAGTTGCGGGCTTGCCGATGACCAATGCGCTACTCACGCCCGATATGTTTCCACAAGCGGCAGGGCGCGCCGGTTTGGCCGCACGCTTGTCACGTCGCAACCTGGATAACTTAGGACCGTTACTGCTCCCTTGCGTGTTACTGTTAGCAGACCAAAAAGCCTGTGTGCTGCGTGAAATTGATAATGAGGCAGGCACTGCCCTGATTCAGTTGCCTGAAAATGGCGGCGAGCAAACCATGCAGCTTGAAGCCCTTGAGGCGATGTATGTCGGGTATTGCTTTTTTATTAAGCGCCAGTACCGCGGTGATCAGTCGGTCGATTTACACCTGCACGACAATAAAATCCACTGGTTTTGGCAAACGGTCAAAGACGCTGCGCCTATTTATCGCGATGCGTTGCTCGCCTCGGTGTTGGTGAACCTCTTTGCTTTAGTGTCGCCGCTGTTCGTAATGAACGTCTATGACAAGATCGTTCCTAATTTGGCGTTTGAATCCTTGTGGGTGTTAGCTAGCGGCGCCACCTTGGCCTACTGCTTTGACTTTATCATGCGCAAGTTGCGCTCCTACATGATTGATATGGCCGGGAAGAAAGTCGATATTATTGTTTCGTCTCGACTGTTTGCACGGCTGATGGGTACGCCGCTGGCCAATCGTGGCGGCAGTGTGGGGGCCACGGCCAAACAGTTGGGGGAGTTCGACTCTGTGCGAGACATGCTCACCTCGGCGACTATCACCACCTTGGTTGATTTGCCGTTTGCGGTTTTCTTTATCACGATTATTTATCTAGTCGCGGGCGATCTGGCCATGGTGCCGGTCGTGGCTGGGTTACTGATCTTGGGCTACACCATCTCGGTCCAGCCCAAATTGCGCGCAGCGATTGAAGAGAGTAATAAATACGCGTCTGAACGCCATGGCCATCTCATTGAAAGTTTATCGGCGTTGGAAGGCATCAAAGCCAATGGCGCCGAAGGCATCGTGCAGCGCAGTTGGCAGCAAATGACCGCGCACACGGCGAATTGGAACTTTAAAGTCAAACAAATCACCAATAACGTTTCTTACATTGCCACTTTCATCACCCAGATGATGGCGATCGCCGTGGTGATCCTGGGGGTGTACCGGGTGGCGGACGGCGATATCTCCATGGGGGGGATCATCGCGGCAGTGATGCTTTCCAGCCGAGCGGTATCACCCATGGCGCAGATGGCGAGTTTGCTCAACCGTTGGAATCAAACCAGCACCTCGCTGCGCCAACTGAATGCGATGATGGAGCAAGAGGATGAGTTTGCTGATAAAGGACACCTTGTCAGTCGTAAACGCCTGAAAGGTGAACTCAGTGCCGATAACTTGGCCTTTAATTACCCAGAGACGGAAAAACCGGCGCTTTATCCATTGAATTTTCGCGTTCAGCCGGGTGAAGTGATCGCCATCTTAGGTAAAAATGGCTCGGGTAAAACCACGTTACTCAAACTGTTAGCCGGCCTTTTTCAGCCCAACCAAGGCAGTTTACGGTTTGATGGCGTCGATAGCCGTCAAATCCATCCTTCAGATTTGCGTCGCAACGTGGGCTATTTGGCACAAGATGTGACGCTGTTTCATGGCACTATTCGCGAAAACATTATGTTTGGTACGCGCCAAGTCACTGAGCACCAGCTGATTCGCGCCGTGCAGCTGTCAGGCGTGAGTTTGTTTACCGCGCAAGACCACGAAGGCCTAGATAAACAGGTGGGAGAGCGTGGCGAACGCCTTTCTCGCGGTCAGAGGCAGGCGGTGTCTTTAGCACGGGCGTTGCTTAATGAGCCGCCTGTGCTGGTGATGGATGAACCGACGGCCAGTTTAGACGCGCACGCTGAAAACCAATTTATTAAAGCGATGGAAGTGGCGGCCAAATCACGAACACTGGTGATGGTGACCCATAACATGTCACTGCTCAACCTCGCGCAGCGGGTGATTGTGATGGACAAAGGACGCATCGTGATGGATGGTCCGCGCGACAAAGTCCTCAGTAAGCTCAACAAAGGAAATGCGTCATGAGCAAGGTCGTTAAAAAGGCCAGCCAACCCGCTGATCTCGACATGATTGACGATGTTTATGGCGCGATGATGACAGATACCCCGCTCAAGTACCGTGCGGTGGTTTGGGTTGCCTTGCTGCTGATTGCAAGCTTTATTGTATGGGCCGCGGTGGCGGAGCTGGATCGGGTCACTCGGGGCAGTGGTAAAGTCATTCCTCCTTCTCATGTCCAGCTGATCCAAAGCCTGGATGGTGGCATTTTGCAGGCGATGTATGTTGATGAAGGGCAATTGGTTGAAAAAGGAATGCCTCTCGCGCGTATTGATGCCACCCGCTTTCGTTCCGATCTGGCTCAGCAAGAGCAAGAAATTGACAGTTTGCGAGCTTCGGTCACGCGCATGTACAGTGAACTTGATAGTGTCATTCTGCAGCCACCTAGCCAGCCATGGCAGCAACAAATTGAGATTGTGCCGCGTCCTATGAGTTTTCCTGATTCACTCACCAGCCGCAAACCCCAGTTAGTAGCACAGCAAAAAGCACGATACCGGAGTCGATTGGACAGTCTGCGTAATCAATTGGATATTCAGGGACAACAAATCGTTCAGAAGCGTCAAGCGTTAGAAGAAGTGGGCTCCAAGATAAAAACGCTGACTAACTCGTTATCGATTATGGATCGTGAGATCAATATCACACGTCCTTTAGTAAAAAAGAAGATTGTCTCAGAAGTGGAGCTTCTCAAACTGGAAAGACAGATCAATGATATGCAGGGTGAGCTGACCAACTTAAAACTGTCGCGGCCTAAAATTAAAGCAGCGTTAGATGAATCTATCTTAAAACGCCGTGAGGCTGCTTTGCAGTTTATTGGTGAGACACGGGCCAAGCTGAGTGAAAGCGAGGCACGGCTGTCTCGACTCACAGAGGCGACCGTCGGGGCACAAGACAAAGTGAACAAAGCTGTGATTACTTCACCTGTCGATGGCACGGTGAAAACGGTGCACATCAACACATTGGGTGGTGTCGTGGGTCCCGGGGAAGATGTGATAGAAATTGTACCCACTGAAGATCAGCTGCTCGTACAAGTGAAAATTTTGCCCAAAGACATTGCATTTTTACATCCTGGGTTACCGGCCGTTGTAAAAGTCACCGCGTATGACTTTACCCGCTATGGCGGGCTAGACGGTAAAGTGGAGCACATTAGTGCCGATACCACGCAGGATGAAGAAGGGAATAGCTTTTACCTCGTGCGAATCAGGACTGAGGCATCGCACTTAACGCGGGATGATGGCACGCCGATGCCGATTATTCCTGGCATGCTGACCTCGGTTGATATTATTACCGGCAAGCGCACGGTGTTGGATTATCTTCTCAATCCTATTTTACGGGCAAAAGAAAACGCACTACGCGAGCGCTAAATAATTACAACAAGGAGAAACAAGATGCCGACCCTTTCGCATCTGTGTCATAAAACGCGCATAACGGCTATCGCGCTAGCCATGAGCTTGATTTCACCCGTTGCAATATCGCAAACATTGGAGCAAGCGGTGGCTCGCTCACTCGAGTCTCATCCACAAATACGTGAAGCCTTTGCGCGCTATAAAGCGCGTGAGCAATCTATAGACCAAGCCAAAGCCGGTTATTATCCCACACTGGATGCGACCGCTGGTGTGGGGCAGGAATGGACGGACTCACCAGGCACTCGCCGTGATACCAGCACGGATGATGAAGTAGACCTAACTCGTCGTGAGCTTGGGTTATCATTACGCCAAATGCTTTTTGATGGCTTTCGTACCCAACATGAAGTGGCGCGGACACAAAACGAAGCCACGGCCGAGCAGTGGGGCTTGATTGCCACCGCAGAAGATAAAGCGTTGGAAGTGTCACGTATTTATCTGGATGTGCTCGTAGCTGAAGAGATTGTGATCCTGGCAGAAAAAAACCTAGATAACCATCAGGAAATCTACGATGCGATTGAAGAAAGCAATCAAGGTGGATTTGCCAAAGCCAGCGACTTGTCTCAGGTGACAGGACGCTTAGCGCGTGCGAACGCAAACTTAATGTCGGCGCGTAATAACCTCGCCGATGCGCGTAGTGCTTTTATGAAGGTCGTCGGTATCGCACCTGAGGATTTACACTTACCCAGCCCCGATGCCGCGATGCTGCCGCAGTCGCTGGATACTACCTTGGATATGGCGTTAGATAACCATCCGCGTTTGCAATCTGCACAAGCAGATATTGCGGCGGCGAATGCAGCCCGTGATGGCTCTCGTGCCGCGTATTTACCGACCATCAACGTAGAAGTCGATGCTAATTGGAACGAAAACATTGGTGGCGAAGACGGTGCGGGTCCGCCAGATGTCGGTGGCGAGAATAATAATATCCAAGCCATGGTACGCATGCGCTACAACTTATTTAATGGTGGTGCCGATCGTGCCCGAGAGCGACAAACGGCTTATCAAACCATCGAGGCGCGAGAAGTTAATGAGATGACCCATCGCCAAGTGGTTGAAGGGGCCACTTTAGCCTGGAACGCGCGAACCTATCTTGAACAGCAGCGTGACTTTATGCGCCAACATGTCGAAGCCGCTACCGATACCCGAGATGCCTATCGCGAAGAGTTTCGCCTCAATGCGCGGACGCTTTTGGATGTATTGGACTCGCAAAATGAGTTGTTTGAAACACGCCGTGAATACCTAAGTAAAGAAGCCGATGAGCGGTATGCACAATATCGAATATTAAACGCTACTGGGCAATTACTGGCCTCACTAAGAATCGATACGCCTGCAAGCTGGGACACGGCATCGCTGTACAGTGAGGGGAGTGAATAATGAAGCAGTTGAGTTTACTTCTTTTTACCGGGCTCATGATCAGTGGCTGTGCGCCACAGTCGGTTGATCCCATGGAAACGAAGATCATACAAAGCCGTGACCTCACCGATCAAGACAAAGATGGTGTAATTGCCGCGCGCGATCAGTGTAACGCGACGCTTGAACAAGCTCGGGTCAATAATGAAGGATGCCCGCAAGAGCGAATAGAAACCGCATCGTTCGAGCTGAATGTCCAATTTGCTACGGATTCGGCCCAGGTTCGTGAGAGTCAGTATGGTGATATCCGTGATCTTGCCGAATTTATGCGCCGTTATCCTAAGGCGTCGGTACTCATTGAAGGTCATGCCAGTAAAGTGGGTGCGGCGAGCTACAATTTAGCTTTGTCACAGCGACGCGCAGAGGCGATTGCGGACGTGCTCGTTAATCAGTTTTACCTTGACCGCAGTCGTGTTAGCGCGCAAGGCTTCGGTGAGACACGCCCATTAATCGATGCTGAGACAGACAGAGCCAATGAAACAAATCGCCGAGTGGTCGCGACTGTTTCTGGCGAACACGGCATAACGGAGAAACGATGGACTATTTATTCATCGGAATCAGATTAGCGGCTACGCCAATGGTCACTTCGATAGTCATTTCACGTATCGGCTGGCGAGGCGCGCAATGACACTGCATCAACGTGTGCTTTCGTTTGTCGTCGCCGCTACTGTGGTCACTGTATTGGTGACCACAGCAGTGGTATTTCAGTTGAGCGCGGAGCAACGCAAACAACAGCAGCAGCAACAATCAAACTTACTCAGTAAGACGCTGGCTGAAGCGCTGCCCGCGGTACTTGAACAAAGTGATGGACAACGACTCACGCAGTTAGCCTCCCAGTTTATCAGTATGCCCCAAGTGAGTCAGATCACGATCGAGCCCATGCTATCTGGGGAACGCCAAGTATGGGAATCTGACCGCCCGGCAATGCATGTGCCGAATTGGTTTGCGACAGCGACGGATTTAACGGTGAACACAACCTCCGTCTCGGTGAGCAACGGCTGGACACAGTTAGCGAAGCTGACCATGACGTTCGATCCTCATCAAGACATTGCAGAGTTATGGCAACGACTGGTGCGATTAGTCGGCTGGTTATTGGCTGCGGGTGTGGCCGTTATTGTCGCCGCGTCTTTTATGTTCCGTCGTGTTACCGTCCCTCTGGGGGAGCTCAGTCAGCGACTGACGTCGTTAGGACATGGTGATTTTCATCCGACACAAGTGGCAACCAGTGTGAGTGATTTATCGGCACTGCAAAACGCCTTTAATCTTGCCGGGCAACAAGTCGCACGGATGCAGCAATCACAGCAAGACGAATTGGCACGCTTGCGCGATAAACTCATGGTTGATCCGGTATCACGCTTACCGAACCGTGGCTATTTTCAGCACCAGCTGCAAAGCTTTATCAACGATGAAGTCGGTTGCAGCTTAATTCTGTTAGAGGCGGATTGGTTATCACGTTTACGCGCTCGCTATGGATATCAATACCGGGATCAATGTTGGCGATTACTAGGAGAAGCGTTAACGCAGGAGAGCTTAGCCAGCACGCATCAAGTTGTGGCAAGGTTGAGTCATAATGAAATCGCGATCCTACTGGTTACCGATGAAGAGAAAGCATTACGGCGTTACTTACGCCAGTTATTACGGGTGATCAATCAAGAGCTAGAGAATATCTCGCTACCGGTCAATCAAGGCTTTCACTTAGGTATTGCGCAAACGCGTACCGACGAGACGGTGAGCCTGATGGCGAAAGCGGATAATGCATTACAACACGCGAAGCGCCAAAACGAGGTTTACTTTTGGCCAACGGATGAACAAGTTGATAGCCGGACCCGAGAGCAATGGCGGCATGTTTTGCTTGATGCGTTGCACAAAAATCCATTAGCGCTTTATGCCCAACCGGTTCGTCATCGTGATAATCAATATAATTGGCATCAAGAGGTGTACGCACACCTTTGGGTGGACGATAGCTGGCTATCTGCGGGTCAGTTGCTCAACCGTATTGAGATGTATGCATTAGGCGAAGAGTTTGATATTCACGTGCTAAATAGGGTGAGTGACTACCTTAATAAAAATCCTCACAGTGACAAGCTCGCGATCAATATCACCATCGAAAGTGTCCAAAGCCAAACATTCTATGATTGGTTAAGTCACTTTTTACTCAAAACCTATCTCGCCGATAAACTGGCGTTTGAAGTGTCAGAAAAAGCGGTGCATGCTGATCCTGAAGCTTGCAAGGCATTGTTTCGTTTAATCCGTGGTCAAGGCTTTGCTGTTGGGGTTGATCACTTTGGCCGTAATATGGATAACGTCGACTACATCAAAAATATCGAGCCTGATTATGTCAAATTGGATATCGGGTTTGGTCAGCAGTCGAGCGATGTGGATGATGTATTCATTCGCATGCTAGTCAATATTGCGCTGGGACGAGAGATCACTGTCATTGCCACTGGGATTGAACAATCAGAGCAGCACCAGTATTTTCATCAGTTAGGTTGTCAGGGCTATCAAGGCTATATTCTGCCACCGATCAGGTTAGATAGTGGTGAGCAGCCTTAGTTTCAATCGGCTACTTTTTGCATCACCCACGCATCTTCTCGTCGACCGTCGGCACACGCATAATAGTGTTTTCGGCGGCTAACGGGCTTAAAGCCATATTTTTGATACAAGACTTGCGCCGCGATGTTGCTTTCGCGTACCTCCAGCCAGATACTCTCCGCACCGGCTTCATTTAGGCGTTTGATCATCGCCTCAAGTAAAATACTTCCCCATCCTTGCCCTTGATAGGTGGGCTCAATCGCAATGTTCAATAATTCTCCCTCCCCGGCGACACAGCGCGCGTAAAAATACCCAATCAGTAATGCGTGTGGCTGCATTATATGAAGCCCATACGCGTGGTCAAAACGGCCAGTTGGTGCCGCCAGTTGGGTGTCTGACCAGGGTGAACCGTGGGCGCGCCGCTCGATGGTGCTGATGGCTGTGATGTCATCGAGCGCCAGCGGACAAAGATAATAATCAGTCATATTGGCAAATCTGCCGCCACAGATCGCGTTTGGCGGTTGGGTTATCGTGCATCTGCGCTAAGGGAATCGAATCTAAACGTCGTACGCCATCAATAATCACATCCGGTGTGTCAATATACCAGCACCAGGTTAAGCGATGTTCACCCAGTGCCGACAACGCTGCATGCGGTAATTGACGCGCCTGCTCGGGACGCAATTTCATGCTCTTGAGTATATTGCCGAACAACCACGCATCTTTTTCACTGAGCGGCGTATCACAGACCAGCAATAATTGGCAGGCGTCTGGTAACTGAATAACTTCGTGCGTTTGGTCATAAATGGCTGGATGACGTAACTGCCAGACGTCTAGGCCCATCGCTTGTAAACGTTGAATGTCGGTTAACATCGTTTTGGCATCCGTATTAAGCGGTCGCGGCGGCTAATTGCTTATACCACCAGGTATCGTTGGTCTGTATCGGGGCAAACTCAGCGCGCGCCGCCTCAGCACTGGGCATTATTTTAAGCCGGGTATAGCCAAACTCAAAGAGGGTGGATTCCGCTTCGTCCAAGAGTGGCATTAAAAGGTCGGGATCTGGACTGTGCCATAACGCGATTTCTTGGCTGTTGTTATCCATTTGCGCATCAATCACCACAATATGGCCCTGTACCTCTCCCATATCGCTGGTCGCGAGCAACGACAGAGAAATAAGCCCGGCTTCACGCCATTGCTTGAGTTGGTCGGCTTGATAAGGACGCGTGATATCGTCGCGCCACCAACGATCCAGTTTAACCAAGTCGGCGGGCGCTTCTGAGCGAATAAGCATAAGACATACAGCGGTGAGTAAATGTTGTGGTCAGGATAACCGATTCCCGATCCGGTGCAATAGTGACAGTGAGTCTCGCACAGATTACTACGCAGCTAAATGCATAAATAGCCGCCAAATTGTGCGATTTGGCAACATACTCTCGCTTTTTTACTGATTTTGAGTGCCTTTTCTCTTTTTACCGATAAATGTGCGGTATATAGTGAGAAAAGCTTGAACCTATGACGTGTGCCTCATAAAGTGCTACTGACAATGAAGTTAAAAGTGTCTAATATATGAGACGCTTGTCTCGATGATGATATAATCGAGCGTGATTACCCAATGTGAGCCCCCATGCCAATATCGTCGTTAAATGATTGGTTTTACTGCTTAACCGATAACAGTCCGTTCCTTTTTGCCATTCTAGATAGTACCGATCGCTACGTGTACGCTAACCCGCGCTATTGTGAGTTGGCGGGTCTCTCCTCTGTCTCGTTAAAGGGGCTTTGTGATAAAGACACGCTAGGCGAGGCGTTTTATCAAGCGGTAAAACCGCATTATGAGAAAGCAAGACGCGGGGATGGCGCGGAAGGAGAAGTGGTGATTGCGGATGAGTATCATAGCTCAAGCTTTCATTTCAGTGTGGCACCGCTTAAAAACTATAAGGATGAGCAAGGAGAGCCTTGTGTTATTTTCCATGCGGTTGACACCTCGGAGCGTCAAATTTTAGCCAGTGCGCTGGAAGAAGCGGATGAAAAATATCATCGTTTAAGTTCGTTGATCGACGATGGCTGTTGCCTGGTGGAGGACGGTTGTATTCTCTCCGCGAACCCTGCTGCAGCGACCTTGCTAGGGGTGGCATCCGCAGACGACTTGCTCGGTGAGCCGGTGGCGAATTATTTAGCGCTTGCCGATCAAAACCATTCGGTGATAGAGCGCTTGGCGAGTGCCAATGATCGCGAGTGCATTGACGCATTGAGTAGTAAAAAAGGTGCGTCTGTGCGCCTTTCTCAGTCGCCGATTCAGGTATTAGGTAAACAAGCCACTATGTTGCGCTTACACGCGCCTTATACAGAGGTGAAGCGGCTGCAACCCGCACAACACGATGAAATAAGCAAAGTCGGCGAGCCGCAATGGGCCAATATCGATGCCTTGACAGGATTGTATAATCGCTATGGCTTTAGCAGTGAACTGGATAAACTGATCCGTGCGCAGACGCCTTTAGCCATGTTATATCTTGACGTGGATAATTTTAAAAACATCAATGACTCGCTAGGCCACCACGTGGGTGATCGGGTGTTGCAAGATATCGCACAACGTTTACGCGCACTGCTTTCCGCCGACACCATTATTGGTCATTTGGGGGGCGATGAATTTGCGGTGATCCTACCCAAACCTGCCACTGAAGACATGGTCGAGCAGTTAGCTGACAAGGTTGTTGGCGCGATTAGCCAGCCTTTTGAACTGCACTACTTTAGCAAATATTTGGCCTGTTCCCTGGGGATGGTGCGCTACCCTGAAGACGGCAAAGATGCCAGACAATTACTGCAAAATGCCGACACGGCAATGTATGAGGCGAAAGAGCAAGGCCGAAACCGTGTGGTTGAGTATAACGACAGTATGAGCAAAGAAGCGCGGATGCGTCTGTGGCTGGAAATTGAGCTGCAAAAAGCATTGCAAAGCAAAAGCCTAGAAGTTTGGTATCAGCCCAAAGTGAATGCGGGTGATTTTCGTATCAATGGTGCAGAGGCTTTGGTGCGCTGGAAGCATCCAGTGGAAGGTTACATCAGTCCAGGGCGTTTTATCCCTGTGGCTGAGCGCTGCGGCTTGATAGAGGCGCTTGGGCGCCATGTGATGCGGGAAGTGTTTCAAAATGTTCATCGTTGGCGGCAACAAGGATTATTACCGGGCCGGGTCGCGATCAATTTATCGCCTGAGCAATTTAGTAGCCCTAAGTTAATTGAACATATGGAAAAGCTATTAAAAGCAACCGGCGCCAATCCTGAAGATATTACCTTTGAACTTACCGAAAGCGCGGTAATGAGAAATGATGAGCACGCGCTGACCATGTTGAATGCGATTAAATCATTAGGGTTTGCGTTATCGATTGATGATTTCGGGACAGGGTACTCGTCGTTGTCCTATCTCGCGCGCTTTCCGCTTGATGAGCTCAAAATCGATCGCGCCTTTATCCATGAGATGGATGCGCTCAGTAAGCAGGTGACGCTGGTGGAAAGTATTATCCACCTTGGGCGAGCGATGGAGATGACGGTGGTGGCTGAGGGCGTCGAAACTCGCCAGCAAGCATCGGTGTTAACCAACCTACATTGCGACACCATTCAAGGCTATTACTTTCACTCTCCGATGCCGAAGCGAGAGTTTGAACAATTGCTACATAAAAATAAGCCGCAAAATCAACCGCCACAGCTATTAGCGCCCACCCACCCGTGATGATTATGTGTCAGTGAAAAATAAAAAGAGCAGGAAAACCTAGCTCTTTTTAGTGGTGCATATGGGTCGCAAGCATGGGCTATGGCTGACGGTAAGCCAGGCGGTTGAGTTCAAGTAGCGCGTAACGATGCTCAACAAATTGATAGACATTGCCTGACATGGCGAGCTTATAAAGCGCGACAGCGCGATCATTATCGCCTTGATATTGGTACCGTTTGGCGAGATAAAAATACGCTTCACACAGGCGCTCTGCTAATTGTTGGTTATCTTTGCCCTGAGCGGCTAATTGTTCAAGCAACTCGCGCTCGCTGATCACCCCCAGATACATGTCTACCAGTTGCCAGCCCCAGCCGGTTGTCTCGGCGTTTGCTTTGCGGGTTAACAATGCTTGTTGAGCTTGGGATTCACCTTGCCAATCGCGCTCCACTAAATAAAGCCAAATCAGGCGATAAGGGTCGTCGCGATCTTCTTGGTAGTGATTAAGTAAGTCTTGATAGGCCAGACGATAGCGCCCGCCATAATACAGGGCAATACCGCGGTTACGTTCGGCATAACTATGGCTATCATCAAGCTCTAACGTTGAGTCAAACGCTTCGTAAGCCGCATCGTAATGGCCATTTTGAGTAAAATAGACACCGAGAATATTGAATACATCGGGTTGGTCAGGCTTTAAAGATAAAGATTGGTTGAAATCTAATCGTGCTAAGTCGCGCATGCCAAGATTATCGTGCATTAATCCACGTTCATAATGCAGTTGTGCACGTGCCTCGTCGCTTAAATCCTTTCGTGCGAGTAATTGATCGATGCGTGCCAAATGGACTTCCTGTTGCAGTGTTGGCTGCAAGGGAACGGCCATCGGTGGGAAGGTCCACTGACTGCTACATCCTGTGAGCAACAATGACGCCATCATTAGCAATAACAGCGCCACATTGGTCAGTGGTTTATAAAAAACGGTCATGAAGGCGCATCTCCGTGTAAAAAAAAGGGGGCCTCAGCCCCCTTTATATCATGAATAACTCGATGACTCTAAGCGTCAGTACTTGGCGCTTGCTCCGCAGGTGCGGCGTCTTCTGAAGGCTTGTCTGAGCCTTTTTCAGATGCGGCCTCTTTCATGCTTAGGCGAATGCGTCCTTGGCGATCAACCTCGAGCACTTTGACGTCCACTTCTTGGCCAACTTCAAGATAATCGGTCACTTTCTCAACACGCTCATCGGCGATTTGAGAAATGTGAACCAGGCCATCTTTACCGCCAATCACAGAGACGAACGCACCGAAATCAACAATGCGCTGGACCTTACCGGTATAGATGCGGCCCACTTCCACTTCGGCAGTAAGCGCTTCGATACGAGAGATCGCATCTTTTGCCGCGTCGCCATCAGTAGCAGCAATTTTTACCGTACCATTGTCGTCGATTTCGATCGTAGTGCCGGTCTCTTCGGTCAGCTGACGGATCACCGCGCCGCCTTTACCAATCACATCACGGATCTTATCAGGATTGATGCTCATGGTATGGATACGAGGGGCAAACTCAGAGATATCATCACGGGCTGAACCAATCGCTTGATCCATGACATCCAAGATGTGCAGACGTGCGCCTTTTGCTTGGTTCAGGGCGATTTGCATGATCTCTTTGGTGATCCCTTCGATTTTAATGTCCATTTGTAGCGCAGTCACACCGTCGTCGGTACCGGCCACTTTAAAGTCCATATCACCGAGGTGATCTTCGTCACCCAAGATGTCCGAAAGAACAACAAACTCGTCGCCTTCTTTCACCAGACCCATGGCAATACCTGCAACGGATTTTTTCACCGGTACACCGGCATCCATCAGCGCAAGCGATGTACCACAGACAGATGCCATGGATGACGAACCGTTAGATTCGGTGATCTCAGACACCACACGCAATGTGTACGGGAAATCGTCCTGGCTTGGCATCACCGCGGCGATACCACGTTTAGCGAGACGGCCATGGCCGATTTCACGGCGCTTTGGTGAGCCAACAAATCCAGTTTCACCCACACAGTATGGAGGGAAGTTGTAATGCAGCATGAAGCCTTCTTGGCGCTCACCCATGATCGAGTCAATGGTTTGCGCATCACGCTGGGTACCCAAGGTCGCCGTTACTAGCGCTTGCGTTTCACCACGGGTAAACAAGGCACTACCGTGTGTACGTGGCAATACGCCGGTACGGACATCAAGGGCGCGAACCATGTCTTTTTCACGGCCATCAATGCGCGGTTCGCCGGCGATAATACGACCACGAACCACGGTTTTTTCTAGGTCGCCAAGCATGCCGAGGATTTCACGTTCATTGAGGCTTTCGTCTTCACTTAGCAAAGCGGCAACCACGTCTTGCTTCACCTGGCCAACTTGCTCGTAACGGGCCATTTTTTCAGTGATCTGGTATGCCTGAGCCAATGGACCTTGTGCCATTTCTGCCACACGGGTTTGTAGGGCAGCGTTAACTTCAGGTGCTTTCCAATCCCACTGAGGCGTGCCGACTTCAGCCGCGAACTCTTTAATGGCATTGATAGCGGTTTGCTGTTGCTCGTGACCAAACATCACGGCTTGCAGCATTTGCTCTTCGCTCAAGCGATCAGCTTCTGATTCAACCATCAGTACTGCGCCTTCTGTCCCTGCAACAACCAGGTCCAGCTTACTTTCGTCGAGTTGCGCTGGGCTTGGGTTAAGAACCAACTCGTCGTTGATATAACCTACGCGTGCCGAGCCAATCGGGCCGTTGAATGGGATGCCTGAAATCGCTAGGGCGGCAGAGGTACCCAGCATGGCGACAATGTCAGGGCTAACGGCTGGGTTAACAGACACAACCGTCGCAATGACTTGTACTTCGTTTTTGAACGAATCAGGGAAAAGCGGACGGATTGGGCGGTCAATTAAGCGTGCGGTGAGGGTTTCTGACTCAGATGGACGGCCTTCACGTTTGAAGAAACCACCTGGGATTTTACCTGCAGCGTATGTACGCTCTTGGTAGTTGACGGTTAGAGGGAAAAAGCTTTGGCCTTCGGCGGCTTCTTTTTTACCTACAACAGAGACGAATACCGAGGTATCGTCCATGCTGACCATGACGGCACCATTGGCTTGGCGTGCCATGACGCCCGTTTCCAATGTCACAGTATGATTGCCGTATTGGAATGTTTTTACGATTGGATTCACAGATTATTTCCTTGTTGCTGAGGGATAAACCCTTTGATTTATCTCACTAATTGTCGGCTTTCAGCTGTTCACCATCGCGACTAATGAAAGCACGCTGCGCGGATGATTGATCTTGATGGGCAGTATGCTGTCAATAGTCGCGACCTAATGGTCGACGTTGTTGACTGTTTTACAGCTGAAAGTGGCGCTAATTATACACGTGCTTCACTAATAACGACACCACAGGGCCGTCAATTGACGACATTTGTGATGGATTTGGCAAGCAAGCTTGACCCTAACGTGTGCAGATAACCGTGCCAAGTCAGATTTGTGAATTGAAGCTGGCTACAAGATCAGCGAAAATACGCCACCTTTGTGATTTACCTCCTCAGTTGGCGCTCGATTGCCGCCTGAATCAAACAAGAAGATAACCTGCTATGTCAAATACACCGCTGCAACAGGAAGTTGATAAACGACGCACCTTTGCGATTATCTCGCACCCGGATGCGGGTAAAACCACCATTACTGAAAAAGTGCTGTTGTTCGGACGTGCGATTCAAACAGCCGGCACGGTCAAAGGGCGCGGCTCTAACCAGCATGCCAAGTCAGATTGGATGGACATGGAAAAAGAGCGTGGGATCTCGGTGACCACCTCGGTGATGCAATTTCCTTACAACGACTGCTTGGTAAACCTGCTTGATACCCCAGGGCACGAGGATTTCTCGGAGGATACCTATCGAACATTGACGGCGGTTGACTCTTGTTTGATGGTCATTGATGCCGCGAAAGGGGTTGAGGACCGGACCCGTAAGCTGATGGAAGTGACTCGCCTTCGTGATACGCCGATCATCACCTTTATGAACAAATTGGATCGAGATATTCGCGATCCGATGGAGCTGCTTGATGAAGTCGAAAGTGAGCTCAATATTGCCTGTGCGCCAGTATCATGGCCAATTGGCTGCGGCAAAGGCTTCCAAGGTGTTTATCACATTCACCGTGATGAAAGCATTCTCTATCAGTCTGGTCAGGGGCATAAAATCCAGGATGCCCGTATCATCAAGGGCTTGGACAACCCTGAGCTGGATGACGCAATTGGCGCTGACATTGCGCAAGATTTGCGTGACGAGCTGGAGTTGGTGATGGGGGCCTCGCATGAATTTGATCGTGAGCTGTTCTTAAGCGGTGAGCTGACGCCGGTATTCTTTGGTACCGCACTAGGTAACTTCGGTGTGGATCATATGCTGGACGGCTTGACCGAGTGGGCGCCTAAGCCGATGGCGCGGTCAACTCATGATCGTGAAGTGAGTG
Organism: Salinivibrio sp. MA351; assembly: GCF_001996065.1. NCBI lineage: Bacteria > Pseudomonadati > Pseudomonadota > Gammaproteobacteria > Vibrionales > Vibrionaceae > Salinivibrio > Salinivibrio sp. MA351. The sequence goes on along the minus strand of NZ_MUFG01000026.1, from coordinate 25,801 downwards.
CCGATGAAGATAAATTCTCAGGCTTTGTGTTTAAAATCCAAGCCAATATGGATCCACGTCACCGTGACCGTATTGCCTTTATGCGTATTGTCTCCGGTAAGTATCAGCAGGGAATGAAGCTGCGCCATGTACGTTTAGGCAAACAAATCAATATTTCTGATGCGGTGACCTTTATGGCAGGGGATCGGTCACGGGCTGAAGATGCGTTTGCCGGCGATATTATTGGCCTGCATAACCATGGCACCATTCAGATTGGCGATACCTTTACCCAAGGAGAAGATCTTAAATTTGCCGGGATCCCGAACTTTGCGCCTGAGCTATTCCGTCGCATTCGTCTCAAAGATCCATTGCGTCAAAAGCAACTATTGAAAGGCCTCATTCAGTTATCTGAAGAGGGCGCGGTACAGGTATTCCGCCCGATGCAGTCGAACGATCTAATTGTTGGCGCGGTCGGTGTCCTGCAGTTTGATATGGTGGTGGCGCGCTTGAAAGCCGAGTATAACGTTGACGCACTCTACGAGCCGATCAATGTCGCCACTGCGCGTTGGGTTGAGTGCAAGGATGAGAAGAAGCTGGATGAATTCCAGCGCAAAAATCAAGCTAATCTCGCGCTGGATGGCGGCGATAACCTGACCTATATCGCGCCGACGATGGTCAACCTCAACCTGACGCAAGAGCGTTTCCCAGACATTGATCTCAGAGCCACCCGTGAGCACTAAGTGATCTTGGCTTATGTCAAAAACATCGCGCTAAAAGCATTGCGCTACAAACATCGCAGTGAGGTAGGCAAAGCGTCTTGTCCCACTGTGAATGAGGGGTAAACCTTCTATAATGCCGTCTATATAGAGACGGCATTCTACTCTCGAGAGGACAGCGATGATGAAGGTGGTTTTGGCGGTTAAAGCATGATTGATACCCATTGTCACTTCGATTTCTCCCCTTTTAATCAGGCGCCGGATCAGTACTGGCAAGCGGCGCGTGAGGTGGGCGTCACGCGCATGGTGGTACCGAGTGTCAATGAACAAAACTGGCCGGCGGTATTAGCGCTGACGGAACGTTTTGCTGAGATGTATGCTGGTTTGGGGTTACATCCATGTTTTCTCGATACGCACACAGACAACAGCCTCGCCGCATTAGAAGACGCGCTGGTATCACGGCCATTGTCCTGCGTGGCGGTCGGCGAAGCCGGTCTGGATTATTTTGTCGCGCACACTCCAGAGATGAAGCAGCGTCAGCACGCCTTACTTGATAGTCAGTTATGGCTTGCCCGCCGTTATGACTTACCCATTATTTTGCATAGCCGTCAATCTCATAACGACCTGCTGCGTCTGGTGAAAGCGTATCCTGGCGTGCGCGGTGTGCTGCATGCGTTTAGCGGCAGTGAGCAACAAGGCAAACAATTTATTGATGCTGGCCTAATGCTCGGTGTGGGGGGCACCGTCACCTATGAGCGGGCGAATAAAACGCGTCAAGCTATCGCGCGCTTACCGCTCAACCATTTGCTCTTGGAAACCGATGCCCCTGACATGCCGCTTGCGGGATATCAAGGAAAACCCAACACACCCGCCCAGGTGTCTCGGGTGGTCGATGTGGTCGCAGCGTTAAAAAGCTGTGATAGAGATCACCTGGTGGCCGAAACATCAGGCAATGCTGAAAGAATGTTTGGCTTGCACTAAGCGCGAACGTGCGTGAGACAAACGTTTGCGGTTGCATAAGCTCACAAAACTAGATCAAAGTCATACTTATTGATGCATTGCAAAATAGTTTTACAGCGAACTGTGATTGGAATATTACTTTAATGTGACTGCTCTGCGTATAATCCCTCCCCGGAAGCCAAATTCCACTCTGTCGAGACGCCAACTTTTTACTTTGAGGATGCCAATACTATGAGCCTGCTGATGAGCGTAATCGGGATGGTTGTACTGCTAGGAATAGCTGTTCTCCTTTCTGATAATCGCAAAGCCATTAACCTCCGTACCGTGGGTGGCGCATTTGCTATCCAACTCTTTTTCGGTGCTTTCGTACTGTATGTCGACGTGGGTCGTGACATTCTTTACGGGGCATCACAATACGTTGCCAACGTCATCGCATATGGTGACGAAGGGATCAGCTTCATCTTTGGTGGACTGGTTTCTGACAAAATGTTTGAACTGTTCGGCGGTGGCGGTTTCGTCTTCGCACTGAAAGTTCTGCCTGTTATCGTATTCTTCTCATCACTGATCAGTGTGCTTTACTACCTGGGTATTATGCAGGTTGTGATTAACGTACTCGGTGGTGGTTTGCAAAAGGCCTTGGGTACCTCGCGTGCCGAATCCATGTCTGCGACTGCGAACATCTTCGTGGGTCAAACAGAAGCGCCACTCGTGATTCGTCCCTTTGTCCCGCGCATGACCCAATCAGAGCTGTTTGCCGTGATGTGTGGTGGTCTTGCCTCTGTCGCCGGTGGTGTATTGGCCGGTTATGCGTCAATGGGTGTTCCCCTCGAGTACTTGATTGCCGCTTCATTTATGGCGGCGCCTGGTGGTCTGTTGTTTGCTAAAATCATCAAGCCAGAAACTGAAGAGCCAGTTGAACAAATGGCCGATGCCACCGCAGAAGGCGTTGAAAAGCCAGCTAACGTCATCGATGCCGCTGCTGGTGGTGCCTCTTCAGGTATGCAACTGGCCCTGAACGTAGGTGCAATGCTACTTGCCTTTATCGGTTTGATTGCTCTTATCAACGGTATGCTGGGTGGTATCGGCGGTTGGTTTGGTTATCCAGACATTACGCTTGAGCTGATCTTGGGCTACTTATTTGCCCCATTTGCGTTCCTTATCGGTGTGCCATGGGAAGAAGCAGTGGTTGCCGGCTCTTTCATCGGTCAGAAGATCGTCGTCAACGAATTTGTCGCTTACCTCAACTTCACCCAATATCTTGGTGATAACGCACAAGTTGTTGCGGCAACGGGTGTTGAGATGACGGAGAAAACCAAAGCGATTATCTCATTCGCACTGTGTGGTTTTGCTAACTTGTCATCGGTGGCCATTTTGCTTGGCGGCCTCGGTGGTCTGGCGCCTAGCCGTCGTCCAGAGATTGCACGCTTTGGTGTCAAAGCGGTGATTGCTGGTACCTTGTCTAACTTGATGGCGGCAACGATTGCGGGTCTATTTGTGACCTTAACCCTCGCAGGTTAATCAGCTAATTACTGACTCAGCTAATTACGGACTCAGCCAATTACGGACCAAGTATAAACCGATTAAAACGCCACACAGTGAATCTGTGTGGCGTTTTTTTTATAGGGTGTATACTCAGGGAGTATCCGATAAATAAAGTGAAGCTGGTTAACAAAATAAGGAAAAACGATGCAGGAAGTGCTCCTTGCGGTAGTCGCCGGGTTTTTAGTCGGTGTTTTGTTTAGTGCGATCAAGTTACCTATCCCCGCGCCACCGGTTTTGTCGGGCGTGATGGGGATTGTTGGTGTCTACTTAGGTGGGATCGGCTACCAGTGGATTATCGAGCGGTTTTTCAGCTAACCCGTATTGATTCTGCCAAGCAACACTGTATTTTCCAACAGAAACGGTAAAAACTAGTTTTGCCGAAACGGCGTTGGTAAAATAAGTGAAGGCCGTCAAAGTTTGGTGGCGCCACAATCTTTATTTTCCTCTTATGGTTAGCAACAAAGGTGTGGCTAGCCCCAATCGAAAACGTCCAATGGTAGAACTGCGAACACAAATGTGTTTGCACGCGGCAACAAGGATGGTTGGTTGAAGGCGGCGCAAGGTCCAGCCTCAAACTTCATGGAGCCAAGTCCGCTGAGCAGCAACCGGCTACAAGTGACGGTTGCCAACACAGTGGCCAACCCAATACCTGTTTGGCAAAAGAATGAGGACTGGAGATATCCAATGAACGAATTACATACCGCGGCCCTACGCGCACTCAAATTAATGGATCTGACCACGCTGAATGATGATGACACCGATGAAAAAGTGATCACCCTGTGTCAGAACGCGAAAACGGCTGTTGGTAATACGGCTGCTGTCTGCATTTATCCGCGCTTTATTCCGATTGCGAAAAAAACATTACGTGAACAAGGCACGCCAGATGTCCGTATCGCGACCGTGACTAATTTCCCCCATGGCAATGATGACGTTGATATTGCGGTAGCAGAAACCAAAGCTGCCGTTGCCTATGGCGCCGATGAAGTGGACGTTGTTTTTCCATACCGTGCGCTGATTGCTGGTGACGAAAGTACTGGCGCTGAGCTGGTGAAACAGTGTAAAGCGGCATGTGGTGACAAGGTGTTGCTTAAAGTGATCATCGAAACCGGTGAACTTAAAACTGAGGCGTTGATCAAGCGCGCCTCGGAGATTGCCATTGAGGCGGGGGCAGATTTTATCAAAACCTCTACCGGTAAAGTGGCTGTCAATGCCACGCCTGAAGCGGCTGAGATCATGCTGAATGTGATCAAAGACAAAGGCGTTGCAGCACGTGTTGGCTTTAAGCCAGCCGGTGGCGTGCGCACCGCAGAAGATGCGCAGCAATACCTGGCTATGGCCGATCGCATTCTCGGCGACCAATGGGCCGATAACCGCCACTATCGTTTTGGCGCATCTAGCTTGTTGGCGAACTTACTCCACACCTTGGGTGAAGGCGAAAAAGCGGCTGAAGGTGGCTATTAAGTAAGTTGCCACTCACCCAAACGGTAGGGCGAGCGAGGATCGTGTACTCGGTCGCTCACGTATTGTGCTGGTAAGGAGGATGCATGATCTTACCTCAGGAAATTATTCGTAAGAAGCGCGACAACATCGCGTTAAGCAAAGAAGAAATTTATTCGTTCATCCAGGGTGTTGCGAATGACTCAGTGTCGGAAGGCCAAATTGCTGCATTTGCGATGGCGATTTACTTCAATGATATGACCATGGATGAACGTGTGGCTCTGACCTGTGCGATGCGCGATTCCGGTATGACCATCGATTGGTCACACATGCATTTTGATGGCCCAATCGTGGATAAGCACTCGACAGGGGGCGTTGGTGATGTGACCTCGTTAATGCTGGGCCCAATGGTGGCGGCATGCGGCGGTTATGTGCCGATGATTTCAGGCCGTGGCTTAGGCCATACCGGCGGCACACTTGATAAACTGGAGTCTATTCCGGGTTATAACATCATGCCAAGCAACCAGGTGTTTGGTGATGTCACCCGTGATGCTGGCGTAGCGATCATTGGCCAAACTGGCTCTTTGGCACCGGCCGATAAACGTGTGTATGCCACCCGAGATGTCACCGCCACCGTCGATAATATCTCATTGATCACGGCGTCAATCTTGTCGAAAAAGCTCGCGGCAGGTCTCGATGCTTTGGTCATGGATGTCAAAGTAGGATCGGGGGCGTTTATGCCCACGTATCAAGATTCAGAGGCACTGGCGAAATCGATTGTGGGCGTGGCCAATGGTGCCGGCACCAAAACCAGTGCGTTACTCACTGACATGAACCAAGTGTTGGCATCGTCGGCGGGAAATGCATTGGAAGTGAAAGAAGCGGTCGACTTTTTGACCGGTCGTTACCGCAACCCTCGCCTGTACAATGTGACCATGGCACTGTGTGCGGATATGCTGGTGGTGAGCGGGCTAGCGTCAGATGTGACGCAAGCGAAACAAAAATTGGATCACGCATTGGATAGCGGTCGTGCTGCCGAGTGTTTTGCCAAAATGGTCGCAGGCCTAGGGGGTCCCTCTGACTTTGTCGAGTCGCCGGATCAATACCTGGCCAAAGCGTCAGTCATTAAGCCTGTCTATGCCGACCGTGCTGGAACGGTCAACGCGATGGATACGCGGGGATTGGGCATGGCTATTATAGAAATAGGTGGCGGCCGTCGGGTTGCCAGCGATAAAATTGATTATACCGTTGGGTTGAACGAAATGATTCGTCTGGGGCAAAACGTGGATGAGCAAACACCGCTCGCCATGCTCCACGCTCAAACTGAAGAGCAATGGCAACAAGCGGCCAATGCGGTGCGAACCGCAGTAAAAGTAGCTGATGAGGCACCCAATTCTACGCCGGACGTATATCGTCGTATCAGCTTACAAGACGTCTAATGGAGGCGATCATGAAACGCGCAATTGTATTAGTTTTAGACTCATTTGGTATTGGCGCCACTGAAGACGCCGTAAAATTTGGTGACCAAGGCGCTAACACCCTTGGCCACATCGCACAAGCGTGCGCAAAAGGTGAAGCCGACAACGCCGATCGCAAAGGTCCACTGTCTTTGCCTAACATGACCAAACTTGGACTCGGCAAAGCCTGTGAAGAATCATCAGATTATTTCCCTGAAGGACTGGATCCTCACGCCGAGATCATTGGTGCTTATGCGCATGCCAAAGAGCTGTCGTCAGGGAAAGATACCCCATCTGGCCACTGGGAAATTGCCGGTGTGCCTGTCTTGTTTGAGTGGGGGTATTTTTCTGATTTGACCAATAGCTTCCCAGAAGTACTGCTTGACCGCATTGTTGAGCGTGCAGGGCTACCGGGTTATATCGGTAACTGCCATGCATCGGGAACGCAGGTGCTCGACGATCTTGGTGAAGAGCACATGAAAACCGGGAAACCGATCTTCTATACCTCGGCAGACTCTGTGTTCCAGATTGCCTGCCACGAAGACACCTTTGGGCTAGACAATCTGTATGATCTTTGCCAGATCGTGCGTGAAGAGCTGGAAGACTACAACATTGGCCGTGTGATTGCGCGCCCGTTTGTTGGTCCAGGTAAAGGCCAGTTCGAGCGTACCGGTAACCGCCGTGATTTATCGGTTGAGCCACCGTCAGCCACCGTACTGCAAAAAATTGTCGATGAGAAAGGCGGTGATGTCATTTCTATTGGTAAGATTGCTGATATTTATGCTCACTGTGGGATCACCAAGAAAATCAAAGCAACTGGCCTTGAAGCGCTGTTTGATGCCACTAAAGATGCGATCAAAGAAGCTGGCGACAATAGCTTAGTCTTCACTAACTTTGTCGACTTTGATTCCGCGTATGGCCACCGTCGTAATGTTGCCGGCTATGCGGCTGCACTCGAGTATTTCGACCGCCGCTTGCCTGAAATTATGGCGATGTTGGAAGACGATGATGTGCTGCTACTGACTGCAGACCACGGCTGTGATCCAACCTGGCCAGGTACGGATCATACTCGTGAGCACATCCCGGCATTGGTCTATGGTAAAAAAGTGCCAGCCGGCTCGCTAGGTCGCCGCGAAACATTTGCGGATATTGGCCAATCGTTGGCACAGTATTTTGATACCTCACCAATGGATTACGGCAAGTCATTCTTGTAATCGTCTCCGAGTGATCGCAATAAAAAGAGATGGCAGCATGCCATCTCTTTTTTTGTTGCCTATCTAACTGATTAGATTGCCGACACTATGATGGCGTTACCAAGGCAGTATGCGTGATCGGTTGTCGCGCCGTAGTAGCATGGCCATCAATAGCGCGCCGAGAAACAGCGCCAGTCCCAGTAGGGCACGAAGCTCAGTAATGGTCGATTGGATCTGTTGTTTGGCATGATCAATCACCGATTGGTGTTCAAGCGTGAGGCGTAAAAAGCCGATAATATCGCCATCACGGCTAATGGGCGTCATTAATTGCTGTCGTCCTTCGCTTTCGAGTCCAAGCGGCGTGGTGAGGCCCACGGCGGTTTCAAGCGGCAACGCATGGGTAGAGCGGACAACGGGGCGCCCGTTAAGTTGATAAAAGCTGGCATCGCGAATCAAAGGCTCGGTCGCTAGCTGGTCGGCGAGGGTTTGCAGTGGCTGGTAATTTTTGTCGACCAATGCATCATAGGCTTGCGCGCCGATTTGACGTGTCATTAACTGGGCGAGCTGATCGGTTTGCTGATAAAGCGCTTGATACTGGCGTTGGCTTAAGGTCGTACTATAGAGCATTAACGCCGCAATGGCACTGAATGCACTGATCAGAATTCCCCACCGAGTGGTTCGCCGTAGCGCTTTGCGCGAAATTGAAAACATACCTACCTCAAAGCCGTGTTGACGGCGTAATTAGCACTGGAGCTGAGTACACTTTTTATGGTATCACAGCCTCATCTCGATTGTTTTATTGACGAGGCTCTGCTTGAGAGCTGAAAAGGAAAATACTGACCATGGATAAGGCTAAGCCCTTGGCAATTTACCGCGCATCCGGACTGTATCGTCGCTTTCCCACTGTTACCCGCACGCTTCCCTATCGTCGCCGAAACGGTGGCTGGATTCTCTTCGCTGAGACCATTAGCGTTGATCATTTAGACAATATTGCTTTTTTTACCGGTCACGTAGTCGACGTCATGGATGCGTGGTGTGTCGGCCCGTATCAGGTTTTATTAATGAGTGGTGAGCTCACGCCCGATCACCGAGCCGTGATTGATGCTCTCGGATTAGATTGTGCAGATCTGCACGCATTGCCAGATTTAAGTAAACCTGGATTGGCTGTGTTTGATATGGACTCAACAGCCATTGAGGTTGAATGTATTGATCAAATTGCCGCGCTTGCAGGTGTAGGTGAGGCGGTCTCGGCGGTGACAGAGCGGGCGATGCTCGGAGAGCTTGATTTTGAGGCGAGCCTGCGCCAACGTGTGGCTGCGCTTAAAGGTACAGATATTGCTGTTCTTGATGAGGTGAAAGCGCATTTACCGTTAATGCCAGAAATGGCGGCGTTAGTCGCAAGCTTAAAAGCACACGGCTGGTACGTGGCAATCGCGTCTGGCGGCTTCACTCACTTTTCTGATCACCTTCAGCATCAGTTAGGGCTAGATTATGCCGAATCAAACCAGCTTGGCGTTGACGAGGGGAAATTGACTGGCGACGTGGTAGGGGCTGTTGTTGATGCCCAGCGCAAAGCGGATATTTTAACCACACTGGCGCAGCAGTACGATATTGATCCTGAGAATACTTTAGCGGTCGGGGATGGCGCCAATGATCTGGCGATGATGGAGGCGGCTGGACTCGGCATTGCCTATCACGCCAAGCCAACCGTGAATGCTCGAGCACAAACCGCAGTGAAACATTGTTGGCTTGGGGGCGTGCTCTGCGTGCTCTCTGCGAGCTTGCGAGCGGGGAAGATTAGCTGGCAACCCCGTTAACGGCCCAAGCGCATCAATACTTCGTCGGTGACATCCACTAATTCACCGTACGCACACAGCGAGATAAATTCGTCTTCGAGTTGGCGTGCTTTATGGGTGTCACGCTTGAGTAGCGCCGATAATTGTGATGGCTCAATGTCTTGCTCTGCGTGAGTCAGAGGCGTCATGCGATTGCGTATCACGGCAAACGTGCCGCCTTTTTGTGCCAACTGAACGAATTTACGTCGTGCATCGTCCGATTCAAACTCGCTATCGGCAAAGGTATGTACCGCTCGCACTTTGTCGGCTTGGATATCTATCCACACAAAGTACTCACGGACTAATTCATTGAGCGGTTGCGATGGGCGAGTGACTTCATGGGTTCGCGTTAAAATTTTATCGCCGAAAACCGGATAAAAAGATAATTGACGTCCGCCACCCGCCCGTTCGAGAAAACGGTGTAAGCGGCTCGGTGGTAAGTTGATCCCAACAGCAGACACCGACAAAGCGCCATTATCTCGTTGGACAAAATAGGGCTGTACGGTCAAACGCGTCAGCAACAGCTGGTGCATGGCCCAAACCAGAGGCGGATCGGGTAAGCGTTCATCGAGTACTGTTAACTTATCCTGATTATGTTCAATCAATCGGCGTAAGTATTGTCGGCGCCGGGTATTCGGTGACTCGGTGGTCAGTTTTAGCTGAATATTGTCTCTTTTCGGACTCACTCGAATCACTTGATACGGCATATCGACCAAGGGAGCGCGCGGGTCAATATTGACAAATGCATCGAGCGATACCGAGACAATATCATCTCTTGCCCCTTGAAACGGTTGCTTCAGCGTCACATTGAGTCCCCCAGAGGAAAAGTCAATCAGCTGACCTTTAAGAGGCCCTTGTTCAGCGTGAACCATTGATACTTCCGATCGATAAGCGTATCGGGGCTCCCGTCGTTGTGGCTGGCGATCGGATGAGATGAGCTGTGCACGGCAAACGGGGTTGCGCTGGTGTAAAAAACGTCGCAGGACCTGGCTAGAGCATTGAGGTTTTGGGTGTTCAAGGTAACTGCGTCTTCCGTCGGCATGAGTGACATCTTGTACCAGCGCAACATGGGTCAGCGTTTTGAGGGTGTTAAGCCAATCGGGTGACACATCTTGGAGTCGTTCAATATCTGTCGCATTAATGGCAGACATCGTCACTTTAAACACGCGCCACGAGGCGCGCTTGGCTCCCAGGTGCCAAAAAAGCTGGCGCTCTTCTTCGCTCATTTCACTGGGGGAGGCGGAGTAGAAAAAACGCTGTTTGTTTTTGTCAACAGAAAAGCAGTACAGCAACAGCTGGCTGGTGGAGGCACCGTCGAGTTGGAGCAGTGATAACCGTTCAGTGTTAAACAGGTGATTGATCACGGGTTGATTACGGTTATCGTGCCAGTAGGCCCATAGCTCCTGATTCTGTCGCGTTTGTAGCACATATTCCATTTTATCTTGTGCGAAATAGAGCGGTAACACACTGGTATGATGCAAAAAAGATTGCTCGTAACTTTGCAGTTTTAACGTGAGCAGTTTGTCTTCGCCATCTTGCTTGCCGCGAAAATCTGGCGCGGTCATTTCTGCTTCTAATGCTTGTTTTATCGCGTCACTGCTCGTGTCTAGCCGCAACCGCAGCCAGACATTGCTGGTCGAGTCTTTGTTGTCATCGACGCCGATAATCCGATAACTCAACCCCTGTTCAAGATCGGGGTCCGGGTATGTTTGTGCGAGAGTGGTAAAGCGAACCACCACCTCTGAGCTCGGTGGATAATCGAACGCAGCAGGCACACGAACCCGACAGCCCGAGTTCGATAAATCACTGGTCACTCCATGCACTTCATGGCCAGTGTTGAGCGTAATTAAGACTTGTGTAGCAAAATGAATGCGGCTTTCACTGCGTGATAAGTAATGACCAAATGTCAGCTTTTCGGGTAAGAGTGCCGACTGTGACGCATCGCTGACCGGCCCTTTTCCTTGCTGTTGGCGCTGTTTCTCTTTTTCGTGCTTCACCCGAAAGTTATTCGGTGTGTTATGCAAATCTTCCCATAATCCTTGGGTGAGTTGGCCGTTATACATAGGGAGGCGATCGTAGTAGCGGTTAATCGCCACATCATCGAGCCAGTGCTTTTGACCGTGCAGGCTGTATTCGTGGCAGTCGCCATCCACTTTCCCGCGTAAGTCGATGGCGCGATTGCATGGGGTCATCAGCCGTCTGATCTCCATTTTGATCAGCAGCTTTGCGGAGCTGGGCTCGTTAGCCGTGAGCTTATCGAGCAACACCTCAAATTTTGGGGTTTGGGACAGAGGAAGCAGTTGCTCAATCAGTCCCTGGTAATCATCCTGCTTCATGGCAAAGTCTGGTAAAGTAATCGCTTACTTTGTTAACGGCATCTTCTCTGAAAAGTGTCGGGATAATGAATAAGATAGCAATCATTTTGTGAATTAGCTGACATCATACGTATTGGAGAGCGAATGGCAAAAACAAAACGAGCCTACGTGTGTAATGACTGTGGGGCAGATTTTCCGCGTTGGCAAGGGCAGTGTTCTGCATGCGGGGCGTGGAACACGATCACCGAAGTGAGGTTAGCGGCTTCACCTCAAGTCGCACGCAATGAAAAATACGCCGGTTATACTGGCAGTGCCGAGGGTGTCGTACAAACCTTACAAGATATTAACTTGCAAGAAGTACCGCGTCTGAGCAGCGGTTTTAAAGAGCTTGATCGGGTACTCGGTGGTGGCATTGTGCCGGGGGCGGCGATTCTTATCGGTGGTAACCCAGGCGCGGGTAAAAGTACCTTACTATTGCAAACCATGGTGGGCTTAGCACACCACTTTCCGACACTGTATATCACCGGGGAAGAATCGCTCCAACAAGTCGCGATGCGGGCTGACCGACTCGGGTTACCCAAAGATAAGCTTAAGTTATTGTCTGAAACGGGCGTTGAAACCATTTGTCAGGTTGCGAAAAAAGAACAGCCTAAGATCATGGTGATCGACTCCATCCAGGTGATGCATGTCGCCGAGGTGCAATCGGCGCCTGGGAGCGTGGCACAAGTCCGTGAATCTGCCGCCGCCTTAACTCGTTACGCCAAACAAAACAATGTGGCCATTTTTATGGTCGGACATGTGACCAAAGATGGTTCACTGGCAGGCCCGAAAGTGCTTGAGCATTGTATCGACTGCTCGGTGTTATTGGATGGCTCGAGCGATAGTCGCTTTCGCACTTTACGCAGCCACAAAAACCGTTTTGGGGCGGTGAATGAGCTGGGCGTGTTTGCCATGACAGGTCAGGGGTTGAAGGAAGTGAGTAATCCGTCGGCGATTTTTCTCTCCCGTGGTGAGGAGCAAACCTCTGGCAGTTCGGTCATGGTCGTCTGGGAAGGCACACGCCCATTATTGGTCGAAATACAGGCGCTAGTGGATTATTCGCAATTGGCTAATCCCCGTCGGGTGGCTGTGGGGTTAGAGCAAAATCGTCTAGCGCTGTTATTGGCGGTGTTACACAAGCACGGCGGGCTGCAAATGTCTGATCAAGATGTGTTTGTGAATGTGGTTGGTGGCGTCAAAGTGACTGAGACCAGCGCGGATCTGGCCTTGTTGCTTGCGTTGATCTCAAGCTTTAGAGACCGGCCTTTGCCAAGAGAATTAGTCGTGTTTGGCGAAGTCGGTTTGGCCGGTGAAATTCGCCCGGTACCCAGTGGGCAAGAGCGGTTAATGGAGGCGGCGAAACATGGCTTTAAAAAAGCGGTTGTCCCTAAAGCCAATATGCCCAAACAGACGCTTGAAGGCATGACCGTGTACGGTGTGAGCAAATTATCAGATGCGTTGGCAGTATTAGAAGAGTTATAGCGGCGGTTGCTTGAGCTACATAGCGGCATTAGCCGGGGCGCGATCATCCTCTGCGTCACGCTGCTGTGCGGTGCTTAACGGTGGATTAGGGGCGGGCATGTTGGCGACTTGGACCTGGGTCTGGACCAAGTTTTCAACTACTGCGACCAAATGTCCCCAGCTCACGCGTTTTTCGTTTTCGAGTAAGGAATCGAACTCTTCAGTACTCCATTTTATAAAGCGACGAGGGTCAAGGGCGCGGCCCAAAAAGCGCACTTCATAATGCAAATGCGGGCCAGTTGATAGTCCGGTGTTACCCGACCATGCAATTAAATCCCCTTTTTTCACAAATTGCCCGCTCCGGACATTGAATTTATCCAAATGGGCATAGAGTGTCATAAAGCCAAAGGCGTGGTCGATTTTGATGAAGTTACCATAGCCTTTGCGGCGGCTGGGACGGACATATTCGACGACGCCATCCGCGGGGGCATACACCGGCGTGCCGACGTCCGAGGTCAAATCTAAGCCCATATGGAATTTTTCTTTCCCTGTCACAGGGTGAGTTCGTGAGCCATATCCCGAGGAGCGTCGGTAGCTTTCAAGCGGTTTACCATTCGGGATTAGCTGGAGCATGGTGTAACGCACCGCTGAGTTAATCGCTGCGACATCGAGACGGTGAGTGAGCGAGGCGTCTTTGGCCACTGATTCTAGCCCGAGCATATCTTCAACCGTGACCACGCGTTGTGTCAGGGCGGTGAGTTCAACATCTTTGTTCTCGATGGTTTGTGACAGCGCATCACGTTTTTGTTGCAACATCGCCACCTCGTTATTTAAGGTCGCGCGCTCTTGGCGTAATCGTTCAACAGCCGCTTCGGCCTCGGTCGAACGCTCAGAAAGCAGGTACAGGCTAGCAAAGGTGATGGTGAGAGCCGCGAGTATCACTAATGCAAGGGTTTGCACGACCTTTTTACGGGTCGGGCAGAGGGTATAGTGTTTCACCCCGTTCGGGTGCGTTACGGCAATATGGATATGGTCTGTCATGACTGGTTACTGCTGGCCTGCATTAAATACCGTCCATGACCGTGCGGATTAAGCGTTCGGTTCCGCCATGTGGTCAGTCAATTGCGCAAGCTCGCGATGAAGCAGTTCATCGTTACCCACGTTCAGTTCAACGAGCCTTTTTAAATGACTGGCGCTATCAATGTCAATGTGATCGATGTAAAGATGGAGATAATTTTCGCAGTTATTTACCAGAATGCAGTCCATGTCTAATTCTACATCCGAGTCATGGAGGTAAAACACCAGTAGAAACGCGTTATGTTCGGGATCAGCTTGCCAGTTCTCAGGACGGCTGAGCAACACGCCTTTGAGAGATAGATCCAGTACCTGTGCGTGCCATTGCTGCTCGTTTTGTTTGAGTATTGCCGGCACACGATACATGACGCGGGAAAATTTTCTACGCTCTGTCATGATGACATCTCCTCATTCACTGTCTCTAGTGTAGGTGATATGGGGCAATCACAATACTGATTTAGTGGCTTGTCTCACATTTAAAACGTTTTCGTGGTTTTGCTGAGCTAAGTACAGGCGGCAATACGGTTTATTGAGATGACGAGTGAGAAGATGAAGAGTGGGAAGGTAAAGGGCAGCCGTCGCTGCCCTTACCGTGGTATGCGTTATTATTTGACTGCACGCTTGTACTTGATCCGGTGCGGCTCCGCCGCTTGTGCACCCAGTGTTTTTTTCAACCAATCGGTGTATTCAGCAAAGTTACCTTCAAAGAAGTTCACTTGGCCTTCATCTCGATAGTCAAGAATATGGGTCGCGACACGGTCAAGGAACCAGCGGTCGTGCGAGATCACCATGGCACAGCCTGGGAACTCTAAGAGTGCCTCTTCAAGTGCACGGAGCGTTTCCACGTCCAAGTCGTTAGTCGGTTCGTCAAGGAGCAACACGTTACCGCCAGCTTTTAGCAATTTGGCGAGGTGGACGCGGTTACGCTCACCGCCTGACAAATCACCAATGCGTTTTTGTTGGTCACTGCCTTTAAAGTTAAACCGTGATACATAAGCGCGTGCCGGTAATTCAAAGTTATTGATGCGAATGATGTCCGCCCCTTCAGAGATCTCATCATAGACGGTGTTATTATCGTCCATACTGTCTCGGAACTGATCGACCGAGGCCAGTTGTACGGTATCGCCTACTTCAACGGTGCCGCTATCTGGGGTTTCTGTGCCACTGAGCATCTTAAATAGGGTTGATTTACCCGCACCGTTCGGACCAACAATACCGACAATTGCCCCTTTGGGCACGCTAAAGGATAAGTCATCGATCAAGATGCGATCACCAAACGACTTGGTCAGATTATTGACCTCAATGACTTTTTCACCCAGACGTGGACCTGGTGGGATAAACAGCTCGTTGGTCTCGTTACGGCGTTGATAGTCCGTGGTGTTGAGCTCTTCAAAGCGGGCCATACGGGCTTTTGATTTCGCCTGACGGCCTTTTGGATTCTGGCGAACCCACTCAAGCTCTTTCTCAATGGTTTTCTGACGCGCTTTTTCTTGCGACGCTTCTTGCTTTAACCGTACATCTTTTTGTTCGAGCCAAGATGAGTAGTTGCCTTCCCACGGAATACCTTCACCACGGTCAAGCTCAAGAATCCAGCCCGCTGCATTGTCGAGGAAGTAACGGTCGTGCGTAATGGCAACGACGGTACCGGAGTAGTCGACTAAGAAACGCTCAAGCCATGCAACGGATTCAGCGTCTAGGTGGTTAGTTGGCTCATCAAGCAGCAGCATGTCGGGCTTTTCGAGTAGCAAACGGCAAATAGCAACACGACGACGCTCGCCCCCTGAAAGGTGCTTGATTTGCGCATCCCACTCGGGCAAACGCAGTGCATCTGCTGCACGCTCCAACGTATTATCGAGGTTATGCCCGTCTTTAGCTTGGATCAGTGCTTCGAGTTCACCTTGCTCTTGCGCTAAGGCATCGAAGTCGGCATCTGGATCAGCGTAAGCGGCATAGACACCATCGAGACGCGTTAATGCATCTTTGACGTCACCGACCGCTTCTTCAACGGTTTCCCGGACTGTCTTTTCTTCATCCAGCTTCGGCTCTTGCGGGAGATACCCGATCTTGATCCCGGGTTGCACACGGGCTTCGCCCTCAATCTCGGTATCGATACCGGCCATAATGCGCAATAGGCTCGATTTACCGGCCCCGTTGAGACCCAACACCCCAATTTTGGCGCCTGGGAAGAAACACAAAGAAATATCTTTAAGAATTTGACGCTTAGGTGGCACGATCTTGCTCACCTGCGACATGGTATATACGTACTCAGCCATTTCTGCTCACGTTAATCGTTGTGGTATAAAAAACGCTATTCTAACGTTAACTTTGCCAAGTTTAACAGTGATTGTCATATTCGGTCACTAATATGGCGAGACGTGCCGACAAACAACGCTTACCACCTACAGGGAATTTGCGGGCGGAGCTGTTGTCTACTCGGTGTTACACAGTCGGTGTTGCATACAATAGGAGCGATCTTTGACATGGAACGATTCATCGCATTATCCGGGCCAATTAAGTCAGCATATCGAGCGGCTTTTCGTCACGCCCGTGCCTTCTTTCCTGTATGGGTGTCAGGGTTCGTGTTGATTTCCAGCTTATCAGTCCCGATGGTTGAGGCTTCCGCCAGCCCTGATAGTCGTCAAAGGACACCGCACCAGCGCCAGTATGAAGCGGCAATCGATGCGATTGAAAGCGGTGATTTGCATCAGTTTCAGCGCTTAAAAGCACAACTGCGTGATTATCCTTTGTATCCGTATCTCGATTATCGTGATTTCACTCGTAATCTTTCTAAAAAGCCTCACCACGCGGTCACTAACTTTATTCAGCGTTATAGCACCATGCCATTCGCGAATAGTTTGCGTGCGGATTATCTCACCCTGTTGGCGGACAGAGGAGATTGGAAGACCTTGATCGCGTTCCAGTCTGATGTGCCACGGAGTGATCGTTATCAGTGCCAATATTATTATGCGCACAGTCAAGCGGGGAATCAGGCTTTAGCGCGCAGTGGCGCCAAATCGCTCTATTTGTCGGGTCAATCCGTGGATAGCAGTTGCAATGACTTATTCGATTTTTTATCGGAACAAGGGCTGCTGACCGGTGACTTGATATTGCAGCGTATGCTTCTAACATTCGATGCGCGCAACCGCAGTTTGATGCGTTATTTGTTACGCCAGTTACCCGAGGCGGATCGTGCGGTTGGCAAGCAGGTGTTGGACTTATATGACCAACCTGAGAACGTGGCCGATTTTTCTAAGCGCAGTTATGTGACGCCGTTTAATCAAAAACTGACTCGCTTGGCGTTTGAGCGTTTGGCTCGCAAGGATGAAGCGCAAGCCATTCGCCACTTTCGTCGCACGGTCGAGGGCCAGCATTACGATAAACGAGAGCGACAAGACATTGCCGATTACTTGATTGGTCAATTAATGAATGATGACGAGCCTGCATTGGCTGGCTGGCGAGATCGTATGCTGCGTCAGAGTCATGATGATGGTTTATTGGAAAGACGGTTTCGCCTTGCACTTATCGAGGGTGACTGGCACGCGCTGGATCAGTGGCGCGCATTGCTCAGCGAAGCGGCTCAGCAGTCTTTAAAGTGGCGGTATTGGCAGGCGAGAATCAAGCTAGAGCTTGGTGATAGCGCGTCAGCAAATCAAGCATTTGCTTCCATGCTTGGTGAGCGTAATTTCTATAGCGTGGCAGCGGCGCAGCATTTAGATAAACCGATTTCAATACCCTCACGCACAGCAGTCCTGAAAGAAGCAGGGTTAATGCCGATCAATGATGTATTGGCAAGAGTGAATGAGCTTATCGCGCTCGATAAAATCTATGCGGCTAAGCGTGAATGGTATTATGTATTACAACGTGCTAGTGATGAGCAGATTGCCTTACTGGCGGCCTATGCCAATAAAAAACATTGGTACCACTTCGCGGTTCAAGCCACGATTGCGGGAAAAATGTGGGACCATTTGTCACTCCGCTTCCCGTTAGCACACCAGTGGTGGTTTGAGTTTTTCAGCCGCGAGCGTGGCGTAGACAAAACCACACTGATGGCCTTATCGCGTCAAGAGAGCGCCTTTTTTACCCGTGCAGTGTCCCATGTGGGCGCAAGAGGCTTGATGCAATTAATGCCAGGCACGGCACGCGAAACCTCTCGTCAGTTGGGATTTGATTATCAAGGCCCTGCTAGCTTGAGTGATCCGGGCGTTAATATTCGTCTTGGCAGCGGTTACTTAAAAATGATGTTAGATCGTTTCGACAGTAATCGTATCTTGGCATTCGCGGCCTATAACGCCGGCCCGCATCGTGTGTCGCGTTGGTTGGAACGATCGCAAGGTCATATGGATGCGATTGCTTTTATTGAGTCGATTCCGTTTTACGAAACGCGCCATTATGTGCAGAACGTCTTGATGTTCGACATTTATTATCGTCAGCTGTTAGGTGAGCCGGTGCAATTTTTAAGTGCGCACGAGCTGGCTCAGCGCTATTGATGTTATCATTACTGTCATCACGTAAAGAGCGAGAGGAAACCATGTCGCAATCGCCTGCATTCTCTGGTTGGCAAGATGTTATTTCTTTAGTGCGTTTAGCAGGAAAAGACGATAACGATGATGCATTACTGACAGCACTACTGACGCCTGATGAGCGAGATACTCTGGTCGCTCGGATCAATATCTTGCATGAATTATTAGAAGGCAGAATGAGTCAGCGCCAGCTCAGTCAGTTACTTGGGGTAGGGATCGCGACCGTGACCCGAGGCTCTAACGAATTAAAGCGGATGGATGAGGATACCAAAATTTGGCTCGCCGACTTGCTCAAGCGCGAGGCGGAGCAAACCCGCTCTTGATCCCCTGTCTATCAAACAAAAACGGAGCCCACGGGCTCCGTTTTTAGTGCTGGGTTTTTAGCGCTGGGTTTTTAGCGATAAAGGTGTGGATGCATAAACGGGATCAGTGCCATGATCAAAGCTTGATGATACACGCTTGATCGCGTTAATCGGTGTCCGGTAAGCATACCGATGGCCCCCCCTTTTTGTTTTACATTTTGCTGGCTARACATTCGATCCATCACATCACCGAGCTCCTCGCCTTGATGCAATGCCTTGAGCGCGTCTGGTGGAAGGGGAAGTGACGCYGAGCGTGCTTCGCCGTGCGCGTCGTCTTTTGCTATGATCATCCAAGCAAAGGTATGTTGGCCATCCAAGCCGGCTTCTATCCCCACATAATAATCGCCTTGATAACGTCCTTGTGCATGCCGAACCCGATTGCATGCGCCTGAATAGGTTTCTTTCTCTGTCATGGGTTGGTCGGCGACATCACTGGGTACGGACACGCCGGTAAACGTGAAGTCGGTATTGGGGAAAACGTCATAAAATGCTGCTTTAACGGCAGAAATCTTGGCAGGGTTTTGTGAGGTAACGATTACGTGGGTCATACGCCCTAGCGCTCCTTATCGTGTTGGTAGGCGCGCTGCAGTATACGCCAGCGTAAAGGTAAGCGCAGCATGCCTGTTATGCGACTCGCATCATTGGCTTGCGCCACTTCATTTAAGCCAATTCGCATTTTCTGATGCCCTTTGCGAGGCTGAGCAACATAGGTATTAAACCAGCGATCCCAGCAAGACAAATTAAAGCCATAGTTGGCATTGCACTCATGAAAACGAGTGGAATGATGAACGCGATGCATGTCGGGCGTGACGACGATACGGCGCAGCCAGTCATCGAGACGCAGCGGTAAACGGACGTTGCTGTGGTTAAACATCGCCATGCTGCTTAATACGGTTTCAAACAGAATCACGCCTAAAACAGGGGCACCTAATAAGGCTACCAGTGCACATTTTATCGCCATTGAAAGCCAGATTTCGACGGTGTGAAAGCGCGCGCCAGTGGTGACATCAATATCCATGTCGGCATGATGAACCAAGTGTAATCGCCATAACCAAGGGAGCTCATGGAACAGCTTGTGTTGATACCAAATCGCCAAATCCATGACAATTAGCGTGAGGACTACCGTTGCCCAAAGCGGCAAAGAGAGCTGATTAAGCAGTCCCCACCCTGATTCATCGACAAGGCTGGCAACACCAACTGCTGAAAGCGGTGCCAGTAGTCGAAGCGTTAGCGTATTAAATGCGGTGAGCGCAATATTGCCCCGCCAGCGTTCACGCCGAGTACGGGTTAACTGACGTTTGGGCCATTGCCACTCGGCGACCAGCATGATCACGAGTACGAGCACGAATAGACCAAGTCGAAATCCCGCTTCATGTGTTTCAATCCAGTTCATTATCGCTCCTTGTTCGCCTTTATATTACGCGAAAAGCAGATAATACGTTTAGTCAAACAGCAAAAATTGCCGAAGTGGTTACGATGGTGGATGGGGCAGCATCAATAGATTTATGGTTGGGCATAGGCTCAGGGATTCTTTTACATCACACGCCTTGAATATGAATGTAACGTAAACGTTAATTTTGCTGGCCGTGTTCAACGAATTAGATTACTTGCTCTAAAAGTTAGGCACAAGATCACGTTTATACTAATAGCCTGTTTCTATTGAGTTTGTTTCTTTTTACTAATGATGAGTATCTCATGAATGAGACATCTCTCGTTAGTGTAAAAAGGAATGATAAATGCACAAACATAGCTCTCTTGCGCTCATTATCGGCGCGCTCTTTCATACATCTGGGGCTTGGGCGATGGCAAAAGTGCCTGAACCCGTTGAACCACCGACGGAACCAGACTCACAAGCCTGTATTGTGTTAACAGGAAGTGAACCTATCGATATTGGGCGCACCAGCGCCGAGCGCTGTCTACCGGGCGACGATCCTTTTACCGCAGAGCAATGGCATTTGCTAAATAGGGGACAGAATGCATTTGCTCGCGAAGGAGGGCAGCCAGGTAATGACTTAAATCTTTGGTGGGCTCATCGACAAGAGATTTTAGGCCAAAACGTCAATGTCGCCGTGGTTGATGACGGATTAGAGATCGCACACCCTGATCTAGTGGCGAATATGCGTGCAGGAAAATCTTACGATTTCGTTGATCGTGATGACGATCCGACGCCTGAAGGGTGGAGCAATCGAAATACAGCTCACGGCACTTCGGTGGCCGGTATTATCGCGGCGGCGCGTGATAACGGCTTGGGAGGGATGGGTGTTGCACCGCTTGCCAATCTACAAGGCTATAATTACCTGGCATATCAGAGCCAAAAAGCATGGGAGATCAGTCACGGGCGGGAAGGTTATTCAGATGATGTCCGAGTCTTTAATCAAAGCTATGGTGGCTCAGGGGTGCGCAGCTATCCTTATAGTGATGATCCTATGAGCTATGATGGTCGCCAAAATGCCCAATACAAGACAATGACCACGGAAGCTTTTGGTGGGCGTGGCGCAGTCTTTATTAAGTCAGCGGGAAATGGCTTCAGTCGCACCTCGTTTAACCGAGAGCGATTTGGCCCTGTGGGTAATAATGATGGATTGCCATGGCAAAACAGTAACCAGTCATCCAGCAACGCAAATTATTGGAATGTGACGGTCAGTGCCTTGAATGCAGATGGCAAACGATCGTCGTATTCTTCGGTCGGTAGCAACGTATTCTTGACGGCTCCAGGAGGCGAATACGGCACCAATAAACCCGCACATATCACCACAGATTTGACCGGTTGTACCATGGGCTATAACCGCAATGATCGTATTCCTTATGATTCGCATGACCTACACGGTGGCACGGAAATAGACAACACGTGTGACTTTAATAGCGTCATGAATGGCACATCATCGGCTGCACCAAACACCTCGGGTGCGTTCGCGCTACTAATGTCGGCCTATCCGAACCTTTCCCAGCGTGATATTCGCCATTTGTTAGCGACGACGGCTACACGTGTGGATACGAATAGTGATGATGTACGCTTAAGCTACCAAACGGCACAAGGGCAGACTCGCACTGTCACGGGACTAGAAGGTTGGCAACAAAACGCGGCAGATCGTTGGTATAGCCCAACCTATGGGTTTGGCTTAATTGATGTCAATGCGGCGCTTGAGGCGGCAAAGACGTATCAACCTTTGCCTGAGCAAGTGTTTACGGATTGGACTTGGTCTTATCACAACCAAAATGGTGACACAGGGCTACCGATTGCTGACGCAGGAGTAGCCGCCACCGCCGATAGCGTGCGAGTGACAGATGACCTCACTATTGAGGCGGTGCAAGTACGTAGCTCAATTGATCATAGCCGTATGTCCGATTTGTTGATCGAGCTCGAATCGCCATCTGGCACACGCAGCGTGCTTATGTCGCCGCGTAACAGCATGTTATCGAATGCGCTGGATAGCACTTATCCAGAGGGTTTTACCGATCACTTAATGCTCAGCCATAAATTCAATAGCGAAAGTTCAGCGGGTCAATGGACGTTACATGTTACTGACACCGATGGTGAAACACGTCAATACAGCTTGGGAGGGGAAGTGAAATCCCTACCCAATAACAGCGCTGATGGCAAACTAATGCAATGGTCACTGCGTGTTATTGGTCACCGCGGTTAATAGGAGAAAAGTATGAAAAAGTTAATTGCAGTAATCGCAGCGATGGGGCTGACAATGAGTGTCCATGCCGCTACGGTTGAATTAAATGGTGACCGCTATGTTGTGGTCGATACGGCCGATAATGCTCGCAATATGAATGGCGAGCAAATGGGGGTGATGGTCGGTGACAAGGTTGCCTTGTCTGCTCAGAGCACACCATTAACAGTCACTGGTTCTATTTTGGTGAAAGCGAGTCAAGCACGAGCGGATCAACTCGCTGACCAATATGGTCTGGATCTGGTGAGTTATATGGATGGTGTCGCGTTGCTCGAAGCCAGCCCAGGCGTGAATGTATCGGCGCTGGAAAAAGCACTCAATCAATCACTCGAGACGCCGGTCAACCTTGAACTCAATCCTCAAAACCAACAGCCTCAGTAATTCGTGTACTGCGAGCCCGCCAATCACTGGCGGGCTTTTAATCGCATCCAACCAACGATTTTGTTACTAGATATTCCAGAATGTTCATAACTTTTACATGAGCTAAACGCCTCATCTTGCTATGATTTGCCGCCATTAAACCCCAACAAACTAGACAGAACATCAGCATGTAGATCCGTCTGCAGCGAGGGAAAAGACGATGTGGAAAAAAGTTAAACATTCTTTACCATTGCAAATTGCATTGGCAGCAGCACTGGCTTGGCTGGTGGGGACTGTATTTGGTCCCATAGAAAATGCGGAGCAGACCACTTGGTATCCATTGCTCATGTTGGCCAAAGTCAGTTATATCGGTTTACTGAAAGCCGTCGTCGGCGTGATGGTGTTGCTCTCGCTGCTGGAAGGGATCAGTAATATTGGCAACGTTGTCCGCTTAAAACGTCTCGGTGGTGCCACCCTTTTGTTCTACGGTTTTACCACCACCATAGCGATTATTCTAGGACTTGGCGCAGCGTTACTGATGCCAGAGTGGCAAACGCTTAACAGTGCGCCCCCGGTGGATGAGAGCATCAGCTTTATCAATCAAGATGCGGCAGGAGCTGGCGCGATTGCCACCAAGCTTTTTAACATGGCGTTAGTGAATCCCGTTGAGGCGCTAAGCAGTGGTAATCTACTTGCGATTGTCGTTTTCACCATTTTGTTTGGTATTTCACTGATTGTAGCTTTGCCGGAAAAACATCCGCTATTTGATACCATTCGTGGTTTAAACCAAGGTATTAACACGCTGGTGGCCGGAATCATCAAACTGGCGCCTTTCGCCGTTTTTGCGATTGTCTTTCAGTTTTCGCATCAAGGCGACAATGACTTATTTGGTCAGCTGTTTAGCTTCGCGGCTTTAGTGTTTGCTCTGACGATGGTACATGGCGTCATTGTATTGCCGCTGATCGCACGTGTCGCGGGAGGCGTTGGTTTTATCGCTTTATTTCGTGCAATCTCTGCGCCTCTGGCGATGGCATTTGCTACCTCATCAAGCGCGGCAACACTGCCGGTATCTATGCAGGCAGCCAAGGAAGAGCTCAAGGTCACCCCATCCACGGCGAGTATGGTATTGCCTTTGGGGGCGGTGATGAACATGGATGGCACCGCGTTGTTTGAAGGGATTGCTGCCGTGTTCCTTGCGCAATTGTTCGGGATTGATTTGTCTACGACCGGTATTGTGATGATCTTCATTATGGCGATGGTGTCGTCGGTGGGCGCGCCAGGGATGCCATCGGGCTCGATGTCTGGGATGCAGTTGGTGCTGCTGGCAGCGGGGATCCCACTTGAAGCCATCGCTATCTTGCTGATCATTGAGCGCCCGCTTGATACGTTCCGTACCGCAGTCAACGTGCAAGGTGATCTGATTGGCGCCACGGTTATCGATAAATGGCAAAAGCGTGTGAGTTAATCTTGCTACCGTTTAAACACTGCAGGCAAAAGGCAGTGAATTTGCCTGCAGTGTGGTGCGATTATTGAATAGTAAAACCTAGGTATGCTTGAAACTCGTTATTGTCAAAGATGTCTTTATCACCTTTATTTCCTTTAGCATCTTTGAATTCCCAGTTAAATGCTTCGTAAGAAACACCTGCGTGCCAAGAGAAGTTTTCGTTAACTTCTTTTTTAAACTCAATTTCAGGCTGGATATGTGCATAGGCTATTGTGGTGTCTGAATCTGGTGTGTGGTAAGCCTCTACATAATTTTCAATATTAAATGAGAAACCTGAGACGAGCGGGAGTGAATAAGTTAAATAGTTCTCAGTACCAATTTGGTAATCGTATTCTTCTTCATCCGTATCATAGTAATCGAAGTTATACCAAGCCAGTTCTAGATTCCAGTTTTCAGATAGAGCACCTGACAGATAGAAGTTAGTTTCCACACCACTAATATTTTTTAGGCTCTCATCATTGTCGTTACCCAATTGTGCCCACAGCTCGATACCAAAGGAGAAATCTTTGCCACCAAGGGAGATGTCTTTACTCAAGTATGGGGCAATGATGTACTGCTTTGTATCCGAACTATCGGACTCATCGCTAGCTTTCCATGAGGCATCATAGCGGAATAAATAATACATGGTTGTATTAAAATCCCCTATAGTTCCTATGCCTTGGGCCAAACCAAACTGGGTGTCCCACCCTTCTTTTCTCGCCGCTCCCTCACTATCAATAAAATCTTTATCGACATCAAAAAGAAAGCTGACATCATCGCTTAATTTGTAGGAACCCTTACCTATCGTGACTTCTGTTTTTGTCAGGCCTTTTTCATAGTCGTTGACTTTGACTTCACTGGTCAGTGAACCTAATTCACCGGCAAAGCTTGTTGTGCTGGTAAGAGCGATGGCAGCGGCGAGCGCTGTTTTTTGGATTGTATTGCTCACTTTAAAGTATCCCTTCTTTAATATGTTACCGAGCACTGCCGCTTTATCATTATTCACCAAAAAGTAGGCGCTAATTTTTTGGCTATTACTTTCTGGTGACGGTATCTGTCCATACTTTTCAATACCGGGCGACAGCCTATTCCTTGGCATTCACAACATTATTAGCGCCACAAGAAATGTGGTGGTGACTGAGGTGCGAATGTAGATTTATGCTAGCAATGCGTCAGTGCCATGACAATAGTGTTATTATTGAGTTAACAATCAATTAGGATTTTTGCTCTATTTTATATCTGTTCATTCGAGTCAATGACCATTCAGCTTTTGTTCAGGTCGAATAAATGGCTAAATAAAGATGAAAAAAGAGTAGTATTCGCTATGTAATAAAATATTTAGTAATCGATTACTCGATAAATAGGAGGTTTAACAGTGATAGAGGGAT
>NZ_MUFG01000025.1:0-48425 GCF_001996065.1 Salinivibrio sp. MA351 | reverse complement strand
TCTCTATTTAGACAAGCAAAAAAACCTATAAAATATTTACCAACAAAGTTATCCACAGATAGACGACGCGATGGGAAAAACCATGGTTAACAGGGGTCACGACTCGTGGCATGCTTAACGACTAACGTGTTTAACTGGCAATCAAGATACTGATATGGCAACTCTTCCCGATAACCCCCTCATCCTGGTGGATGGATCCTCTTATCTTTACCGGGCTTACCATGCGTCTCCCAGCCTCACCAATAGTGAAGGTGAGCCGACGGGTGCGGTCTATGGTGTGGTGAATATGCTGCGTAGTTTATTGCGCCAATACCCGCATTCTCATGTCGCGGTGATTTTTGATGCCAAAGGGAAGACGTTCCGCGATGACATGTACGAACAGTACAAAGCGAATCGTCCACCGATGCCAGATGACTTACGTGGGCAAATAGCCCCCCTGCATAAGATTATTAAAGCAATGGGGTTGCCTTTACTTGCGGTAGAGGGGGTCGAAGCCGATGACGTTATCGGCACACTTGCCACTCAGGCCTCACAAGCCGGAATGCCGGTACTGATCAGCACCGGCGACAAAGATATGGCTCAATTAGTGGACGAGCATGTCACCTTAATCAACACCATGACTAATGTGGTGATGGACCCGGATGCGGTGCGTGATAAGTATGGCTTTGGTCCTGAGCATATTATTGATTATCTCGCGCTGATGGGGGATAAAGTCGATAACATTCCTGGCGTGCCGGGGGTGGGCGATAAAACTGCGACGGCGTTGATTGCCAACCTCGGCGGCTTGGATGATATCTACGCCAATCTGGATAAAATTGCTGAGCTGAGCTTCCGCGGCGCCAAGAGCATGGCAAAAAAGCTAACGGACAATAAAGAGGGCGCCTATCTTTCCTATCAGTTGGCTACTATCAAATTAGATGTGGCGCTTGATTTCACCCCGCAACAACTGATTAAGCAAGCACCTGATAATGATACTTTGGTAGCCATGTACCGCGATTTACAGTTCCGTCGTTGGCTAAAAGAGCTCGACGAGGGAGATGCGCCAGAGGAATCAACCTCTGATGAGCCTTTATCGCAGG
Organism: Salinivibrio sp. MA351; assembly: GCF_001996065.1. NCBI lineage: Bacteria > Pseudomonadati > Pseudomonadota > Gammaproteobacteria > Vibrionales > Vibrionaceae > Salinivibrio > Salinivibrio sp. MA351. Next base: position 47,346 of record NZ_MUFG01000025.1, on the reverse strand, counting down.
CAGTCAGTATCGATCGTGATCATTATCAAACCGTACTCACGCGCGAGTCACTGGAAACATGGTTAGAGAAAATTCGTCAAGCTGACGTGGTGGCGGTGGATACGGAAACCGATAGCCTTAACTATATGGAAGCCAATCTGGTTGGTATTTCATTTGCGGTCGCGCCAGGCGAAGCGGCTTATGTACCGGTGGCCCATGATTACCTCGAAGCGCCTGAGCAGCTATCGCTGGAAGATGTGATCACTGTATTGCGTCCTTGGCTGGAAGATCCCTCAGCGGCGAAAGTCGGCCAAAATCTAAAGTATGATGCCAGTGTTTTTGCGCGTCACGGAATCACCTTAAAAGGGATAGCCTACGACACCATGCTGGAGTCGTACGTGTACAACAGTGTCGCGGGACGCCATGACATGGACAGCCTCGCTGAGCGCTACTTGCAGCACACCTGCATTAGTTTCGAAGAGATTGCGGGTAAGGGCAAAAAGCAGCTCACTTTCAATCAGATCCCGTTGGAACAGGCGGCACCTTATGCCGCGGAAGATGCTGACATTACGCTACGGTTACATCAGTATTTGATTGGACGGGTCACCAGTGACGAAAAGTTAAAAACCATTTTTGAGTTTTATGAAATGCCATTAGTCAGTGTGCTATCGCGCATGGAACGTCATGGTGTGTTAATTGACAAAGACAAGTTGGCGACGCAATCAGAAGCGCTGCATACCCGTTTGATTGAACTTGAGCGTGAAGCCTTTGAGATTGCCGGCGAAGAGTTTAACTTAAGCTCGCCGAAGCAATTACAGACGATTTTATTTGAGAAGATGGGTCTGCCTGTGGTCAAGAAAACCCCGTCAGGTAGCCCGTCGACCAATGAAGAAGTGCTGCAAGAGCTCTCGCTCGATTACCCGTTGCCTGCGCGTATCTTGGAGTATCGTGGCCTTGCAAAACTCAAATCAACCTACACGGATAAACTGCCACGCATGATCAATGCACAAACGGGCCGCGTGCATACCTCGTATCATCAAGCGGTCACAGCCACTGGGCGTTTATCGTCAACCGATCCAAACTTACAGAATATCCCGATTCGGAACGAGCAGGGTCGCCGTATTCGTGAAGCCTTCACCGCGGAACCGGATCATACGATTTTAGCGGTGGATTACTCGCAGATCGAATTGCGGATTATGGCGCACCTATCCGGTGATAAAGCCTTGTTAGAAGCGTTCCGTGAGGGCAAAGATATTCACGCGGCCACGGCGGCGGAAGTGATGGGGGTGAGTCTTGATGAGGTCACCAGTGAGCAGCGTCGCCGCGCCAAAGCGATCAACTTTGGTTTGATTTATGGTATGAGTGCCTTTGGCCTCTCACGCCAGCTTGGTATTGGTCGCCATGAAGCGCAAACCTACATGGACACCTACTTCGATCGTTATCCAGGCGTGAAAGCATATATGGATAGCACCCGTGAGCAAGCCGCAGAAAAAGGTTATGTGGAGACTATCTTTGGCCGTCGTTTGTACTTACCTGAAATAAAATCACGCAATGGCATGCGTCGCAAAGGAGCCGAACGTGCGGCTATCAACGCGCCGATGCAAGGTACCGCCGCCGATATTATTAAGCGTGCAATGATATTGGTTGATCAGTGGATTCAGGCCAACGCCGCGGATGACGCGCGTCTGGTGATGCAAGTTCACGATGAGCTGGTGTTGGAAGTAAAAACGTCATCTATGTCCAAAGTTGAAAGCCAAGTACGAAAATTGATGGAGTCGGCGGCTGTACTTGATGTGCCCTTAATCGCTGAGGCAGGATTTGGCGATAACTGGGGAGAAGCCCACTAAGTTTACGGTTTTTATCTATATATCGACCTTTTAGTATAAAGAGCCGAATGCGAATTCGGCTTTTTTTTGTTTAGTATCCAACTGATCTATGGTGGTTTTCGTTCTTTTTTGCGTATTTTTATGAAAAAAAATTACGTAATATACTTTTCAAGGCTGGGTGATTGATATACAGTTATCAGCGTAGGGTACAGAGGTAAGATGTTCTATCTTTCAGACCTTTTGTTTCACGTTATTGGATTTGGCTGATTCAGCAGCCCCAGTCAGGATACTGACTGGGGCTTTTTTTATTGGTTGATATGCCGCGACGCGAGCAGCCCTGCCACTGCCTTTTTAACTATTTTCAGCTGTGTTGATCCTGTATTCCAAAAAATTAGAGTAATTACTTTAATTTCGCTGGGAAACCTGGTTATAATACGCACAGCTTCTTGTTCTTTATGTGTTTACAGGGTCTGATTCAGATCACGCACGCACAAAGATTCGCCGACCCTCGATGAGGGTCGGCTTTTTTTTAGCTTTCGTCTTTTAGCGCCAGATCCGTGAGGGAAGACGTTGTGCGTCCCTTACGCCGATAAAAGGCGATTACTCGCTAGGCAGTGGTTGCTCTTCGGCAAGCAATGGCGGCGTGGTGTGATACCAGGCATCCAGTTTTTGACGTAATTTATCCACGCCAATGCCCTTGAGTGACGAATACAATTCGACCTCGACATCGCCGCAAAATGCCAGTGACGCTTCTCGAATCTTCATCAATTGCTGTTTACGTGCACCGGTTTTAAGCTTGTCCGCTTTGGTCAGTAACACTAAAACGGGCAATTTTGACTCAACGGCCCAATAAATCAGCTGCTGATCCAAGTCTTTCATCGGGTGGCGAATATCCATCAACACCACTAATCCGCCAAGTTGATCACGTTTTTGTAAATATTCTCCCAGCGATCGCTGCCATTTCTCTTTCATTTCTAGAGGGACTTGGGCATAACCATAGCCAGGGAGGTCGACAATATGGCAACCCTCGTCCACCTTAAATAGGTTAATCAATTGTGTCCGACCGGGGGTTTTACTGGTTTTCGCTAGGCTCTTTTGGTCACATAGACGGTTAAGGGAGCTAGATTTACCGGCGTTTGAGCGGCCAGCAAAAGCGATTTCGATTCCTGTATTATCAGGAAGATGGCGGATGTCTGGTGCGCTAGTAACAAACTGGGTGTTACGGTAATTAAGTGATTGCTCCACTGTTAACTCCGTCTCGTCTTGGTGTAGTAGACTGATTACTTTTGTGTGAATTTGTGTAAAATAACCGTGCTCGGTTTTTGATCGGTAATTGTACCATGACGGTAACTAAGTAGTGGTACTGGAAGCTTGATAATTATAAACGGAATGTCATGAAGAAATTAGCGCTAATATTGACTCTCCTGGCCAGCACTTCAGTCTGGGCTCAAGGAGATGCTGAAGCGGGCAAAGCCAAATCCAATACCTGTGCCGCCTGTCACGGTGCTGACGGTAACAGTGTTTTGCCTGATTACCCAAACTTGGCGGGTCAGCACGCCAACTACATTGAAAAGCAGTTGAAGGAATTTAAGCTTGGCGCGCAAAGCGGCGGTGAGCAAGGGCGATACAACGCGGTGATGGCTGGCATGGTGGCTCCTTTATCGGAGCAGGATATGGCTGACCTGGCTGCTTATTACGCAACGCTCACGCCCAAGCCTGGCACAACCCCCGAAGGCGCGGTTGAAATTGGCCGCCAACTCTACATGGCGGGCGATGCAGAGCGAGGCATTGCGGCGTGTGTCGCTTGTCACGGTCCGCGCGGTAATGGCACCCCCTCTTCTGGTTTCCCGAAAATTTCTGGCCAGCCCGCAAACTACTTGGCGAGTCAGTTGAAGATGTTCCGCGCAGAGGAACGTCATAATGATATGAACAACATGATGCGATCGGTGGCTGCCAAGCTCACTGACGAGGAAATTGATGCGCTGTCGAGCTATCTCGGTGGTCTGCATTAATTACCGAGCGTGACAGCAAAAGCGGTTGTGAATAACGCAGCCGCTTTTTGTTTCCTTCCTCTTCCTCTTCTTATCACTGCTTTGCGGTTTGCTTGCATGGGCGTTAGCGCTGATAACGATAAGTGCGTTATCGGGTGTAAGATATTTGCTATTTTACGGCGAGAAAATCGCGATATCGATTGAAAGATAAAATAAAAAACACTATACATTCAATCGCTTACCGCGCCCCTTTCTTTTTTAAACAGGTTTTTTTTGTTTGGCATGCTAGGCAAATTAAGTGATTAGGATACGCTATCATCATCAACAGGACGTTGACGCCAAGAATAGGCCAACCGGCTAAGGAAAGCTTTTCACCAGGAAGGTGTCGCTACAGGATGTGAACTCGCCAAGGTCGGCATGCAAGGATAGCCTCGCACAGGATGTGATGTGGATGTTATGACGACAAGGACGCAGGATGCGACCGTTAGGCAGGTAAGCCAACCACACTAACAGGATGTTAAAGCCAAGGCGTAAAACGCTATTGAGCAGGGATGAAAGACGTACCAGGACGGACGACACCCGCTTATATCGCCAAGGCGATACCGCGACAGGCATTATGCCTGTCGCTTTTTTATTGACCCACTTTCTGCTACATTCGCGCCAGCTTTTGGCATAGACGAATAACATGCAGCACTGCCCTTTATGTGAGCATACCCAGACTCACCCTTACCATACCGATAAGCGCCGCGCCTATTTTCAATGTACGCGTTGTGATTTGGTGTTTGTTGATCGCCAGGCACTGCTGGCACCGCACGATGAGAAAGCCATTTATGACTTGCACCAAAATCATCCTGATGATGCGGGCTATCAGCGCTTCTTATCGCGGTTGGCCGCCCCGTTACTTGCGCGGTTAGCTGAATCGCCACGCAATGGCCTAGATTTTGGTTGTGGTCCGGGGCCGGTGCTTGCAAACATGCTGCGTGACGCGGGACATTCAATCGCCTGCTATGATCCCTTCTATGCCCCTGATACACAGGTGTTGGCGCGTGGTTACGATTTCATCACCTGCACCGAAGCGATTGAGCACTTTTATCACCCCGCCGAGCAGTGGACACAATGGCTATCCATGCTAAAGCCGGGTGGGTATCTGGGGATCATGACCAAGCTGGTCCAGGATCCAGCGGCATTTTCACGCTGGCACTATAAGAATGACCTGACTCATGTCAGCTTTTTTAGCCGCCAAACGTTTCAATTTCTAGCTGCTCAAGCTGGCTTCGAACTGACCTTTTTGGGCAACGATGTAATATTAATGAGGAAACCATTGTTATGACGCGTAAAAAGAAAACGCGCCGCACAGGATCGGAAGGCCCGGCGCAATACGTAGATAAAAACCAGACCGAGCAAGATCGAATTGCTCGCATGCTGAAAAAGCAGAAAAAACGGAAAGGAAAAAAAGCAGGATCGCGTCATTCTGAAGAAAGTGATGTGCAAACGCATCGTCGCGGCGGCAAGAAAGACCCACGAATTGGCAGTAAAAAACCGATTCCATTGGGGCCTGAAGCTGCGAAACCGAAACAATCCACGTTGACCCCTGCGCAAGAGCTGGAAAAGCTCGAGCAAGACCCGCAACTGAATGTCTTACTCGATCGCATCGAAAACGGTGAAAAGCTCGGGGCAGGGCTGCAAAACTATGTCGATGAAAAACTCGATCGCATTGAAGTGCTGATGGATAAGCTAGGGTTGCTGAGCGACGAGGATACACCGGAGGATGATGACAGCGATCTGCTTGCTAAATTTGAGCAACAGAACGATTAATGAGGAGTAGCAGGTGCAGGACGGGATCTGGATACTAGCAGGACTAGGCGCGTTGATTATTTTAGCGTTATCGGTATACGCCGGGACTTTGCTGGCAAGACTCAAGCGGCAGACGGCGCTGCAAGCGGAGATGGAAGAGGCGGCGATAAAAAAGCGGAATGATAAAATCATTGAAAGCGTTGATGTGATTGCGTTCGCAGCCTTGAAAGATCAATGTGATTTGTCCGAGGCGGCGATTCGTCTTTATATGATTATGGATCACCTCCAAGGGGAAAAGCGGGTTGAATTTGATAGCCGCTACCCTGCGTTATTTGAACTTTATGAGGCGGTCAAAGACACCCCACGAGGTGATGCCAGGAAAACCCTTAAAAAGAACGAACGGATGCGGTTGGACTTTGATCGTGCTAAGCATGAAGCGCGACTCGAGCAGGCGATAAAAGCCGAGTTGGCCGAGATTTTGGCCTTTACGGGTGGCCGGCATATCCCTGATCATATTTTGACCCACTAAGTGTACCTGCTTGGAATGCGGCTGCTCGCAGCGGCATTCCTTTATTATTTTGGCACAATACCCTTATAATTATTAGGCGAAAATCGATCTCGCCGACACTTTCACTATACCAATGCGGGTAGTGCTAAGCACCTAACTTAAGGCTGTGGCACACTATACTTTGTCCTCCTTTCCTAAGCGCCTTTGCGGAATGTAAGCCATGTCATCACCACAAATCATTTGGGATCAAGCCTTGATCAATAAGTATAATTATTCAGGGCCCCGCTATACCTCGTACCCCACCGCGCTTGAATTCCATGAGGCATTTACGCCTGCGGAATTTGATATGGCATGTAGCCAGTACCCTGAGCGGCCGTTGTCGTTGTATGTGCATATCCCATTTTGTCACAAGCTCTGCTATTACTGCGGCTGCAACAAAGTGGTGACCCGGCATCAACATAAGGCGGATGAGTACCTGGATGCCTTGGAACATGAAATTCGCCAGCGTGCATTTTTACTGGGCGCCCGTCGGGTTACTCAATTGCACTGGGGAGGCGGTACACCCACCTTTCTCACCAAAGCACAGATCTCGCGTCTAATGGGGTTACTGCGCCAAGAGTTCCAGTTTGAAGACGATGCGGAAATCAGTATCGAGGTGGACCCACGTGAAATCCCGCTGGATATGCTCGATCATCTGCGCAGTGAAGGGTTTAATCGCATCAGTATTGGCGTGCAGGACTTTGATAAAAAAGTGCAGCAGCTGGTCAACCGAGAGCAAGATGAAGACTTTATTCACGCATTGGTTGCACGTGCGCGAGAGCTTGGCTTTCGCTCCACCAATCTTGATTTGATTTATGGTTTACCCAGCCAAACCCCCGAGGGATTTGCCAACACGCTAGAGCAAGTGCTCACCATGCGCCCTGGGCGGCTATCAGTGTTTAACTATGCCCATTTACCTAATTTATTCGCCGCCCAGCGGAAAATAGACGAAAATGCCTTACCGTCACCCGACGCCAAGCTCACCATGCTGCAAGAAACCATTAACACGCTAACGGCGGCGGGGTATCAATTTATTGGTATGGACCACTTTGCCTTGCCCGATGATGAGCTGGCGGTTGCGCAACGTGAGGGACGCTTGCATCGTAATTTTCAAGGCTACACCACCCAGGGTGACTGTGACTTATTAGGATTGGGTGTGTCGGCGATTTCGATGATTGGTGATTGTTACGCGCAAAATCAAAAAGAGATGAAGCGGTATTACCACCAAGTGGATGCGGAGCGACATGCCTTATTCAAAGGCGTCATGTTGGAGCGCGATGATCGTATTCGCCGCGATGTGATTAAAGCCTTGATGTGTAACTTTACCCTTGAGAAGGCGGTGATCGCCGCACGTTATCAGATTGATTTTGACCGTTACTTTGCTGACGATCTCAAGTTGCTACAGTGTTTTATTGACGACGATTTGGTCCGTGTCACCGACCAGACCATCAGCGTGACCAAAACCGGCCGGATGCTGATCCGTAATATCTGTATGAGTTTTGATATTTATTTACGGGATAGGGCGCGACAACAACAGTTCTCACGGGTGATTTAAACAAAAAAACCGCCAAATGGCGGTTTTTTTTATAACACCCACGCCCATTAGCGGGCCGCAGCTTTGGCTATTAGCGCCGCTTTCTCATGGTCAGACAAGAAGGCAATGGTTAGGCCATTTTCTTGTAGTGTGTTGATTTGCGTAGCGGTTAAGCCCGCGGCTGGGGCCGCGACTTCATATTCATAGGGCAGCTCGATGCCTTCCACGGCTGGATCGTCGGTATTTAACGATGCCAGAATACCGTGGTCGAGGAATTGGCGCACCGGATGCTGTGCGAGATCAGCAATGGTACTGGTCTGAATATTCGAGGTTAGGCAGGATTCAATCCCGATACGGTGCTTGGCTAAATAGTCCATTAAAGCGGGGTCTTCAATCGCTTTCACGCCATGGCCAATACGGGTCGCGCCTAGCTCGTTAATCGCCTGCCACATACTCTCAGCGCCCGCAGCCTCACCAGCGTGAACCGTCACTTGCAAATCACTGGCTCGAACTTTGGCAAAATGTTCGGTGAATTGGTCTCCGGGCTGCCCCAGTTCGTCACCGGCTAAATCGATGGCAACCAGTTGCGATTTCTGTGTCAGTAGTGCATCCAACTCGGCCATACAGGCTTGGGTGCCGAAAGTACGGCTCATGATGCCAATTAGGTTGGTTTTCACGCCAAAGTCACGGCTGCCGGCCTGCACGCCATCGACGACGGCTTCCACCACGCCTTCGAGGGGCAGTTGATGTTTCATCGCCATGTAGTAGGGCGAAAATCGTAGTTCAGCATAGTCGATGTGTGCATTTAGGGCATCCTCGACGTTTTCATACGCCACGCGCCGTACCGCGTCGAGATCTCCGAGTACTGCCACACCCCAATCAAGTTTTGAGAGAAACGCGACCAAATCAGGCGCGGTATCAACCACCTGCACATGGGGGCGCAGGCTTTCAATGTCATGTGCCGGCAGCGGCATCGAAAACTGCTGACCGAGCTCTAAAATCGTATTGATGCGGATGTTGCCATCGAGGTGACGGTGTAGGTCCGTTAAAGGAAAATCGTGTCTCATCATCGTTGGTTCCCAGCCGGTGAGTTGGCGCTCAGTATAGCGACTGTGGCGCCATGCGTCAGCTGTCGAAGCGCGTAGGACGTGAGCCTTATCGCGTTGGTAATTTATCCGTTACCCGTTCTGTTGGTTGTTCGGCCAAGGGAAGGGGCCTGGCGAACAAGAACCCTTGCGCATAATGGCAACCAATTTCACGTAACCTAGCCGCCTCTTCTTTGGTTTCAATGCCTTCAGCGACCAAGTGGACATCCATGCCACGGGTCATGGCAACCACGGCTTCAATGATCCTTTGGTTGGTGCTGTTTTCGGTCATCGAATGGACGAAGCTACGGTCGATTTTTAGGCTATCGAAAGCCATCTGATGTAAATAGGCCAATGAAGAATAGCCCGTACCAAAGTCGTCAATCGCAATTTTAATCCCAAGGGCGCGGATTTTAGTGAGCCCAGAGGTCGCGAGATGCTCATGGCTCATCAACTGTGACTCAGTGATTTCTAGGGTTAAATTCTCGGGCGGAAGTTGTGTGCGTGTGAGCACTTGCTCCAACTTGTCGATAAAGTCAGCCGATAATAACTGTCGTGCTGATAAGTTGACATGTAATTGGAAATGGGCAGGCCATCGTCCGGCTTCAATTTGTGCGACCGTATCAAAAGCGGCTTGTTCAAGCACTTGCATGCCGATTTGGTTGATTAAACCGCTTTGTTCGGCGACCGGAATGAACTCTGCTGGGGACACCATGCCACGGCTGGGGCTTTCCCAGCGCACTAAGGCTTCTGCGCCACAGAAATAGCCATCGCTTAAGCGCACGAAAGGTTGATAGAACACGACGAATTCATGATGCTGAACGGCATGATGAAGCTCAAGCAGGAGCCGAGACTGTTCTTGCACCCGAGCTTGCATACTGGCTTCAAAATAGACATACATCGCCGCATCACTGCGCTTGGCTTCACTGAGAGCCAACCCTGCGTGTTGGAGGCTTTCATGAATGGCATCCCCGTAGGTATAACCGAACACCACCCCGGCACAAGCATCCACCAGGACATCGTCGTTACCGATAGTGACTGGGCGGTTAAACAGACTCAGTAGTTGACTCACTAGCGCTTCTGACTGGGTTCGGTTAGTGGTGTGGGGCGCCAGGACTGCAAATTCATCACCGCGAACGCGTGCGATTAGCATACTGGAGCCATCGGCTAAATCTGTTAATCGTTGTGCGATGGCACATAGCAGCACATCACCGCCGTCTTGACCTAGGCTATCGTTAATATCTCGAAAGCCATTGACCCCTAAAATCGCCAAGGTATTCGGTGACCGATAACGCAGCCCGGCGGCTTGTTCGATCAAGCCTTCGCGCGTATACAACTGGGTTAAGTTATCTTGGCGGACTTGCTGACGTAAGCGGTTGAATGACTCTTGCATTTTGCCGGACATGTTATTAAACGCGTCTTTTAATATCGCAATCTCCCGCAGGTTGGCAGGGGTGTTAATTCGATAGGTGAGATTGCCTGAGGCGAGCTTTGCCGCCGCCTCTGCGGTGTCACGCAAGGGCCGAGTGAGTTGGCGAATAATTAAATAAACAATCACCAAGCCAATTACCGATATTGCGATCACTAAATAAATACTGATTTCTTGTTGGCTTAACAAGCTTTCGAGAAGCAGCTGATCAGGCAGGGCGGCCACCACATACCATTGATGCTGAAAAGGCGGCGGTAAGGCGATTTTTTTGACGGTGCCATAGAAGTGACCCTGTTTTTCATGGATGTCGAAATGAAACGATTTGCCGAGCTTTTCAGGTTCAGGAGGCCAATCAGCCGATATCTCATTGATGGTGGCGTTGAGTACTGAGTTATTGGTGATATTAGGGAAGTGTAAAATGTTGCTAGGACTGCTGTTGCCGCTATGGGCGATCATCCTGCCTTCGTCATCGACAATAAAAAGCGCGCCGCCGAGTTTTTGCTGGCGCTCACTGAGAAAGCGATTAAAGGCGTTCAGCTTGATATCGCTGGCGACCACCCCCCAGACCTCGCCACTAACCTGCACGGGCGCAATGGCAGAGAGTGATACTTCGCCGATTTCATCAGCATCGAGGTATATATCGGTCCAGCGTGGTTGTTCGCGGTTAAAGGCTGGAATATACCAGGGGCGAACACGAGGATCATAGTGGCTGTCTTGGTAAACAATATTGGCGTTTAACGTTCGACCGTCGAAGATGCGTAATGTGCCTTGTGTGGCATCACTTCGCTCCATCAAAATCGACTGGCCTGCTTGATTTTTGCGATAGCCAAAATAATCGCCGTTCGCATCAACGCCAATGCTGAGCACTTGCATGTATGGCATGGCTTGATAAAGCGACGTGTGACTACTGAGTAAATAGTCTCGCAAGCCTTTATTGTTGATGGGGGCGGCTTGGAGGCGAGCGGCGAGACGCTCAGCGACAAATACGTTGGCGTTAAACGGGTGCTGAAGATACTGGCGTAAGTCTAATTCAATCCCTTGAGAGTAATCGTCCAGCAGTAACTTACCGACAAACTGAGAGCTGGTGCGGTAGTGGTTGTTAATGGTCAGAATGATCACAATCAAGGTGAACGTGAGCACGAGAAACACGGGGAGCATTACAGCGGCTCGAATCGACAATGGGCGCATGTTTCTCATCAGAACAACAACATCACTTTTCTCATCAACTAAACACCATTGAAGTTAACACGATCAACGGTTTTTACTTCAATCTCTTTACTTAAATTTAGCAGAGGTTCAAATTGTGTTAGTTTTAATATTGCGTTAGTGCTCAATATTAAGCTCTTTCAGCTTGCGTGTCAGTGTATTACGTCCCCATCCTAAAATTTTCGCGGCTTCTTGCTTATGCCCATGAGTATGTTGCAACGCTGATTGTAGGAGTATTCGCTCCACGTTAGGCAATGCTTGTTGCAAAATGCCATGCTGCCCCTGAGTGATTGCGTCCTGAGCCCATTGAGTGAGTGCATCCTGCCAGTCTTGCGCTTCACTGTCGGTCACAGACAATGGCTGATTGACCAATTCGCGCGGTAAATCACCGGGGAGTACTTCTTTACTGCTGGCCATCACCGTGAGCCAGCGGCAGGTGTTTTCCAGCTGACGCACATTGCCAGGCCACGGAAGCTGACTCATCATGGCTTCGGTGTCCGGGTGAAGTTGTTTGGCCTCGACATCTAACTCTTTAGCCGCGCGGGCCAAAAAGTGTTGGCACAGTTGTGGGATGTCCTGGCGCCTGTCCTTGAGTGATGGAAGGTGGACGCGAATCACATTTAAGCGATGGAATAAGTCCTCTCGGAATGTACCATTGGTGACAAGGCGCTCTAAATCTTGGTGGGTCGCGGCAATAATACGGACATCCACATCGACGGCTGCGTGGCCACCCACGCGATAGAATTGACCATCGGCGAGCACGCGTAGCAAACGCGTTTGCACATCCAACGGCATGTCACCAATTTCATCTAAAAATAAGGTGCCGCCATTGGCTTGCTCAAACCGTCCTTGGCGAACGGCATTGGCTCCGGTAAATGCGCCTTTCTCATGCCCAAACAACTCTGACTCGATCAAATCTTTTGGGATTGCTGCCATGTTCAGGGCAATAAAGGCTTGCTCTGAACGCGGACTATGGCGATGAAGCGCTTGGGCGACTAACTCCTTGCCGGTGCCGGACTCACCGTTGATTAACACCGAAATGGATGAGCGCGATAACCGACCGATGGCGCGAAACACTTCTTGCATCGCCGGGGCTTCGCCAATGATTTCTGGCGTTTGTGCGTTTGGTTGCGTCGCCGTTTGCTGCTTTTGCTGTTCTTTAACGTGGGCTAACGCGCGCTCAACCAAAGCCAAGGCTTCGTCAATATCGAAAGGTTTTGGCAGGTACTCAAATGCGCCTTCTTTATAGGCATTAACCGCGGCATCTAAATCAGAGTGGGCGGTCATGATAATGACGGGTAAGTCTGGATGTTGTGCTTGCACCACATTGAGCAGAGCAAGCCCATCGCTGCCTGGCATGCGAATGTCTGACACTAAAACGTCGGGAGTGCGCTCGTGCAACGCACTCATTACACTTTCAGCATCGCAAAATGTATCGCACGTGAGGCCCGCAGCACTCAGTGTTCGCTCCATCACCCAACGAATCGAGCTGTCATCATCCACGACCCAAATGGTCCCTTTACTCATGCGGTCTATCCTTTTCAATAATGGGTAATTGGATAGCGAAGCAGGTATGGCCCGGCCAGCTATTCACTTCAATTTTGCCCTGGTGTTGATCGATTAAGTGGTGGGTAATGGCCAGTCCGAGTCCGTTACCATCCGCTTTGCTGGTGACCATCGGATAGAACAAGGTATCTTGTAAGTGAGGGGCGATACCTGGGCCATTGTCGATGATTTCTATCTGGGCCACGACACGATGGCGTTGACCATGAATCACGGTTTGAAAACCGGTGCGGGTGCGCAGTGTGAGGCGTGCATCCTCTTGGCCACTCACCGCGTCGGCGGCATTGGTGACGACGTTGAGGATCGCCTGCTCAAGCTGCTCTGGATCCATATCAAAATCAGGCAAACTGGGATCATAGTCGCGCACAATATGCACCCCGTCATGATGATCAAGGCTGACCAGTTGACGGACTTTCTCCAAGACCACGTGAATATTTTGCCGTTGGCGTAATCCCGGGCGCTGCGGTCCAAGCAAGCGGTCGACTAAATTTCTTAAGCGGTCCGCTTGCTCGATAATGATTTGGGTATACTCCGCGAGGCTGGCATCGGGTAGCATTTTTTCCAGTAGCTGTGCCGCCCCGCGCAATCCGCCTAGCGGGTTTTTTATTTCATGAGCCAAGCCACGCACCAGTTCTTTTGCTGCTTGTTGTTGCGCTTTTTGGGTCAGCTCCTTGCTGATCCTTTGTTGCTGGCTCACGACGTTGACTTCAAGTAACAGACGGCCCTCATCCTCGGCGTCAAATAAGGGACTTGCACTGAGTTGTACTTTTTGTGGTTGTCCATCAACCACCCAAGTGACATCACTATCGGTTAAACTTTGCCCTGCCTGAGTGGCGCTGGCTATGTGCGCCCAGTCAACACTGGCATGCTGAATTTGCTGTGTGAGGGGTTGCTGGCGCAAGCGCCTAGCACTTTGATGCATTAGCTGTTCTGCTGCTGCATTAACGTATTCAATACGCCATTGGCTGTCTACCACAATGATGGCGGTAAGCAGATGATCAAACAGTTGAGCTGGCGTCATCCGTGTCGCGTCCTTGTTTGCACTAGTTTGGTGCATTGAGTGTAATCGAGATCCTTGCATGATGCAGCCGGTACCACTGAGTTTGTGATGGTTTAGGTGCCGTGGTCGGTTAATCTTGGCGTCGATGGCGTTGATTAACGTGCGCGCGGTGTAAATACACGTGATGTATCGATGAGGATGCAATTACCTTGCCGCTTTCGAGGTATTGGACTTGAATCTGATGGGTGCCACGATCAATGGGCGCCAGCCGCCAATCCAGCTGTCGCTGTGATGCGTTCAAGCTAATGGTTGGGGGAGACGCAACGGGCTGGCCGTCTAAGACGAGCCGTGTTTGCTTGGCGGGGATGGAAAGCGGTGACACCGTGGCTGTCACGGATAGCTCGCCGGGATTACTGCGTAATGTTGCGCCATCATTGGGCGATACAAGGGTGAGTGTCACCGATTTGGGTGGTGTCAGGGCTGGCGCAGGCTGCTCAGCCGAAGACGAAGAGGCATCGTAGAGAGAGGGCGAAGACGTTAGGGATGCATACGGCCTAACGTGGTACGGGTGCGCCGGAGGTTGGTCGCTAAAATGTACCTGGCCGTTGTCATCGGTCCACTGATAGAGCATGCCCGCATGACTGCTAAAAGCCAATGTCAGTAACATAGCTCCTAGCAACATAGCGCCTAGTAAAAGAGCGCCTCGCGAAAGAGCTCCTCGCCAACGAGCACCTAACCCACGCATCACAGCCCCCTAGGTTTGCGCGATCCCCTGCGGAGCATTGTAAGTGGGTACATACAGTCGCCAAGCATAAAAAAGCCCACCTGCGAGGTGGGCTACATTTTAAATGTTCAGCGTGACGAGTCGTTACACCGAGTAGTAAAGCTCAAACTCAACTGGGTGCGTTGTCATTTGAATACGCTCAACATCTTCGCTTTTCAGTTTGATGTATGAGTCGATAAAGTCGTCTGAGAACACGCCACCTGCGGTCAAGAATTCGCGGTCAGCATCCAGCGCCTGTAGAGCCTCTTTAAGGGACTCCGCTACCGTCGGAATTTCTGCCGCTTCTTCAGCCGGGAGATCATACAAGTCTTTGTCCATGGCATCGCCTGGGTGAATCTTGTTTTTGATACCGTCAAGGCCGGCCATCAGCATCGAAGCAAAGCACAAATAAGGGTTCGCAGTTGGATCGGCAAAACGGAGCTCAATACGGCGCGCTTTCGGGCTAGGCACCACTGGGATACGAATTGACGCAGAGCGGTTACGCGCAGAATAAGCCAGCATGACCGGCGCTTCAAACCCAGGAACCAGGCGCTTATACGAGTTGGTTGACGCGTTGGCAAAGGCGTTAATGGCCCGTGCGTGCTTAATCACACCACCAATGTAATAAAGTGCTGTTTCAGACAGGCCACCGTATTTATCACCTGCAAAGAGGTTTTGACCATCTTTGGCCAGTGATTGGTGAACGTGCATGCCTGAGCCATTATCGCCCACCAGTGGTTTCGGCATAAAGGTCGCCGTTTTACCAAAGGCGTGTGCGACGTTGTGCACCACATATTTATAGATCTGAATTTCGTCCGCTTTAGTGGTCAAGGTGTTAAAGCGGGTCGCGATTT
This sequence comes from Salinivibrio sp. MA351, assembly GCF_001996065.1. Lineage (NCBI taxonomy): Bacteria > Pseudomonadati > Pseudomonadota > Gammaproteobacteria > Vibrionales > Vibrionaceae > Salinivibrio > Salinivibrio sp. MA351. The sequence goes on along the minus strand of NZ_MUFG01000025.1, from coordinate 31,775 downwards.
CGTTTTGGCCAGCCGTTGCCACTTCATGGTGGTGCGCTTCAACCACTAAGCCCATCTCTTCCATGACCAATGACATGGCCGAGCGGATATCTTGTGACGAATCGACCGGTGCAACAGGGAAATAGCCACCTTTAACGCCTGGACGGTGGCCTTTGTTACCGCCTTCCAGTGCGGTGCCTGAGTTCCAGCTCGCTTCGACGTCATCGATTTTGTAAAAAGAGCCGGCCATATCGGTGGCGAATTTCACGTCATCAAAGAGGAAAAACTCGGGTTCAGGCCCAATTAGAACGGTATCTGCGATCCCCGTTGAGCGCATGAAATCTTCAGCGCGTTTAGCAATGGAACGTGGGTCACGATCATACCCTTGCATGGTAGACGGCTCTAGAATATCACAGCGAATATTCAAGGTGCTTTCTTCGGTAAAGGGGTCAAGCACGGCCGAACTTGCATCTGGCATCATGACCATGTCTGATTCGTTGATCCCTTTCCAGCCCGCCACGGATGAACCGTCAAACATTTTGCCTTCTTCAAAGAAGTCATCGTCCACTTGATGAGAGGGGATGGAAACATGCTGCTCTTTACCTTTGGTATCGGTAAAGCGCAGGTCGATGAATTTCACCTCGTTTTCTTGGATAAGTGCGAGCACATTTTCTACTGACATGTGAAATAACCTCCGGTGTCAAATTAGGTAAATAGCGAGTTGGCTCCTTGCTGCATGACAAAGCGAAAACTGTGCCAACAATTTAAAACCACGCCATAGCAGGCTCGGCGGGTAAAAATGCCGCTCAGTGCTCGTCAAACGAGAGCGGGTTGCACCATTATTGTGCGCACATGCTCAATCATAGTGCAAGGGGCGAAGGTGGTGCAGATGTTTGTGCACGACATGGGTGCAACCCCATCCCCCTCTTCTTTTTAGCAGACAATCGGTATTGAGAGTGTGGGCCGTCTTTAAAAATTCATGTTTGCTCGAAGACCGGTGAATCCTTGTATTTGCTTAACAAATGACCAACTAGACAGCAGTCAAGCCACTTTGATGGTGAGCTGATTCACAGAATAAGGTGGGTTTTGCGACAAAATCTGGTACATTACGGCCGTTTTTTTAATCAGATGGTGGCCCCGTCGTGCTAGTATACGCTGTCTCAGCGTGTCAGGTTCGACACGCGCCGCGTCTAACGAGTGAAAAAGAGAGTCCATGACCAAAATACAAACAGATAAATTAAGAAATATCGCCATTATTGCCCACGTTGACCACGGTAAAACCACGCTAGTGGATAAGCTGCTTCAGCAATCCGGTACGCTAGCTTCCCGCGGTGAGGTGGAAGAGCGTGTCATGGACTCAAATGATATTGAGAAAGAGCGTGGCATCACCATTTTGGCGAAAAACACCGCCATTAACTGGAATGATTATCGAATTAACATCGTTGATACCCCAGGGCACGCCGATTTCGGTGGTGAAGTCGAGCGTATCATGTCGATGGTTGATTCGGTCTTATTGGTGGTTGATGCCGTTGATGGTCCGATGCCACAAACCCGCTTTGTGACCCAAAAAGCCTTCGCTCACGGCCTGAAGCCGATTTTGGTTATCAACAAAATTGACCGTCCGGGTGCACGCCCTGACTGGGTGATGGATCAAGTTTTCGATCTGTTTGACACCTTGGGTGCCACGGACGAACAGTTAGACTTCCAAGTGGTTTACGCATCAGCGCTAAACGGTTGGGCGAGCCTAGATGAAGCGACCGAAGGCGACGATATGGAGCCGTTGTTCAACGCGATCGTGGACAACGTCGATGCGCCTGACGTCGACATTACTACGCCATTGCAAATGCAGGTGTCTCAGCTTGATTATAACGCCTATGTCGGTGTTATCGGCGTGGGTCGAATTACGCGTGGCTCGGTGAAACCGAACCAGCAAGTGACCATCATCAGTGCCGATGGCAGCAAGCGCAATGGTAAGGTAGGTAGCGTCTTGGGTTACCTCGGCCTTGACCGTACTGATGTCGATGAAGCCTCAGCGGGCGACATTATTGCTATTACGGGTCTGGGCGAGCTAAAGATTTCAGACACCATCTGTGATCCAAGCAACGTTGAAGCGCTCCCCGCACTGACCGTTGATGAGCCAACTGTGACCATGACGTTCCAAGTCAACACCTCGCCGTTCGCCGGCCTAGAAGGTAAGTACGTGACGTCACGTAATATCCTTGAGCGTTTGCAAAAAGAGCTGGTCCACAACGTGGCGCTGCGTGTTGAAGAGACCGAGAACCCGGATAAATTCCGTGTATCAGGTCGTGGCGAATTGCACTTGTCGATCCTTATCGAGAATATGCGTCGCGAAGGCTTTGAGCTTGCCGTATCTCGCCCTGAAGTGATCATCAAAGAAGAAAACGGTGAGAAATTTGAACCGTTTGAAACCGTGACCATTGACGTGCTCGAAGAGCATCAAGGTGGCGTTATGGAAAGCATCGGTCTGCGTAAAGGCGAGCTGAGCAACATGCTCCCAGACGGTAAAGGCCGTGTACGCATGGACTTTGTGATGCCATCACGGGGTTTAATTGGTTTCCAAACCGAGTTCTTAACCCTGACCTCTGGTTCGGGCCTGATTTATCATACCTTTGACCATTACGGTAAATTCAAAGGGGGTGATATTGGCCAACGTATCAACGGTGTATTGATCTCAAACGCCGCAGGTAAGGCACTGACTTATGCCTTGTTTAACCTACAAGGCCGTGGTCGCTTGTTTGCTGAACACGGTGATGAAGTGTACGAAGGTCAAGTTATCGGTATTCATAACCGCGCCAATGACTTGACGGTTAACTGTCTGAAAGGTAAGCAATTGACTAACGTGCGTGCCTCGGGTACCGATGAGGCGCAGGTATTGAGCCCAGCGATCAAGTATACCTTGGAGCAAGCGCTTGAGTTTATTGATGACGATGAGCTGGTTGAAGTTACGCCAGAAAGCATCCGTATTCGTAAAAAGCTGTTGACTGAGACAGACCGCAAGCGCGCTGGTCGTAAAGGTTAATCGCGTTATATCATCATGTGACTGAGTCACCAGATTCTGTCCCAAGATTAAAGGCACCGTTAGGTGCCTTTTTTTGATCGCAGCGAGCGAGAAGTAAATCATGTACACTCATTACGCGTAAAACGGGCACAAGATAAAGGTGGAAGGATGCGCATAATTGGGACGCTAAATCAGAAAACGTGGCATGACAGCCGTAATTGGTTGAAAGCGATGCTCACGCATTTGTGGCAGCGTATGGGCGAAGACAGGCTCACGGTGAGTGCCGGTTATATGGCGTATGTCACGCTGCTTTCTTTGGTCCCCTTAGTCACTGTCGTGTTGTCTGCTTTTTCGAGTTTCCCGGGATTTTCTCAAGTGGGTGATACCTTACAAACATTTGTGATCAATAATTTTGTTCCCGCCGCCGGTGAGGTGGTGGCACGCTATCTCAACCAATTTGTTGCTAACGCCGGTAAGATGACCGCTGTTGGGGTTAGTTTTTTGTTTGTGGTCGCGATTATGCTGATCTCGGCGATCGACAAAAGTTTGAACCACACGTTTAAAATTCAGACCAAACGGCCGATGATGATTGCGTTCTCAATCTATTGGATGGTGCTCACGTTAGGGCCTATTTTGATTGGTACTAGCATCGCGCTGAGCTCTTACTTAACGTCTTTGTCGTTATTACAAACAGGGCTGGCGAATGATTTGTTTACCACCTTACTCCGAATCCTGCCTTTTCTTTTAACCACGCTCACCTTTATGGGGTTGTATACCCTGGTACCTAACACTCGCGTGCGCCTTCGCCATGCCTTGGTCGGTGCGGCTGTGGCGAGTGTGCTATTTGAGCTAAGTAAAAAAGTATTCGCGCTATATGTTGCCCACTTTCCCTCGTATCAATTAATTTACGGCGCCCTGGCCGTGGTGCCCATTCTGTTTGTGTGGGTGTATTTTAGCTGGTGTATTGTATTATTCGGCGCACAAGTTACCGCGACTTTAAGAGAGTCGGAGGCTTGGTGGCCAAGTGGCACCTCGCCAGCGGTTAACAATCAGTCAGCCGGTTTGGCTGAGCCATCCCATCCTTTAATCAATCAAGCGGAGGCGCCTTATGATTGCCCTAATTCAACGCGTGAGTGAAGCCAATGTCACTGTCGACGGTGAGATCCTCGGTGCGATAGGGAAAGGGCTGGTGGTGCTTCTGGGCGTCGAAAAGGGCGACACCGATGCGGATGCCGCGAAACTGGCGCATAAAGTCAGAGGTTATCGTGTGTTTGAAGACGATAATGGCAAAATGAATCTTAATGTGTCGCAGCACGGCGGTGAATTGTTGGTGATATCGCAGTTTACCCTGGCTGCCGACACAAAAAAGGGAATGCGTCCGAGCTTCTCGGGGGCATCGCCTGATGAGGCAGAACGTTTGTACACGGTATTTTGTCAGGATTGCCAGCGTGCAGGGTTAAAAACGCAAACGGGTCAATTCGCCGCCGACATGAAAGTAAGCCTCGTTAATGATGGTCCTGTGACTTTCTGGCTTCAGGTATAACCACGCGCCTCACAAGGAGAGACAGGCATGTTTAGAATCGTTACCCCGCGCACAGAGCAAGAGCTAGCGCGTTATTATGACTTTCGTTATCGGATGTTAAGAGAGCCATGGCATGCGCCGCGTGGTTCAGAGCGCGATGCGTATGATGTTAATGCGTGCCATCGTATGATCGTAGACAGTGATGATGCGCCGGTCGCGATTGGACGCTTGTACTTAACCCCAGACAATGACGGCCAAATCCGATATATGGCGGTGTCACCAGATTATCGTAATCGTGGTCTAGGCGCCTTAGTGCTCATGGCGTTAGAGTCGTTGGCGCGGGAAGAGGGCGCTAAGCGTCTGGTGTGCAGTGCGCGTGAAGAGGCGGTGAGCTTTTATGCGCAACACGATTTCCTCCGTCAGGGCGATCTGAGTGACGAGCGAGGACCGATACGTCATCAGCAGATGGTTAAACCCTTGGATCCGTTATCGGATGTGGTTCGCCGTCCCGAGTGGTGCACCGAGCTTCAGCAGCGTTGGCAAGCACACATTCCGATTAGCGACAAAATGGGAGTCAAAATTAGCCAGTTCACTGGCTACAGCTTTGAAGTGAGCGCCAATTTAAACGCCAATTTAAACCCTCGCCAAACCATGTTTGCGGGCAGTATTTTCAGCCTTGCGACGTTAACCGGTTGGGGCATGGTATGGCTATTGATGAAAGAGCGCCAACTCAGCGCGGATATTGTCCTAGCGGATAGCCATATTCGCTACCGTCGTCCGGTTGCAGAACGGCCCCGGGCGAGTGTGTCACTCGATAACCTTAGTGGCGAGCTCGATCGATTAGAAAACGGACGCCGTGCCCGTGTGACGTTAGAAGTCGATTTTTTCAGTGGTGATGAAAAAGCCGGTGTGTTTACCGGCACCTATGTCCTGCTCCCCTCGGATGATGGCGCTACCGCACAACCTGCCCCTCAGTTGGCCTTGTTACGCTAACGAATGCGTGGGGCGTCCGTGCGATAAATCGGCCACTGGATGGATAAGCGTGTCTCGCCTTGCAGTGCGCCGGTCAGTTGGCCGCGATCAGCATCAATGGATAAAGTCTCAAACGGGAAAGTCTGTTGTTTGTCCTTCTTGGGGCTTGGCGGTTGCAGCCAAGCGCTTATTTGTGTGGCCCAATTTGTGTCTGAGTCTGCATGGGTTTTTGCATCTAAGAAGGTGATATCCATCTCGCCATTGAGCCCCACATTGAAGCTTTCTCGATCCGCTGCCAGCCCTGACCACTTTGCCTCAATATCATGAAACCCTGTCAGGGGGAGGGGCCAATCAAACCAGTCTTGATAAACAGAGAGCGGAATTTGTAACCCATCCACAAGCAGTGACCATGGTTGACTAGGGGCGCTTAAGTCCCAGGTTCCTGATACAGCCAGTTGGCCATCAGGGAAGCCCAGTAATAGCTGCTGGAGGGTTAATTTCCCTTGAACAGCATCGAGGCGCAAATAGGGCTCAGCCAGCCAATGCTGATTGATGCTGGCGTGGCTTGCGCTGGCGGTCAAACTGCCATCGGTTAAGCGCCATTGTTTGAACGGGGATAGCTGCAATGCGCGTCCATTAACATCAATGCCACTGATTTTGATAGGAAACTGCGGCGATAAGGCCAGCCATTGATTATGTTTCAGTGATACGTCGTCAATGAACAGTGTCTCTGGCCACTCCGGGAGTGCTTCCATCAGCGGGGAAAGCATTGCGTGGCTGAGTGTCAGGTTATTGGCTTGTAGCTTATCAATCTGCCAATGACGCTTAGAAAAGTGCCCGGAAAGCCCGACAAATCCTTCTTGCCATTGACTGGTCAACTGATTGATCACCCAGCTTTCGCCGCGGCGTTCAATATCCCCAAGCGGTTGATCCCAAGTCTGCGTGTGCCAGCGGATATAGTCAGCGTTGAATGATGCACGTAGCTTAGGCTGTTGCCACCAAGGCGTCTTTGGCGCAATGGTGATGTGCTCGGCCGATAAAGTGAGGCCATTCACCGAAAACTGTTCGGTTTCGGCACTGAGTTGGCGAATATCAGTGCGGTCGATGGTTAACGTGGTTGTGTGGGGCCATTGCAATAAGGCGTTGGACACGCGTTGATACGTATCTTCCCCGTCGATAATGACATCGCTCAGGGTTAACTGGGTTAAGGCGAGCGCACCTGGCTGCCAATGGCCTTGGGCGCTGATCGCGGCACCTTGCCACTCAAAAGACACGCCGCGGAATTGCCAACCGTTAAGCGCTGGTGTGGCATCGACTAAAAGTCGGGAGGCTTGTAGCCCATGCCAGTCGACTTGTTTGGCCTCCCATTGCGCGCGGCCGCGAACTGATCCTAAAGGGGCTTGTCCTTTGTGCCAATCATCGAGCTGAGCGCTGACTTGCTGCGCTTGCCAGCCTTGTCCTTGCAGGGAAAGATCATTAAAAAGGACACGACCAATGGTAAGCGTCGCCGGTAGCATATCGAGAGACGTTATGGCGCGATCGGTCAAGTCAAGGCTTAGACCGTCAATCCTTACCCATTGTAGGTGAGACCATCGTTCGACAGAGAACTGTACACGCGCCGTATTGGCCTGCCAGTGTTGATGGCCATATTGGTAATTCGGTTGCGTCAGAGTGAGGTGAAGCGGGCGTTGCCAGTGATAGTCCACCTGTTCTGCCGTCAAGGTGCCTGGCAGTATAGGGGTGATAAGGGCAGTAAAAACCTGGGTGCTGTATCGCGTATGGAGCAACACGAAAATCACTGACAGTGAGATTATGATTAGGATAAAAAAGCTGGCAAAGAGTTTGGCCAGGATGCGCATGAATGAATCCTATCAGGCAACGAGTAGCAGTAAGATTGGCGCAAAAGTTGCCAAACTTCAACCAGTCAACCAGTCAACCAGTCGCCCTGAGGAATAGCGCCCCATATCGCATCAGCAATATGGGGCTAGGGGTTAGTCTAACTGTGGACCTGCAGCGACCAAGGCTGCGCCTTCTTCGGTATCTGTGTATTTATCGAAGTTATCGATAAAGCGTGTGGCCAGGTCTTTCGCTTTGCTTTCCCATTGCAGCGGGTCAACATAGGTATCACGCGGGTCAAGAATGCCGTCGCTCACTTCGTCTAGCGAGACAGGAACTTCCAAATTAAAGATTGGAATTACCTTGGTGTCGGCTTTTTCGATCGAGCCGTCTAAAATCGCGTCGATGATCGCGCGGGTATCTTTGATGGATATCCGCTTGCCTGAGCCATTCCAGCCTGTATTGACCAGATAGGCTTCAGTCCCTGCCGCCTCCATGCGCTTGACCAATACTTCCGCATACTTGGTGGGGTGCAAGGTCAAAAATGCCGCGCCAAAGGCCGCTGAGAAAGCAGGCGTGGGTTCAGTAATACCGCGCTCGGTACCTGCTAACTTCGCGGTAAAACCAGATAAGAAATGGTACTTGGTTTGTTCAGGGGTCAATTTAGACACCGGTGGAAGTATGCCGAATGCATCCGCAGACAAGAAAATCACCTTGTTGGCATGACCGCCTTTTGAGACCGGCTTCACAATATTATCGATATGATAAATAGGATATGACACGCGGGTGTTTTCTGTCTTCGAATTATCGTCAAAATCGATGCGGCCGTCGCCACGGACGGTGACGTTTTCTAATAACGCATCACGGCGGATGGCGTTATAGATATCTGGCTCAGCCTCTTTAGATAACTTGATGGTTTTGGCATAGCAGCCCCCTTCAAAGTTAAAGACGCCCTGATCGTCCCAACCATGTTCATCGTCACCGATAAGCTGGCGCTTAGGATCGGTGGAGAGTGTGGTTTTCCCGGTTCCAGATAGCCCGAAGAAGATGGCAACGTCGCCATCTTTGCCCATGTTGGCGGAGCAATGCATCGATGCGACATCTTGCAACGGCAAGAAGTAGTTCATCATCGCGAACATGCCTTTTTTCATTTCACCGCCATACCAAGTACCGCCAATAAGCTGCATCCGTTCGGTGAGGTTGAAAACGGTAAAGTTTTCTGAGTTTAGGCCGTGTTCACGCCATTGGTTGTTCACGCATTTGGCACCATTCATCACCACAAAGTCAGGCTCGAAATCTTTAAGCTCTTCCTCGGTTGGACGAATAAACATATTTTTGACGAAGTGCGCCTGCCAAGCCACTTCGGTGATCACGCGAATACGTAATCGTGTGTTGGGGTTGGCACCGCAATAGCCATCAACGACAAACAGGCGTTTATTAGAGAGTTGTTGTGTGACCAGTGCCTTGAGATCATTCCATACCGCTTGATCGATCGGTTTATTATCGTTTTTGCCTTGATCCGACCACCACAGGGTATCGCGCGTGGTGTCATCACGAACAATGTACTTATCTTTGGGAGAACGGCCGGTAAAAATACCCGTGTCTACCGACACCGCGCCGAGTTCGGTCACTACGCCTTTCTCGTAGCCTTCCAGCCCAGGTTTGGTTTCTTCTTCGAACAACTGCTCATATGAGGGGTTACGGATGACTTCTTTGACATTTTCCAGACCATAACGGGAAAGATCGATGTCAGCGACCTCAGATTCGACGTTCAGGACAGTCATAGGTGCTCCTTGAGGTAAGATGGTGTTAACTGTCTTTGTGCTAGCAACCTGAAATATAGATTCAGGAACTGACTCCATAGATGACGACAGACTGGGGTTATTGTGATTGTAGGGTACGGACCACCAGCTGCCATGTCATAGACATGGTAACGCTTAGTTAAACGTTTGCGCTACCCAAAGACCTATTATTGTTTGTACAAAAATAACGCGCAGAAAAATGTGAGTTAAGTCGGGAAGGAATAAGAAAAAAGCCAGCGTTGTGCTGGCTTTTGAGCTTGGTCAAGCTTATTTACTTCGAAGCGCTAAAAATGTAGCACGTGGTTATTGCATTTGAGAGGAGGAGCTGGCGTTTTGCTCAAAAATTGCCGCCACATCAACGCTATCGAACGCATAGTCAGTGCCACAGTAATCACAGTGCAAATGGATCGTACCCATTTCCGCGACCATTTTGTCGACTTCACTGCGCTCAATCGCGGCAATAGCACCGGCACTGCGTTCACGGGAGCAACTGCATTTAAACACCACATCTTGTGCCGGATACAGGGTGACTTTCTCTTGATGGTACAGACGGTATAAGACATCTTTGGCGCTGAGGCTGAAAAGTTCATCATTTTTAATCGTTTCAGTCAGCTGGGCAAGGTGATCAAAGTCGCCTTCGTCGCCTTTATCGTCAGGCAACACTTGCAACATCATACCGGCCGCATGCGACTTGCCGTCAACCTCTCCCGTGCGTAACCAAAGACGGGTCATTAACTGCTCTGAGCGTGCGAAGTAATCTTCCAAGCAACCTTGTAAATGATCCGACTCTAAGCCAACAATGCCTTGATAGCGCTCGCCATCGACAGGCTCAATGGTAATGACCAGTTGGCCCTTGCCCATCATTTCTGGCAAGGTCGCATCCTCTTTGACGGCACCTTTCACCCGCGCGGTGCCGCGCAGTTGCTGATGGTGATCACCATTAATGACCGCCAGCGACACAGGACCATCTCCCTGCAATTGCACCGTGATCGAGCCATTAAATTTGAGTGTTGCGGTAAGCAGGCTGGTGGCGGCCAACATTTCACCCAGTAAAGCATTCACCGGGGCTGGGAAGTTTTGATTCTCCAGGATGCGTTGATAGGTTTCGTCGAGCTTGACTAGCTCACCACGCACAGACACATCTTCGAATAGGTAACGGTGTAATTGATCGTTTGACATGCAATCTCTCTCCGGCAATGGCGCGACTTGCGGCCTTAGTCTATGCCTTGTTTAAACTTACGAATATCTCGGCGTTGCTTTTTATCCGGTCGTCCATCGGGACGTGGATTATGGGCATTTAAGCGACGCATTTCCGTCTCGTGCTCACGTTTCTTTAGGCTCGTGTCGGTTTCTTGATACAAGGTTTGCGCGATCGGCGCGCCTTGACGTTGCTCCGATAACGCTAAAACAGTGATGGTTCTTTCATCATGGCCTTGGCGCAAGCGTATCTCAGCCCCAACCTCGACCATTCTGCTTGGCTTGGCACGTTGACCATTGTAGTGCACCTTGCCCCCATCGATCATATTGCGTGCAATAGAGCGTGTTTTATAAAAGCGAGCGGCCCACAGCCATTTATCTAACCTGACCGCTGTCAAAGGTGTCGATGTGCTTTTTTTCATCCCTCAACTCCTGCGCAATCTGGATCGGCGACATTAGCATAAAATTTACTTTAGAGCAGTATCACAGCATCAGCGCTCATCCTCCCGTCATCGCTGCGACTTGGGTAAAATAAACACGCTATAAATGAAAAAGTCTCAAGATCACAATGTGTTTTTGCTAGTATGTCCAGCTTTTCGTAATCTAATCGTGGAATCTAATGGCGAAAAAGGCCATCAATAGGCATGTGGTGTCATTAATTGGTTTTAAAAGGATGATCCAGGCAGGAAGCCCTCAACGAACAATCTCGATGTCTGCACTGACACGCGGTCGGGTACTGCTGTGCCTAAACGGTGGGCTAGTACTTTTACTGGCTTGGCTTATTGGGCGGCTGGTGTGGCATGTCTACACGCCTCCCGCGGCACCTATCTTGCCGTCGAGTAGTCAGGTTGTGGCGAGCCAAGTCACCGGTAAGGGGGCCTTTTCATTGGCGCCCGCGATTAATGCCCAGTTATTTGGTCGATTCCAAGCTTCCGCGCAACAGCGCCAGCAGTCGGTTAGCCAAGTGCCTGAGACCCGTTTACAGCTTACTTTAGTCGGCGTGGTGGCTTCCAATCAGCCTGCTCGGGCATTAGCGGTGATTGCTAACGGTGGTCAACAAGCAACCTATGGTGTGGGTGAGCAAGTTAAAGGTACCCAGGTCAGTGTCGATCAAGTCTTGTCCGATCGCGTCATCCTTCGTCAAGGTACGCGTCGTGAAGCCTTGTTGATGCCGGGTGTGGAGGCTGACAGTACACCGCAAACCGTGTTTTCTTCCTCTGAGGGTAACCATACGCCCCCAAAGCCGGCGCCAACCTCAAGGCAGACCAGCTCTGACTGGCCTGCCGACTTAGCGCGACAGCTTGCCAGCAATCCTCAGCGCCTATTTGATTATGTCCAGTTAGCGCAGGTCGGCGATGCCAAACAGTTAAAAGGCTTTCGTCTTACACCAGGGAAAAATCCGGTGTTATTTGAGCAATCGGGGTTACAGCCGGGTGATATCGCCGTCGCCATTAACGGTCTAACACTGAGCCGCTCGGTGGCGCTTCCCGATATTCTCAATCGCATTCAACAACAGGGCACGCTTGATTTAGTGGTCGAGCGACAAGGGCAGCAACATGACATTTCGATTCAACTATAAATTACCACAACCGCCCCGTGCGGCTTTAGGAGTGTGACGTGAACGTAAAGCAACGACTGATCCCCTATCTGATGGCCGCAAGTCTGCTTTTCTCTGGCCTACCGGCGGGAGCGGCAGAATTTAGTGCCTCGTTTAAAGGCACGAATATTCAAGAGTTTATCGAAATTGTAGGGCGCAACCTCGAGAAAACCATTATCGTTGACCCCTCGGTACGCGGCACCATTAATGTACGCAGTTACAATACGTTAGACGATGAACAGTACTACCAATTTTTCCTCAACGTGCTCGAAGTGTATGGCTTTGCGGTGGTTGAGATGGAAAATGGGATTGTTAAAGTTGTTCGCGACAAAGATGCGAAAACCTCGCCCGTTCCTGTGGTTGGAGAAGGCGATAACGTGGTCGGCGACGAAGTCGTGACCCGCGTGATTGCCGTGAAAAATGTCTCGGTGCGCGAGCTATCCCCTTTGTTGCGTCAGCTGATCAATAATGCGGGGGCAGGGAACGTGGTGCACTATGATCCTGCCAATGTCATTATGATTACCGGTCGTGCCGCGGTGGTGAATCGGCTCACTGATATTATTCAGCGCGTCGATCAAGCGGGCGATAAAAAAGTGGAAGTGGTCCGCCTTGACCATGCGTCAGCCGCGGAAATGGTACGGATTGTCGATACTTTAAATAAGCGAGACAACGCCAACACCCGCCCTGAGCTTTTAGAACCACGCATTGTCGCCGATGAACGGCTGAATGCGGTGTTGGTTTCTGGCGAGCCCAAAGTCCGTGAGCGCGTGATTGAACTTATCCGACAACTCGACCAAGAAATGGCGACCACGGGCAACAGCCGGGTGATCTATCTGCGCTATGCGAAAGCGGAAGATTTGGTCGATGTATTGCAAGGTGTTTCGGATAATCTTCTGAAAGAAAAAGAGAAAAATGCGAAACCGAGTGTGAATGACCAAGCGGTACAAATTTCCTCTCACCAAGGCACTAACTCGCTGGTGATCACCGCGCCACCTGATATTTTAAAAACCCTTGAGAGCGTGATTTCTCAGCTCGATATACGCCGCGCACAAGTGTTGATTGAAGCGCTAATCGTCGAAATGTCGGAGTCCGATGGGGCGAACCTCGGCGTACAGTGGGGCTCGCTTGAAAACGGTGGGATTCAGTTTAATAACGCAGGGGTGGGTGTTACTAGTTACCTCACAGGACAGAAAGCAGCGGAAGATACTACTCGTACTGAAGTACGCTATCGGGATGATGGTACTCCGTACAATGTTCCGATTACCGAGTCGGGCGATTACTCGGCATTAAACAATGTATTAGGTGGCTTAAATGGCTTGGCTGCCGGCGTAGTCATGGGCGATTGGACCGCCTTGGTGACCGCGGTGGCGTCGAAAAACGAGTCGAATATTTTGTCGTCGCCCAATTTGATGGTGCTCGATAACCAAGAAGCCTCGTTTATTGTCGGTGAAGAAGTCCCTGTGATCACCGGCTCGCAAACGGGCTCGAATAACGACAACCCCTTCCAAACTGTCGAGCGTAAAGATGTGGGGATTAAACTGAAAGTGACCCCGCAAATCAACGAAGGCTCCGCGGTGTTGCTCGATATTGAGCAAGAAGTCTCGAACGTGCTCGGCGCCAGTGGCGCGGTGGATGTGCGCTTTGGTAAACGTCAACTGAATACATCTGTGATGGTCGGCGACCAACAAATGATTGTATTAAGTGGCTTGATTGACGAACGAACGGTCGAAAGTGAATCCAAGGTGCCACTGTTGGGGGATATTCCCATTTTAGGGCACTTGTTTAAGTCGACCTCGACCGAAACCGAAAAGAAAAACCTGATGCTGTTTATTAAGCCGACCATTATCCGTACCGGTTTGACCGCAGACGGGGTGACCCAACGCAAATACAACTATATCCGCGCCGAGCAATTACTGCGCGCCCAAGATGGCGTTAAGCTGATGCCTGACGCCGAAAAACCGGTCCTGCCTGATTACAACAGCGAAGCGGTGATGCCGGCCGAAGTACGTATGCTACAAGCGGAGTTAGAAGGATGAGTGAGCGTGCTGCGGCGCTAGCGGCTGAACCGGTGACAACCTGGCAGTTACCCTTTGGCTTTGCGCGTCGTCACGGTGTGGTGGTATTGACCGACAACGACACCCCACGTTTATTGTGTTTAGCGTCGGTAACACCGCAGACCTTGGTGGAGGTGCAACGTGTGCTGGGCGCGACTCTCGCCCCCGAATGGGTGTCGGATGCTGATTTTGAGCACCACCTGACTCGCCTCTATCAAAGAGACAGCGCCGATGCACAACAGCTAATGGCTGACATTGGTGCGGATGCTGACAGCGACGACTTTTTCTCGTTGGCCGAAGAGCTGCCGCAAAGTGAAGACTTGCTTGAATCGGAAGACGATGCGCCGATCATTAAGTTGATTAATGCCATGTTAGGCGAAGCGATTAAAGAAAGCGCGTCTGACATTCATATCGAAACCTTTGAGCATGCGTTATCGATCCGTTTTCGCGTTGACGGGGTGCTGCGTGACGTTCTATCCCCCAGCCGCAAGTTGGCCCCCTTATTAGTGTCTCGCGTCAAAGTGATGGCAAAACTAGATATTGCCGAAAAACGGGTGCCGCAAGATGGGCGTATTTCGGTCCGTATTGGTGGGCGAGCGGTGGATGTACGGGTGTCGACCATGCCCTCGTCTCACGGCGAACGTGTCGTCATGCGTTTGCTGGATAAGAACGCCGTCCAACTGGATCTCGCGCAGTTGGGCATGGTGCCCAGCTTGCACCAAGATTTTCGCGCACTGATTCACAAACCTCATGGTATTTTGCTCGTCACCGGCCCGACGGGGTCGGGGAAATCCACGACCTTGTATGCTGGATTACAAACCATTAACAGTGAGGATCGCAATATCCTCACCGTGGAAGATCCGATCGAATTTGATCTGGCGGGTATCGGTCAGACCCAAGTCAATCCAAAAGTCGATATGACCTTTGCGCGAGGGTTGCGCGCCATGTTGCGTCAAGATCCCGACGTGGTAATGGTGGGTGAAATTCGAGACTTAGAAACCGCACAAATCGCCGTACAAGCCTCACTGACCGGTCACTTAGTGATGTCGACACTGCACACCAACACGGCGATTGGCGCGGTGACACGCTTACGTGATATGGGCATTGAGCCTTTCTTGTTGTCTTCCTCGTTACTCGGCGTGCTGGCGCAGCGCTTGGTCCGCACCTTATGTCCACGGTGCCGTATCCCTTATCAAGCCGATAGCTCGCAGCAGCCGTTATTTGTCGAGCTAGGCTTGGCGAACCCCGGTGAGGCGATCACGCTCTATAAAGCGGATGGCTGTGAACACTGTCACCACAAGGGCTACCGAGGCCGAACCGGGATTCATGAATTGCTGACAGTCGACGAGAAGGTGCAAGCGCTGATCCATCATGATGCGGGCGAGCATGCGATAGAAGAAGCCGTGCGTGCGCAAAGTCCGAGTATTCGCTATGACGGCCTAACCAAAGTGCTGCAAGGGCAAACCACCCTTGAAGAAGTGATTCGTGTCACCAAGGAGGGCTAATGGGCGCATTTGACTATCAAGCGTTAGACGCGCGAGGGCGTAAGCGTAAAGGGGTGATTGAGGCCGATACTGCACGACAAGCGCGTCAGCAGCTGCGTGACAAAGGCTTTACCCCGCTCGACGTCAATGCTACGCGTCGTCAACGCGCCAACCAAAAGGCATCGGCGTCGCAGCCACTGTTCAATCAACGAAACCGCGGTATTCGTACACAAGAGCTGTCGTTGATCACCCGCCAATTAGCGACCTTAATCGATGCCTCTATGCCACTTGAAGAGTGCTTAAAAGCAGTGGCAGAGCAAGCGGAAAAACCGCGAATAGGCAGCATGATGACCAGTGTTCGAGCGCGAGTGATGGAAGGGTACACCTTGGCTGATGCGTTAGCCGATTACCCACAGGTGTTTAATGAACTCTACCGAGCGATGATTGCTGCCGGTGAAAAAGCGGGGTATTTATCCACCGTATTATCACGCTTGGCTGATTATGTTGAGAACCGTCAGCGCATTCAGTCCACGTTGTTACAAGCCATGTTGTATCCCGCCATTCTCACCTTCTTTTCGGTGGTGATTGTCGCCTTTTTACTGGCCACCGTGGTGCCTGATATTGTCGGCCAATTTGTTCAAACCGGTCAGGCGCTGCCGGCATCCACCCAATTTCTATTGAACGCCAGTGATTTTATTACCGACTGGGGGATTTGGGTGGTGAGCGCACTGATCCTTATCGGTGTCAGTATCCGAGCCTTGCTTAAGGATACGCAGCGACGCTTAGTGTGGGATAAAAAAATACTATCCTTACCGGTGATTGGTCGGGTGGCTCGCGGCCTGAATACATCCCGTTTTGCGCGTACCTTGGCAATATGCACGGCCAGTGCCATCCCGTTATTAGATGGGATGAAAGTCGCCGCGCAAGTGATGAGTAATCAATACGTCCGCATGCGCGTATTGGAGGCTGCGGATAAAGTGCGGGAAGGTGCCAGTTTGCGTGTCGCTTTGGATCAGTCGCGCTTATTTCCTCCCATGATGCTGCACATGATTGCCAGTGGTGAACGCAGTGGTGATCTTGAGCCCATGCTCTCTCGTGCCGCGGATAACCAAGATAAAGATTTTGAAGCCCAAGTGAATGTGGCACTGGGTATATTCGGCCCGTTAATGATCGTATTAATGGCAGGATTGGTGCTTTTTATTGTCGTGGCCACCTTGATGCCGATTATTGCCATGAACGATATGGTTGGATTGTAATTTTATAATGATAAATAAGGAGAACAAGATGCGTCGTCAACACGGTTTTACCCTGCTCGAAGTGATGGTCGTGGTGGTGATTATTGGCTTATTAGCAAGCTTTGTCGCCCCCAATTTGCTCGGTAATAAAGATAAAGCCGCGGTCAAAAAGGCGATTGCTGATGTCAGTGCGCTTGAAAACGCACTGGACATGTACAAACTGGATAACAACCAATATCCCACCACCGATCAAGGCTTAGACGCGTTAGTGAACAAACCACAAAGTGAGCCGGTACCGCGCAGCTATCCGGATCAAGGCTACATTAAGCGCTTGCCACAGGACCCATGGAATAACGATTATCGCTATGTCAGCCCAGGTGAACATGGGGTGATTGATATTTTCTCGTTAGGCGCGGATGGCCAAGAAGGGGGCGACGGTGTCAACCAAGACATCGGCAACTGGAACCTTAACGAGCTGCAATAAGATGCGCCAAGCGGCAGGTTTTACCCTCCTTGAGATCTTACTGGTGGTGGTCATTATCGCTGTCAGTGCCTCTGGTGTGGTGATGGTGTGGCCAGAGCCTGCCGATACCCGCGCGCAAGAAGCGGGGCAAGCGTTACACCAGCGGATGAAGCTCTGGGCCGAGCAAAGCTGGCTCGAGGGGCGAACGTATGGCGTGCGCATCAATGAGCATGATTATCAGCTGTTAACGTTGGGGGAAGACAAGTGGCGCCCCGTACGCAGTGAACGCTGGGCAACCCAAGGGACCTTGCCAGCGCAAAGCCGGTTTTCTCTCACCATGGACGGCTTTGGTTGGCAGCAACAAGACCGCTTGTTCGAAGATAAGCCTCTGTTTGAGAACCTGTTTGATGACGAGGGTGAGCAGCCCGTGGCCCCACCACAGATCTGGTTATTGCCCAATGGTGAACTCACCCCTTTTACCTTACGAATCGACGTAGATGGCCGGGCCGCTTGGCAGCTTAAAGCCAATGAGCTGGCACAGTTTACTTGGCAACGGGTGGAGGACCGCTGATGCATGGCAAGACGCCAAGCCCCCAAAAGGGCATGACTTTGCTTGAGGTATTGGTGGCGGTGGCCATTTTTGCTATTGCGGCGCTCAGTGTCATGAAGGCGACGGGCCAGCATACCCGTTCGCTAGGGCGTTTAGAGCAAAAAACCTTAGCGGCCATGGTGGCGGATAACCAACTTGCTGAAGTCGTGCTCAGGGCTGACGTGCCAGAAAAGACGACGCAAGGGACCACTGAGATGGCCGGTCAGCAATGGCAATGGCAACTTACGCCGGTGGCGACCGAAACCGGCCAACTGCGAGCGGTGGATCTGTCGGTGTCCGCCGCTGAGCAGAGCGATAACCCATTGGTGACCGTGAGGACGTATGTCGAGACGCGCTGAAAAGGGATTTACGTTACTTGAAGTCTTGTTGGCGTTGGTGGTATTTGCCAGTATCAGCCTGACGGCTTATCAAGTGCTACAAACCGTACAACGCAGCAATGTGCAATCGCGTGAAGTCGGCGAAACCTTGCAGCGGTTGCAACGTGCGTTAGTGATCATGGACAGTGACTTTCGTCAAATGGCCGCGCGTCGTCAGCGTATCGACGGTCAAACACCGACCGAGCGACTGCTGATTGCCGGACGCGATGTTCTCCAAAGTGAGGAAATGGGTATGCGTTTTACGCGTACCGGTTGGATTAACCCGCAAGCGCGTTTTCCTCGCGGTGAAGTCGTCGCGGTTGGCTACCGACAACGGGACGGTCACTTAGAGCGCCTGCGTTGGCGTTATCCGGATCAGGCCGCAGGTGATGAGCCAGCGGTGGCCACCTTGCTCAGTGATATCAAAGCGCTCACGTTTCGGTTTTACGTGGAAGGCAATTGGCAAGAAAGCTATAACACGGCCCATGCTTTGCCCAAAGCGGTGCAAGTACGCTTTACTCATCCGCGTTACGGGCGGTTAGTCCGCACGTATTTGCTGGCGGGGCAAACGTTACCCGCGCCGCTGCAGCGGGAGGCACAATGACCCGACAGCGAGGCGCGGCGCTTCTTATCGTGATGATGATCATGGCGCTGATGACAGCGATTGCTGGCAGCATGGCGTCACGATTGTTTACCAATTACCATCGGGCGGAAAACCAGCTCCATTTTCAGCAAGTGTATTGGTACAGCAACGCGGTGGAAGCCCTTGCCTCTGCGGTATTACGCGAGAGTTTATCGGACAGTGATACGGTGAATGTAAACCAGGACTGGGCCCAGTCTGCGCGGACATTTCCGCTTCAAGGTGGCAAAGTTAGTGGTCACTTACAAGATGCGCAAGCCTGCTTTAACTTAAATAGTTTGCAGTTGCGAGGTGCAGCGTTAGGCGGAGAGGTGCCGTATGAAGTGCGCGTACTGCGTGCTTTAATCGGTAGCCAGGTCGACGATAGTTATCAAGCCGATGTGATTGCGCAAGCGAGTCGCGATTATATTGATGAAAATAATCAGCTTGATCAATCGTTAGGCGCGGAAGATGCTCACTACGAGAGTGTCCGTCCCGCTTACGTGACGGCTGATGCCGTGATTGCCGATGTCAGTGAGTGGCGCGCTGTTCGTGGAGTCAACGCTGAGGTCTTTCGTCAGTTATCACCGCAGCTGTGTGCGATTCCCTCTGCGGAGCTGATGGTGAACGTGAACACGTTAACGGACAAACAGGCTGCATTGCTATCGGCGTTGTTTACCCCGGCCCTGTCAGTTGAACAGGCAGAACAGGTACTGACCGAGCGCCCTGATTCGGGTTGGAAAAGTGTCGACGATTTTATCGCTACCCTGACGCTGACTGATTTTGATGAGGCGGCGCGCAAGCAAGTGATGTCGCATTTAAGCGTGACAAGCCATTACTTTTTATTACACGCCGATGTGCACGTGGCCTCAGCCCAACGTCACATCCAGGCATTATTGCACTATCAAGACGACGGCCAAGTATCGGTTTTACGCCGTCGGTTCGGAGGAATGCGTGAGCGAGCGACTGATAATCAGGATCAGTGATGCCAGCCAACCCATTTATTGGGCGCAGGTGCGTACCAGCGATAACCAAGTGATGACGACCGGCACCTGTCAGCAGTTGTCAGCATTAACAGAACAAGCACAGACAAGACGTGTGGTTGTGCTGGTGGACAGTACCTGGCTGACGCTCACTTCGGTGACGTTACCGCCTGGCTCGCGCCGGCAACGAGACAAAGTCGTGCCCTATTTACTGGAAGAAGCATTAGCCGATGAGGTTGAGGCGGTGCATGTCACCCTGCTCGATACCCAAGAAAACACCGCTCAGGTCGCGGTGGTGGCTCATCGGCAGATGCAAGCTTGGCAGCAGGCCCTTGATGCGGCCAATATCCATGCTCGCCAGTGGATCCCGGATGTGTTGTGTTTACCTTGGCAGTCTCAAACGTTGACGCTAGCGCCACTGGCCGATCAGTGGTTGTGCCGCTATCAACCCCATCAAGGTGTGGTTGGGCAGCGCGCATGGCTTGCCTTCTGGGCGCAAGCTTGGTGGCAACAGCCGGGCAATCAAACCGAGGGAGCGCGCGCGGCAGACACCGAGTCATCGACACTCAGCCTGCAGGTGTATGGCGCGCAAGACGCACACACCGAGTCGCCTTTGCCCATCGATGGCTTCCCGGTGCAGTGGCAGCAAAGTGAACCAACTATCAGTGTGTTGGCCGCACAGAGTACCGCGGTGTCTACCAATTTATTATCCGGCCCTTATCGGCCGCAAAGCCAGATGAAGCAGCGATTCAAGCCGCTGATCCCCACCGCCGCGCTATTGGTGATGATGATGGCGTTGTTGGGCGGCGAGCAATGGCTGGCACTTCGTGACACCCAGCAACAGGTGCAAGCGTTACGCTCGCAAAGCGAAGCCTTGTTTCGTGAGACGTTACCACAATACCAACGCATTCCAACCCGCTCGTATATGGTGCGGCAAATGGACGCTGAAATCGCCCGCCTAGCCCGGCAGCAACAGGATTCCGCGCTACTGCCTTGGTTGGCACAATTAGCGCCAATGCTGGATGATGTGCCTGGCCTTGAGCTCCAGGCGCTGCGTTATCAGGGTAATCGAGACGCGTTGATTTTACGCGCCAAAGGTCGAGACTTTGCGCAATTTGAGCGTTTGCGAGGAATATTGAGCGAGCATTATGCGACTGAGCTCGGCCAGCTGAACCGTAGTGGCGACGTAGTCAGTGGCGAGTTTACGTTAAGGAGCCCATCATGATGGCACGCATCCAAGCCCAGTGGCAGGCGATCAGTGTGCGCGAGCAGCGGTTATTACTGATCGCGGGTGGCGTGCTGGTCGTTAGTCTTTTGTACTGGGGAGTTATCGTCCCGCTTCAAACTCAGGCCGAAAAGGCCAATACCGCGCTAGCCAGCGAGCAGCACCTGTTGCGAGACGTTCAACAAAAGCGCACCCAAATCATGCAGCTGCGGGCGCAGTCAGGAAGCGGTCATCAAGCCTCTGCAAGCCGAACACAGCCATTAAACCAAGTCATCGCGGCCAGTGCTGGGGAATTTAACCTCACGATTACGCGCTTACAACCGGGTGAAGATAGCGTGCAGCTTGGGATTGAACCGCTGCCGTTTAACCAACTCCTCCGCTGGTTAGATCAACTGGCGAGTGTACATGGTATTCGCGTAGTGCGTTTAAGCACGGAAGCCACAGAGACGGCCGGCAAAGTTAAGGTGAATCGACTGCAGTTGGAGCGATAAAACAATGTGGAAAAAAGGCTTATTCGGCATAGGGTGTGTGCTTGTCTTTGTGGTCAGTGTTGTGGTGCATGCGCCTGCATCTTTATTACGTCTAGCGCCTTTGCCCGATGTGATACACATCGGTGAAATCGACGGCACGGTTTGGCACGGGCAAGTCGAACAAATACGGTGGCAAAATTATACCCTAGGACCGGTGCAATGGGATGTGCAGTGGCATCGTTTAGTCACCGGCGCGACGTTTGAAGCGGCCATTAAGGTACGTAGCCCTGACGGGTTGCAAGGAAAAGGGAACCTCGGTTTTAACGGCTCGACACTGACGGTGTCACAAACGTTGGTGTCTGCGCCCGCGCAGCTATTAACAGGCGCTATCGCACTGCCCCCAGGCGTTGCGATTGATGGCACACTCGATCTGGTGCTGCGCGATGCCATCTTGGCTGAATCAGGGTGTCAGCAATTGCAAGGGCAAATCCAATGGCAGCATGCAGCATTGCAACTGCCGATGGGGCAGCTAGAAAATATTCCTGCGCAAGCCGCTTTATCCTGCGAAAATCAAGGTATTGCCGCGCACGGTGAGGGGCAGTCGGCGTCTTTAAGCAATAAGTTTTCATTGTCAATTACGCCGTCTGGGCGATACTCTGTATCGGGATGGCTAAAGCCGGGGCCTGACTATCCCGAGCCGATGAAGGCGCCATTATCTTGGTTAGGCGCGCCAGATCAACAAGGCCGCTATCGCTTTTCTTTTCGCGGCTAACAAGGCCTGATTGGCATATCAGCAAAGGGTGGCAAATCACACTATGACGCAGCGTAAACTTCCTCAAATCCTGTCGAAACAGGTCGTCGCCGCTTCTCGTTTGTTTAAGGTGGAGTCGTTAGATCTCACGTTTAGCAATGGCGTTGAACGTACCTATGAGCGGATGAAACCCTCAGGCCGTAATGCGGTAATGATGGTGCCGGTTACCGAGTCAGGCGATCTCTTATTAGTCCGAGAATATGCTGCTGGGACAGAGCGCTATGAATTGGGATTCCCGAAAGGCTTAATTGACCCGGGTGAAGAGGCCGCGCAAGCGGCGGTGCGTGAGCTGAAAGAAGAAATTGGCCAGGGCGCGCGCGAATTGATCCCGTTGAAAGAGGTGGTCCTCGCGCCTTCGTACTTTTCCAGCCGTATGACCTTGATGTTGGCACGTGATTTGTATCCAGAAAGCTTGGAAGGTGATGAACCCGAACCGCTTGAGATCATTCGCTGGCCGTTAGCCCAAGCGGAAGAGTTACTGACCCATGGTGATTTCTGTGAAGCGCGCAGTATTACCGCACTGATGATGGCGCTGAAGTACTTACAAGCGGAGAGGTGAGGCATGGCATTGCCTGAGTTGTTGCCCGATGTGATTGAAATAACCCGCTCAGCGGGCCAGGTTATTCTCGATATTTATCAAGACGGTGATTTTGAAGAGATCACCAAAAGTGATCAAACCCCGGTGACCAGCGCCGATTTAGCTGCCCACAAGCTGATTACGGAAAAACTCACTGCCTTGACGCCGGATATTCCGGTATTGTCGGAAGAAGATTGCGGTGTGCCCTTCAGTGATCGCCAACAATGGCAGCGCTATTGGCTGATTGATCCACTGGATGGTACCCAAGAATTTATCGCTGGCAGTGGCGATTTTGCCACTATTATTGCGCTGGTGGAAAACAACCATCCGGTGATGGGCGTGGTCTATGCGCCTGTATCGGGTGTGACCTATTATGCGTGCCAAGATAAAGGGGCGTGGAAAATCACCCCTGATGGCGATATGCATCGCATCTCGACCATAAAGCGCGACGAAGCGATTACCTCGTTATCCATTGCGATCAGTCGTCGACAAGATATTCATGCGGTGACGGAAAAGTTAGCGCCTGAAATTAATTACGATTTGATCCCTTTGGGCTCAGCCGCACTGAAAGCCTGTTTAGTGGCGGAAGGGGCGGTAGATTGTTATCTGCGTTTAGGACCGACCGGAGAGTGGGACACCGCCGCGACGCAATGCATCGTCGAGCAAGCAGGTGGACGGATCCTCAGCACAGAGCTTGACCCTTTGTCGTATAACGAGCGGGATTCACTGCAAAATCCAAACTTTATTGTTCTTGGTGATGAGTCGCTAGCGTGGTCATCTATTTTATGTCGCTAGAGACACCGCAGGTGTTTGAGAATACAGTCAACGGCACCGCTCTCGGTGCCGTTTTGCATGGATAAGAACAAAGCCGCTAGAACAAGCGATTGAGCCCATTAAGCGCCGCCACCCGATAGGCTTCTGCCATGGTGGGATAATTGAAGGTGGTGTTGACAAAATAATCGATGGTATTTGCCTCACCTTTTTGCTCGAAAATCGCTTGGCCAATGTGAATGATTTCCGAGGCACGTTCACCAAAGCAATGGATGCCAAGGATCTCGCGTGTTTCACGGTGAAACAGTATCTTTAAGCTACCGACATCCATCCCTGCAATTTGTGCTCGTGCTAGGTGTTTAAAAAGCGATCGGCCTACTTCGTAAGGGACTTTCTCTGCAGTGAGCTCCTGCTCGGTTTTCCCCACTGAACTGATCTCCGGAATGGTATAGATCCCAGTTGGAATATGTTCAATCAGGCGCACATTGGCATTGCCTTGGCAGATGGCTTCAGCCACCACACGGCCTTGGTCGTAGGCAGCACTCGCTAAACTTGGATAACCAATGACATCACCGACCGCGTAGATGTGACCGACCTCAGTGGCATAGCTTTCGTTATCGACATCAAGTTGACCGCGAGAATTCGGTGTCAGCCCGACGGATTGAAGATTAAGTTTGTCGGTATTGCCCGCGCGTCCGTTGGCATAGAGCAAACAATCGGCTTTCATTTTTTTGCCTGACTCAAGATGGACGACCACCCCATCTTCCGTGCCTTCAATGTTTGCATAGGTCTCATCGTTACGGATCATGACGCCGCTACTGCCAAAGTGATAGGACAAGGCATCAGAGATTTCGTTATCCAAAAAGGAGAGCAAGCGGTCTCGTGTATTGATTAAATCGACCTTCACCCCTAACCCGCGAAAAATCGAGGCATATTCACTGCCAATGACCCCCGCACCATAAATGATGACATGACGAGGGTCGTGCTCAAGCGACAAAATTGAATCACTGTCGTAAATACGAGGGTGAGCAAAATCAACATCTGCCGGTTGATAAGGGCGAGAGCCGGTGGCTATCACAAAGTGATCAGCCGTGTAGGTATCAGCGCTGCCATCACTATGATGAACCGCTAATGTGTGTGCATCAATAAATGTGGCACTCCCATGTAACAAGGTACATTGGTTGCGGTCGTAAAAGCCTTGGCGCATGCGCGTTTGTTTGCCAATCACTGAATCGGCATGACTTAGAATTTGTGCAAACGTGCTGTGTAGGCTTTTGGTGTTTTGGGTATAAATCGGACTTTGATTAAATTCGATGATCCGGCTAACCGTGTGGCGTAGCGCTTTGGAGGGAATCGTGCCCCAATGGGTACATCCGCCGCCAACCGTGTTTTCGCGCTCAATCACCGCGACGCGTTTGCCTGCTTTTGACAAACCCATCGCGGCCCCTTCACCGCCAGGGCCGCTACCAATAACGATCGCGTCAAAGTGATCTTTTGGGTGGGGACTCGACTTACTCATAGGGCTCAGACCTTATTTTCATTATTGCAACATCCATTTATGACTAGTTTAACGCTTATTATCCGTAAGGTTAACTTTCGGTGCCCAATCTCTGGTGAAATTGGCGTTCGCGCGTGATGTAGGCTGGCTGATTTGCCGATAAAAATTGCGTATAGTGACACCATGGTGACCATGAGTTGGATATGATGGGGATTCGAGCAGAACAAAAAGAAAAAACGCGTCGATCTGTCATTGATGCGGCGTTTAGCCAACTCAGTGCTGAGCGCAGTTTCTCAGGCTTAAGTTTGCGCGAAGTGGCCCGAGAGGCAGGTATAGCGCCGACTTCATTTTATCGTCACTTTAAAGACATGGATGAGCTCGGTTTAACCATGGTCGATGAAGGGGGCTTGTTATTGCGCCAACTGATGCGCCAAGCGCGTCAACGTATCGCTGCGGAAGGCAGTGTGGTACGTACTTCCGTCGAAACCTTTATGGAATTTATTGAAAGTAGTCCGAATGTGTTTCGATTGTTGCTCCGTGAACGGTCAGGTACATCCGCTGCGTTTCGTGCTGCGGTCGCGCGAGAAATTCAACATTTTGTTGCGGAGTTAACCGAGTATTTACAATCGCGCACACAGCTCACGTATGAAGAAGCGTACAATCAATCTGAGGCGTGTGTGATTTTAGTCTTCAATATGGGGGCTGAGGCCCTTGATCTCGACCCGCACGCACGCGCAGAATTGGCGGAGCGAATGGTGTTACAATTGCGCATGATAGCCAAGGGAGCTTACTGGTACCGTAAAGACCGTGAGCGGCGAGCCTTACAGGAAAAACTGTCATAAACAGGTGAAAACATGGAACACGAGCAAGTCAAATCAGAACGTAAATTCTTATTGCTGGCGCTAGTCACTGGCATTTGTGGAAGTGCAACGCTAGCCACCGTCTTTTTCAGTGGCGTGGCGTTTTCGATCTTCCCCATTCTCGCATTTGTACTGGCCGTACATGCTTGTTATCAATTGCATGAACGACAGCCACTGACAGAAGGCACACCGCTGATTGCCTTTGCGTGTTTCCTGGTGGGGGCATTTGGCTATTCCGCCTTTATTCGCATGCAAATACCAGAGCTGGGCGGTAACTTCTTCTCGATTTTGGTCTCAATGGCGTTAGCTTTCTGGATTGGACATAAGTTGGGCTTTTTTAGTCGCAAACAGACTGCAGAGACGGCCTCTGATTCCTAATCACCAGGGTTAAAAACAAAAAAAGGCGTCCCTTTCGCGAGCGACGCCTTTTTTGTTTCTGGCTTTAGCGGTTTTATTGGCGCTCTAACCACACACCCGCTTCGGTATGGTGGGTGAATGGGAATTGATCGAACAGGGCACAACGGCTAATCCGGTGGGTTTGACCTAAGCGTTGTAAATTCTCGACCAAGGTTTCCGGATTGCATGAAATATACAAAATACGATCGTAGCCTTGCACCATTTTGCAGGTTTCATCATCCATGCCCGCGCGGGGTGGATCGACAAAAATGGTGTTGCACTGATAATCACTCAGCGTCACGCCTTGGTCTTGTAAGCGACGGAACTCACGCTCACCATTAATCGCTTGGGTAAACTCTTCAGCTGACATACGAACGATTTGCACGTTATCGATATGATTGGCGGCAATATTGTATTGCGCCGATTGTACCGAAGGTTTGGCAAGCTCGGTGGCTAAGACTCGACGGAAGTTTTTTGCCAGCGCCAGTGAGAAGTTGCCGTTACCGCAATACAGTTCCAGCAAATCGCCCTCGCTATCTCGGGTACAATCAATCGCCCAATCCAGCATTTTTTGCGCCACTGGGCCATTGGGCTGGGTAAAACTGTTTTCAATTTGCTGGTACACCAAGGTTTGGCCATCAGCCTGTACCTTTTCTAATACGTAATCGCGGTCTAGTACCTTTTTTTGCTTACGCGCACGGCCAATCAAGTTGAGGTTAAAGCCTTCATCATTGAGGCGTTGCTTCAGTGTCTGGGCGGCCTGCTCCCACGCTTCATCTAGTTGGCGGTGGTACAGTAACGACACCAAGATCTCGCCACTTTGGGTTGACAAAAAGTCCACTTGGAACAGTTTGCGGCGCAAGGTCTCGTTGGGTTTAATTGCTTCGAGTAAGAGCGGCATCAAGTCGTTGATTAAGCGGCTCGCCACGGGAAAGGTATCAACGCGATATTTTTGTTTAGTCGCCGGGTCAAACATGATGTAGTAAAGATCATCCCCCTCATGCCATACCCGAAATTCCGCGCGCATCCGATAATGCGTCTCTGGCGAATGAAACACTTCGAGCTCAGGCGCGTGAAACGGTGCGAGTTGTTCCGTGAGTCGTTGGACTTTCTCAGCAAGCTGTGTGTCGTAGTCAACGGTTGGTTGGGCCTTGGTCATGATGGCTGCCTCAGCGATTGGAAAATGAGCGCAGATTTTAGACAAATCCCCAGCTATGTCCAGCCTTGCTCACGATTCTCCGTTATTCTATAAGGTTATCAATGGACAATATCCATCTAGATGGCTACTATCCTTGGGCGGGTAAGCGATTAGCGAGCAAACAGGCCGTAATCGCAGGAATGCGGTGAGAATCCGCAACTGACGCGCAGCGGTATCAGAGAACGACCCTAACTCGGCACTAGACCAGACACTGTCGCCAATACTGTTTAACAGTATGCGATGGGAAGTCGTTAGCAGTAGGCGGCGAAAGCCATGCTCTTAAGTCCGAATACAGCCCGCCCCGCAGCACAGTGCTGCATATTCTCGCGATAGGAAGGAATAACCCATGAACAAACCAATTGTGGCGAGCCTGGTGGCGGCGTCATTACTCCCCGCGAGCGCGTGGGCCGAGCAAAATACCGAAACGGTGGTGGTGACCGCCAGTCGGTTTGCGCAGTCCGATGCCTCAGTATTGCAATCCGCAGCCATTTTGACGCGTCAAGACATTGCGCGTTTGCAGGCGCGAAGCCTTGTCGATGTATTGCGCACGGTGCCGAGTGTTGAAATTGCTCAAAACGGAGGTCGTGGCCAACTTGCCTCTATTTTTATGCGCGGCACGGAATCAGACCACTCTTTGGTCCTAATTGATGGGGTGCGTATGGCCTCGTCCATCACAGGGTCGGTGGATTTTAATCAGATCCCGGTGAACAGTATCGAGCGTATTGAGGTTATTCGCGGCGCACGCGCCACACTCTATGGGTCGAGCGCGATCGGCGGTGTGATCAATATCATCACTAAAACCGATAAAGAGCGAGCCAATGTTTCCGTAACCATGGGCAGTTTGGATCATCATGCTGTTAGTGGCACGTGGTCAACAACGTTGGGCGATAAGGGTCACTTCTCTGGTATCGCTGGGTATGAGTCGAATGATGGATACAATGTTCATCCAACGACAAGTAACTTGGGTGATCAGCATGGTTTTACCGGCCGCAATGCACAACTTGGATACAGTCATCGCTGGAATGCATCTTGGTCGGCCGATATCACCGGACGCTGGTACCAGAATGAATACGATTACGATTATTCAGGGAGCTTGAAACATGGCTGGTTAGAAAGCCAAGCACTGGCTGGCACGCTGAATTATCGCTCAGGGGGCTGGAGTGCAACCCTGAGCGGGGAGTTTTCTCAGCGAGATAAGTATGACTACTTTCCTGGCAGTGCGCGTAAGGAGAATAAAAATTCTGATGTGGAGCAAGTCTCTACCTCGTTGGGACTCCAGTATCAAGCTACGGAGGATTGGCTGCTTGGTGGTGGCGTGGATTATCGACACGATACCTTTAATGAAGGAAGCTTGATTACCAATCCCGATGATATTGCAATCAATCCGCGCGATAACCTGGGCACTTACCTTTTAACGCAATTTAGCCCAGTAGAGGCACTATCTATAGAGGCAAGCGCACGGTCGGATGATAACCAACAATACGGGCAGCATACGACGTGGCAGACAAGCGCGGGTTTTGCGGTAGCGGAAGGGTATCAATTGGTCGCTAGCTACGGCACCGCTTTTAAGGCACCCGGTCTGACTGAGCTTTACGGATGGGGCGGCAATGCAACGCTCAAGCCGGAGGAATCGTCCAATACCGAGTTTGCTCTTCGTGGCGTGACGGCTGACGTTGATTGGTCACTTACAGGCTATATCAATCGCATTGATAATCTCATTCAGTATGCAGGTAGTTACCCCAATGGTCAGAACCAAAACGTGGGTGAAGCTAAGATCGAAGGCGTTGAGTTTATTGCTAACTTTGATGTCCACTCTTTAAATAATCGCATATCGTTAGAATATAAAGATCCTAAAAATGAGAAAACAGGCGAGCAGCTCGCACGTCGCGCTAAACGGATAGCGAAGTGGGATGCATCCTACCAATGGGAGCGACTGCAGCTCGGTACTCAGTGGCAGTATCAAAGTGAACGTCTGGATTATCCCGGTGGAAAGATGCTGGGAAGCTATAGTCTGTGGACGGTTACTGCCTCTTATCAGGCGACCGATAACCTGACCGTGAAAGGCAAAGTCGATAATGTGTTCGATAAAGAGTACGAGACTGCGGGGGGTTATCCTGCGGCCGAACGCGGCTACTTTATGACGCTGGACTATCAGTACTAGCGTTTGCTTTTATGGTGAAACTAGCTTTAATCACGCCTTTATCGTTATGATAAGGGCGTTTTTTATTGAATGGGTGTCCCATGGCGCAGCCCAATATATTGATCTTCGACTCCGGTGTGGGGGGCTTATCGATTTATCAGTCGGTGCGAGAGCTGCTTCCTGACGCTAACTACACCTATTTGTTCGATAACGCAGCTTTCCCATACGGTGAGCTGGATGATACCCAACTCATCACTCGTGTGACTGCTTTGGTGAGTACGGTATGTACGCAGCATGATATTGATATCGTCGTCATCGCATGTAATACCGCCTCGACGCTGGTACTGCCGCAGTTACGTGAACAGTTAGCGATTCCGGTTGTCGGCGTGGTGCCGGCGATCAAACCGGCAGCGGCGCAAAGTCAGCATAAAACGATAGGTTTGCTGGCCACACCTGCCACCGTTGCTCGTCCTTATACGAAGCAGTTGATTGCCGATTACGCCAAAGGCTGTCATATGGTGTCGGTAGGTACTACAGCTTTGGTGCATATGGCAGAGCGAAAGTTACGAGGCGAGGCCGTTAATCAAGAAGACTTAACGGCAATCTTAGCGCCGTTTACAGCCACCATCGATACGTTGGTGCTGGGATGCACGCATTTCCCCTTATTGCGAGATGAAATCCAACAAGTATTGGGTGAGTCAGTGTGTTTGATTGATTCAGGCACTGCAATCGCGCGCCGCATCGTCTCACTGACGGCGACACTGAACTTATCCAGTGTTACCGCGACAACATCAGACAATCACGCTTACGCAACGGCAACACCGATTAAGTCTGACGCGCTATCCGACTATATACAGTCGATAGGATTGACGCGCGTTAGCTATTCGCCTGCTTTTTTGGTTCGTTCGCTTCACGGACTTTAAGTGTCCGCTCGCCGTATACATTGTTATTCAGGGCGTTGATGGCATCCTCGGCATGCGCAGCGGCCATCACCACGAAACCAAAGCCTCGACGTTTGCCGGTGCGTTTATCCTTCATCAGCCGAACGGCAAAAACCTCGCCATGTTCGCTAAACAGTGTACGGACATCATTTTCATTGGCGCGATAAGGTAGGTTACCCACATACAAGGTTTTACTCTGAGATGATTCTTCCTCGTCGTTGTTCGCGCTATGTGGTGCAGGGGCATCCTGTGTCGCTGGTTTAAAATCGGGGAGAGGAAGGTAGAGGCAAGCCAGTCCGCTGACGATTGCGCCTGCAGCGAATGCAATGGCAGGTGAACTGACCCCCATCAGGTTGACGATAATGGCGCCGAGTACGGCGATACAGATAATTAGTGCAAAATTGACTGGTGATTTCATAAGCATTATTAAAAATAGAGCAATTAAAAGTGATGACATGAACAACAAATAGGCAATGCATGTCATGAAAAGGACCAAGAAAACAGGCCAGCGTTACCTCTCAGTAAATACCACGTATCAAGAATGTTTCAAAACGCTGGTTATTCATCATTTTAGGTGGATTATTGCCCAGTCGAAATAAAAAACGTAAAAAACCCTTGTCAGTGTGATCTGTGTCGCTATACTACGCCCCACATCGACACGGCACACAGGGCAAGCGCTCAGCGCCATGTTGACGTAAAAAATCAAATAAAAATAAACGCTTGACGTGAGTTTTTAAAAGATTAAGATAGCCGTCCACTTAACGCCAAGCGTTAGGGGAGTCAAAAAGAGGTTTTGTTTCGGCCGTAAGGGTTGAAAATAAAAGATAAAATTTCTTCTTGACTTTAACGGCAAGGCGCGTAAGATACGCAGCCCTGACCAAGCGAAGCGGAGCTTCGCACAGTCAACGCTCTTTAACAATTTGACCTATGCAATCTGTGTGGGCACTCGTTGAGAATAGACAAAAAGATTTATTCGATGAACTGAGTGACCAATACGAAACAACGTTTACGTTGTTCGGCACAGTCAATTCGTTTGTCTCGCAAGAGACGAACAAAACAGTATTTATCGAGCCGTTTGTCTTTTCTTAGGAAAAGCAAACACCAAAACTTTAATTGAAGAGTTTGATCATGGCTCAGATTGAACGCTGGCGGCAGGCCTA
>NZ_MUFG01000024.1:0-49031 GCF_001996065.1 Salinivibrio sp. MA351 | reverse complement strand
CAAATAAATTAAACAGGAACCAATAATGTCTGATGCAATGAAAGCGTTACTCAACCTGCGTAGCTTACGCGCTCTTGCCAAAGAGATGTCAACCGAGCAACTAAACGAAGCGTTAGAGAAACTACATACCGTGGTTGAAGAACGTAAAGAAATTGATCGCGAAGAAGAAGCAAAAGAACAAGAGCGTTTAGAAAAGCTAGAGAAATACCGCGAAATGTTAGTGGCCGATGGCATTGAGCCAGAAGAGCTCATGAAGCTATTAGGTGGCAGCACTAAAGCGAAAACACCAGGAAAGCGCGCAGCACGTCCAGCTAAATACCAATATACTGATAATGACGGTTCACATAAAACATGGACAGGTCAAGGCCGTATGCCTAAGGTTATTCGCGAAGCGACGGAAAGTGGTTCTGCAACACTCGACGATTTCCTCATCCCTGGTCAAGAAGCATAAACTTTTTACCAAGGAAAAAGAAAAAAGAGGCCAAGGCCTCTTTTTTTGTTATAGGGTATCAATCAAATTTAATTCTATCGGCTAAATGACTAACCGCCAGAGCAAAGTAATGCGAGCGGTTCCACTTCAATAAGCTTTGATAATTATTGTAGACCAAATACGCTCTCCCCTTTTCATCATCAGGCTGAATGAGCCATGCTTTGATGTCGACCTTGGGTAACGCTTGGCCGTTCATGCGTCTTACGCCTTTCGTCTGCCAGTCACTTAACAATAAGCCCTTGTCTGCTCCGGTACCGAGTAGAGACCGATCAAGCTGTTCTGGAACTTCAACTTGCCGACCCCATGTGTAGGTATCATCCCAGCCAGCTTGTTTCAGATAATTCGCTGCCGATGCAAAAACATCGGCCTCCGTTTGCCAAATATCCTTTTTACCATCTTGGTTGCCATCCACAGCGTAATTAATAAACGAACTGGGCATAAACTGAGATTGCCCCATTGCTCCCGCCCATGATCCTTTCATGTCTTCGGGGGCAATATGACCTTGCTGTAATATTGTCAGTGCTGCCATGGTTTCTTTACGGAAAAAAGCTTCTCGACGGCCATCAAATGCCAATGTCGACAATGCCTCAATCACATTATAACTGCCTTGGAGCTTACCAAAGTTACTTTCAACGCCCCACAGGGCAACAATAAAACGTGGTTGCACCTGGTATTGTTCACCCACTTTTTTTAATGCGTCATAATGCTGATTGTAGAGCTTTTTCGCTTGCGCCACTTTCCAGTCTGGTACCGCACGGGGAATATACTCGTCTAAAGTAAGGCGCCGCTCAGGTTGATTTCGATCTGAGCTTACCGCACGTTCATGATATTCAATCCCGTCAAACGCTCGCTCGAGCAATGCATCGCTAATCCCTGCCTCACGAGCTTCATCTTTTAATGAGGCCACATATTGTTCAAATCCTGGCTTGGCCATCACTGGGCTAACGATTAATGCAGCCGCCATACAGGCTGAAATCATACCTTTGCGCATAGTCTTCCTTTTACAGTTTTTCGTTTCTGTTACGAATAGCCTGCAGCGCTACGTCCGGAGGTGGGGGCAGCTGTACAAAAAACCCCTCCTCTTGCAGGCTTTGCTTTACCTTGGTGATATTGACCACCGCAAGCTTTTCACGCTTGTCTAAGTCAATCATCATTGCGAACTCTGGTTGCCCAAAGCTGTTCATCAGCGCCTCTGGCACATCATCGAATTTATCTTTCTCTGCAAGATAAAGATAGGTGCCTTCTTTCTTTTTGCTTCGATAAATTGCGCAATACATCTCAAAAGTCCTCACGAGCATGCCATAAAACAGGCGATAAATTGTCATCCTCGGGCAAAGGTTTGTTAAACTTTACCGCAAAGTGTATCAAAACACGTATTTGCGGTGGTTTCTCACTATAAAGCTAAAAAACATCATTAAAACGAGAAATCTGACTCGAAAAGCAAACCTTGCTTGCCGCATCCGTGCTGTGAATATACCATGCTATTCAACGTCTGATAATGCGCGTCTGACTCGTGTTTTAACGA
Source organism: Salinivibrio sp. MA351 (assembly GCF_001996065.1). NCBI lineage: Bacteria > Pseudomonadati > Pseudomonadota > Gammaproteobacteria > Vibrionales > Vibrionaceae > Salinivibrio > Salinivibrio sp. MA351. The sequence goes on along the minus strand of NZ_MUFG01000024.1, from coordinate 47,016 downwards.
CAGAACCGGGATCGAATCACATGCTTAAACAACCGGAGTTGAAAGGCTCTACTTTCACCCTATCCGTCCTCCATCTTGTTGACGATAACTTCGCCGCGGCGGCTGATGTGCTGGCCGAGAAGGTCACTCAAGCACCTGGTTTTTTTGAAGGTGCCCCCGTTGTGGCTGATGTTCAACGCCTTTCTCAATGTCCTGACATCAGTGCGTTAAAGCGCTGTTTACAGGCAACGGGAATGATTCTTATCGGACTGACTGGGGTCACGCACAACCATACACGCCAACTTGCGCTAGATTCGGGACTGGCCGTGCTTAAATCAAGTAAGCAGTCACGGATCGCAGATCCGATACAAACGCCAGCAAAAGTGGTCACCGCGCCTGTTCGTTCCGGCCAGCAAATTTATGCTAAAAACGCAGATTTGGTCATCTTGAATCATGTTAGCGCCGGGGCAGAAGTGATTGCCGATGGCAGCATTCATATTTATGGCGTGCTACGAGGCCGAGCAATTGCCGGCGCATGCGGACAAAAACAAGCACGCATTTATTGTCAGAACCTTCAGTCAGAATTATTGTCAGTGGCAGGTAGCTATTGGCTGAATGATAAGATTCCACCAGAACATGTTGAGCGGCCAGCCATGGTGTCGCTTAATCAAGAAAGCTTACAGATTGACCCCCTCACGCTATAACAGAATAAGGACGAGGAATGGCACGAATTATTGTAATTACTTCCGGCAAAGGTGGCGTGGGAAAAACCACCTCAAGTGCAGCATTAGCGACCGGATTAGCATTAACAGGCAAAAAAACAGCGGTTATCGATTTTGATATCGGTTTACGTAACCTGGACTTGGTGATGGGGTGTGAACGCCGTGTTGTCTACGACTTTGTTAATGTCATTAATGGTGAGGCGAATCTCCATCAAGCATTGATTAAAGATAAACGAGTAGAAAACTTGTTTATTCTACCCGCTTCTCAGACACGCGATAAAGATGCGCTGACCAAAGAAGGGGTTGAACGTGTTTTAAAAGACATGGACGAGCTTGGTTTTGAATACATTATTTGCGACTCTCCTGCGGGCATCGAGGCTGGCGCATTAATGGCGCTGTACTTTGCTGATGAAGCAATTGTCACTACCAATCCTGAAGTGTCATCTGTACGCGATTCTGACCGTATTCTTGGCATTCTTGACTCTAAATCACGCCGCGCCGAAAACGGTGAGGAGCCGGTTAAACACCATTTATTAGTCACTCGTTATAATCCTGCACGTGTGACCAATGGCGAAATGCTAAGTGTCGAAGACGTTGAAGATATTCTACGCATTCCTCTGCTGGGCGTGATCCCGGAAAGCCAGTCGGTATTACACGCCTCGAACAAAGGTGAGCCTGTTGTGCTTGACCAAGAGTCTGACGCAGGCCAGGCCTACGAAGATGCCATCGCTCGTTTGCTGGGTGAAGAGCGCCCCTTCCGCTTTATTGAGGAAGAGCGTAAAGGTTTCTTAAAACGCTTATTTGGAGGCTAATGTGGCATTGCTAGAATTCTTCCGGCCCACTAAGAAAAAGTCCGCCAACATCGCGAAAGAGCGTTTACAGATTATTGTTGCCGAGCGTCGTAGTGCCGATAGCCCTGCTCCAACCTATCTGCCTCAGCTTAAGCAAGATATCTTAGATGTCATCCGGAAATATGTCGATATTGCGCCAGACCAGGTATCGGTTAGCCTCGAGCAAGGGGATGATGATCTGTCTGTTTTAGAGCTAAATGTGACGCTCCCCGAGGAAGGAAAGGACCACTAATACGGCCCCTTTTTCTCAAAAACACGAAAGCGGTGCACGAGCACCGCTTTTTAGGTTTAGGCGGTTGGCTTTTTGGGAATAGCCGCTAACAGGGCATCGCCAATTAACGTGTAACGCCATCCTTTTGCTAATTCGGGGCGTTTCTCTTCTTGGCAATCGTCTCGCCATACCCAAGTAATCAGCTGATTCAGCTGTTTTTTGGAGCCAATAAACTCTGGCGCTAATCCAGCGTTATCAGCCGCTTCTTGCACTTTTTCTTTAATTGCTTTGATCACCGCTTTATAGCCTGGTTCATCGACCAGCCGTGTCAGCGCTGGCGGGCATTTATCCGCAGTCACCTTATCAGCCTGTTTTGCGATTTTTATCAGTGTTTGTGCATGATAGCGAATTTCAAAGCGATCAAACCCATGTTCCTGCATTTGCTCTACTGTGCGTATATCGTATCGCGCCATTTTCCAAAGGTGCTGTTCTTTGACGATAAAATTAAGCGCCATGTCACGACGTCGTGCCTCTTTGGCTCGCCATTTTGCCAACGCTTGCAATACTGCCAATTGTTGTGGATTCAACTGCCAAGCATATTTAATCTCTCGATAGACGGCATCATCCGCCTTTGGCTGCTGTTTTTTCAGGCAAAGCAGTGCGCACTCCTCGACGATAGCCTCTTGCCACGGTGTCTGCGCTAAGGCGTCAGACAACGCCTGATAAAGTGGCATCAAATAGTAAACATCTGCTGCGGCGTAGTGCTTTTGCTTGTCGGTCAGTGGTCGTGCACACCAGTCAGTGCGTGACTCGCCCTTGTCCAGCGCCACACCGACATAACGCTCAACTAAGCTTGCAAACCCTTCCGATACACCATGGCCTAAAAATGCTGCCATGATTTGGGTATCAATCATTGGTGTCGGTAGCGCACCCGCATGGTGTAGAAACACCTCTAAGTCTTCACTGCTCGCATGTAGCACCTTGGTCACGCTGACGTCGGCCATCAGTGCCCACAAAGGCGATAAATCGTCAATCGCGATAGGATCGACCAGCGCGAGGCACTCCCCGTCATAAAGCTGAACTAAGCCCAGCTGAGCATAGAAAGTGCGAGTGCGGACAAACTCAGTATCGACCATCACGGTTGCTTGCTGACGAAGACGCGTGCATATAGCCACGAGTTGTTGAGAAGAGGTGATCAGTTGATAGTTCACAAAAAAGCCCATAAAGAAAATGCCGGCGATGCCGGCATTTCGTGATTCGTTATCGCTAGTTTACCCTTTTCTGGGTCGGTTCGCATCAAGCCGACGCTTTTTGCGCAGGCGCTTCAGGCTCGTCCCTTAACTCACGACGCAAAATCTTGCCAACATTGGTTTTAGGTAATTCATCCCTAAATTCCACCACACGCGGTACCTTATAGCCCGTAAGATGCTTACGACAGTGGGCAACGAGATCATCTCGCGTGAGCGAAGGATCTTTTTTCACCACACAGATCTTCACCAATTCGCCTGAGTTCTCATCAGGCTGGCCAATCGCTGCAACCTCGAGCACTTTTTCGTGCAGGGCGACCACGTCTTCCACTTCATTTGGGTAAACATTGAAGCCTGATACCAAAATCATGTCTTTTTTGCGGTCAACAATGTGCAAGAAACCATCATCATCAAACTGCACCACATCACCGGTCGCTAACCAGCCATGTTCATCAATGCTCTCCCGTGTGGCTTCAGGCCGATTCCAGTAGCCTTGCATCACCTGCGGGCCACGTACTAGAAGCTCACCGGGTTGATTATCGGCGACATCGTTACCTTCATCATCGACAATACGGACCTCAGTCGAGGGCACGGGCAAACCAATTGAGCCATTGTAGTCTCGCAGATCGTACGGATACGCAGCAACCAAAGGTGAGCATTCGGTTAACCCATATCCTTCGAGTAAGTGCTTACCCGTCAGTTTTTTCCAATTTTCAGCCACTGCACGCTGTACCGCCATGCCTCCTCCCACGGTCAAGCGTAGGTTTGAGAAATCGAGCTCATGGAAATCTTCGTTGTTGAGTAAGGCATTGAATAACGTATTCACGCCGGTGATCGCGGTAAATGGATATTTTTGTAGCTCTTTCACAAAGCCTGGAATATCACGCGGGTTAGAAATCAGTAAGTTCTGCCCCCCCATCTCGATAAACAACAGGCAGTTTACGGTCAACGCAAAGACGTGATAAAGCGGTAATGCAGTTACCACCACTTCTTCACCCGCATTAAGCACCGGCTGGTAGGTACCTTTTGCTTGATAGACATTCGCCAACATATTGCGGTGGGTTAAGATAGCGCCTTTCGCCAATCCAGTGGTGCCACCCGTGTACTGGAGGAAAGCGACATCATCGCCTTTCAAGAAAGGCTTAACGTATTGCATTCGGCGACCACGACTCAGCGTTTGGCGCATCGATGTGGCATGAGGCAAATGATACTTGGGTACCATTTTCTTCACGTATTTGACCACAAAGTTCACCAAGGTTCCTTTGGCGCGCGGGAGTTGCTCGCCTAAGCTGGTCAAAATCACATGCTTGACTGGGGTATTGTCGACCACTTTTTCTAATGTATGGGCAAAGTTACTGACAATCACAATGGCCTTTGCTCCCGCGTCCGTCAGCTGGTGCTCTAACTCACGAGGGGTATATAACGGATTGACGTTAACAGCAACACAACCGGCACGTAAAATGCCGAATAAAGCAATCGGATATTGCAGCAGGTTTGGCATCATGATCGCAACGCGATCGCCTTTTTTCAGCTTCAGCTCATTTTGCAAATAGGCCGCAAACGCGCGGCTACGCTCTTCCAATTTACGAAACGTCATCACCTGCCCCATATTAATAAAGGCAGTCTGGTCGGCGTACTGTTGAACAGAATGTTCAAACATTTCAACAAGGGAGCGATGAGCATCTGGATCTATTTCCGCCGGCACATCCGACGGGTAACGATTAAGCCATACCTTTTCCACTGGCTTTCTCCTATATTTCTGCTGGTCGGCTATTTTGCCCACTTCGATCGACGCAAGGTATAATTCAAACAAGTGTTTAACCTGCCTACCATAACGTTAACATTATTTTTACACGAGCATTTTAAGTGCGCGTTTGAATTTTGGTCACAAAATCCGTTATCAACGACACAGTTTGTTGCGGTTGTTGAAGGTGGCAATGATGGGTTCCGGGAAGCTCAGCGAGGGTGAGTTGTTGAAACCACGTTGCCCGGATGGCCGCATCTGTTGAGCGAAATGCAGGATACCCATCTGTCGCTCGAATCGCCAGTACTGGGCAATTGATCGCTCGAATAATCGACTCACTGTGAGCTGGCGACATCCGATAAAGCGCTTCTGCGCCTAATTTGCGGTCATGACGCCAGCGTACGCCTTGTGTACATACCGAAAGTCCTCGAGCCACCAAAGGCAGAAGTGACTCAAGCGACACTTTATTTATCGAGGCGCGTAACCGTAGCGCCTTAAGCGCCGAATCAAAGTAACGGGGGGCCTTTGCTCTTAAAATGGCCCGTTGATTCAAGCTGTTCACAAAACGTTCAGTGACCGTCTGCTCAGGTTCCGCGATCGGGCCGAGTGCTTCAATGGTCACCATGGCATCAATACTATCGGGGAAACTAGCCGCATAACAGCTAGCGACCACCCCACCCAGTGAATGACCCACCAGCACCACCTGCCCTGTGTGACCGAGCAGCGAGAGCGATGAGTGGTTCAGCACTTGGTGCAGATCATCAAGATAGTCAAAAAACGGATAATAATAATCACCGGGTTTGTGTTCCGATAAACCATGCCCTGGCCAATCAAACAGAATGAGCCCAAAATCTTGCGGCAATAAAGGAAGCAGCGAATGAAAACTCGCGAGATTATCTTGCCAACCGTGCATGAACACTAATGTCGGTGCGCCATGGCTGGGCGTACGCACAGCCGCCGCTACCTGAATGTCTGCAAGCGGGATAGATGTGGCGACCAACCCCGAGCAAAGGCCCACTTGCTCAGGAGGCTGGGCCAATAAAGCATCAAGCTTTGCACTTAACGGTGTGGATAGCATGGCGACCCGTTATGGGTTAAGGAAGGGTAATCACGCTTTGCACATGCCCGGTACCGACACCGATACGAAGTCGAGAACAATACGACCCGTAACAATACGACCTGTCATCATCAATCACTTGTTGCTCAATATTCCATAATTGATGTCCTTTCACCTTAAGCACTGGGTAATCATAGGCGTACGCATCGACCATACTTTGCTGGCGTGAGTCAAAGTCGCCGAGAATGGTAATCGGCCGCCCTTTGGCATAATCAGCAGGCTCCACAAACCCATCAAAAACGGCTTTAAAACGCCCGAGGGATGAGGCCTTAATATCGGGACGTCCCACATCTGAGATTGGTAAAGCAACGATTTCTACAACCGAGTCAGACTCACGGTTGTTGACACCGACAATCATCCCGCCTAAGCGCACTTCTTCGCCTCGTTGCGCCTCAGTCATTTTCGCCACAACTGGATATTCAGTCACGGGCTGATCCATGCGTCCTTTGAGTGTCTCCGGCAACGTTGAGCAGCCGGTGAAAGCCAAGGCACCAAGAACGACTAGCCAATAAGGTTTCATACAACACACTCCTTTTGTGCGCCATTAAACGTATATATCGACCCCAACCAAGCTCAACAGTTCCTCTCGCCGTGTTTGGTTTAACACGGCGAAGTAAGATTCCATTGCCTGCCGACCTCGACCATCAGGTAAATCATACTGCACCTGTTGCTGCGCTTGCTCAGCTTGCGCAACCGACACTGGGTCAACGCGCTGGCGAACCGCGTTGGCAACTTGCGTCGTCTTCGGCGTTTGCTTGCGTGTGGCTTTCTGTTTGTTTGCCGCACGCTGGGATTGATTCGATCGGGTCGTCTGTGGGGACGGTACACCGTTAATCGATACCATATTCGCTTCCTATGCTCACCGACCGACTACCGGCCTACTCTCGCCCGGGTAATTTCTTCCACGTGACTTTATCTCGCAAATAGGTAGGGCTGGCTAGCTCGGCGGCCACCGCTTCTCCTGACTGGTACGCGTGTTGTGCAATCGCGATCATATCTTGCGCTTGCGGGTACAACACATCTGACCTGACGCTTTGCAATCCCAACTGGATCTCTAGATCAGGATAGGCAGGCCAGCCGGTTCCTGCCAATGTCCAAACACCTTGGTTCGAGTGAGGTGAAAGCGCATCAGGTGCGACGACCATTTCCTCACCTAAACACTGCCAACGACCTGTTTGTGTGCGTTGGTACTGACCGACATATAACTCGCCCATCCGAGCGTCAATCGCAGCGAGGACATGGGTTGCGCCGCTCAGTCGGTAGCTTTGTGCCGCCATCGCCTCTAGCGTCGACACGCCAATCATGGGCAAATCCGCGCCAAAAGCGAGTCCTTGGGCAATACCAATACCAATGCGTACACCGGTAAAACTGCCCGGCCCGCGGCCGAACGCCAACGCATCCACCTGGCTGAGTGCGACGCCGGCTTCTGCCAGGACTTCATCAACCATCGGCAGGATCTTATTCGTGTGTTCGCGTGGGGCGATTTCACTTCGTGAAATAACATGATCGCCACAACTAAGTGCCACTGAACAATTCTCCGTCGCCGTATCGACGGCAAGTATTTTTAGCGTCATTTAACCCTCTATAGGTTGATGTGATAAATGCGAGTGAACGGTTTTATTGTCCGCCTCTGAGGGTGACAAAAAATCGTCAATATGGTTAAGCTCCCGTGTCCGTGGGATAGCAGGTAAACTGCGTAAAAAGGTCGCGCCATAGGCACGGGTGACTAAGCGGTTATCACAGATAATCAATGCGCCATAGTCTTGTTGATCACGAATCAATCGCCCCACGCCTTGTTTAAGCGTGATCACTGCTTCGGGAATTTGTACCTGAGCGAAGGGATCGCCACCTTGCAATTTGCAGTCTTCAATGCGTGCTTTTAGTAAAGGATCATCCGGCGACGCAAACGGCAACTTATCAATGATAACGCAACTCAAGGCCTGGCCTCGTACATCAATGCCTTCCCAAAATGCCCCTGTCGCCACCAGTAGCGCGTTACCTAAAGACAAGTATTCTGCCAGTAGGCGCTGTTTAGGCATTTCGCCTTGCATCAACACCGGTAATGACAACTGCTCGCGAAATAACGCCGAGAGCTCACGGACCATTTGGTGCGACGTGCAGAGAAAAAAGCAACGGCCTTGGTTACGTTCAATCACCGGCCCGAGCATGGCGGCCAATTTATTCGCACGGCGATAACTATTGGTTTCAGGGACATGACGTGGCACACACAATCGAGCTTGTTCTGGATAATTAAACGGGCTTTCCAGCGTCATTTGTTGTTTGGCATCGATCCCTAATCGGTGGTTAAAGTGGCCAAAATCCCCCTCTACGGCCAAGGTGGCCGAGGTGAATATCCATGCACCGCCTTGTTCGGCCATTTGCTCACGAAAACGGTCCGCTACGGATAATGGCGTAATATTCAAGCTAAAATGATGGCGTGTACATTCATACCAGTAGGAATATCCGGTTATCGACGTATCGCGAAGGCGCGTTAATCGGGCTTTAAACAGCGTAATACGGTCAAATGCGGCATCCAATAACTGGCTTCGCCCAAGCGACAACTTGACAACGTCATGAACTAAATCGAGGGCATCGGACAGTCGCACCAGTTCTTTTTCAACCACGGGTGACGCTTGAAGCTCGCGCCAATTGCCTCGAAACCCTGGCTCCCCCATTACTAACCGCATATCCATCGCTGCTTGCGAGAGGCGATCGGCCACTTTTTCCAGTTGGCGGGTATCACGAAGTTCGGTCCGGTAGGCGATATGAATATCTTTCGCGGCATCTTGAAGCTGTCGGCTTGACAAAGACTGGCCAAAATACTGGCTAGCGATATCGGGCAATTGATGCGCTTCATCAAACACCATCACATCGGCATCTGGGATCAGTTCACCAAAGCCGGTTTCTTTGATGGCGACATCTGCCAAAAATAAATGATGATTCACCACCACCACATCGGCATCCATCGCGCGGCGCCGCGCTTTCACTACATAACAATCTTCATAGCTCGGGCAGTCTTTCCCCAGACAGTTATCATTGGTAGAGGTCACAACAGGAATGAGCGGACTGTCTTCGGCAAGCGCCTCGCATTCACTCAAATCGCCTGATTCAGTATACGATGACCACTCACGAATTTTGACCAACTGACTCAGTTGTCCCGGTTCACTATCTGGGCGGTGACACTCGCTGATTTGCCGCTCTAAACGTTCAGGACAAAGATAATTGACCCGGCCTTTGAGTAGCGCCGTGGTACCGGTATAGCCCAGCGCAGACTTCATCAAGGGTAAATCGCGATGGTAGAGCTGCTCTTGCAGGTTTTTCGACCCGGTACTGATAATCGCTTTTTTGCCGCTTAACAACACCGGGGCCAGATAGGCATAGGTTTTCCCGGTTCCTGTGCCCGCTTCAACCACTAACTGGCCTTGTTCACGAATGGCCGTATCGACAGCGATCGCCATATCTGTTTGCGGTTGGCGAGGCACGAAGCCGTTAATGGCTTTAGCCAGCGCGCCCGTCTCTGAGAAAACCTTACGGATCATTGGATAAATACACAGGGGAAAGAGAGCATTATGCCAAACCCCCAAAATGGATCAAACCATTCAGGGTCGAAAGCCAAGATCACTGCGAAAATCACTTTGACCTAGCCCGCCAGACAGGGTAAAACCGAGGGTTTAATAATAAGCAGCACAGTATCAGCATGGAACGAAAAACACTACTCACGGATTGCCCTGACGCTCAAGGCTTAATCGCTACCATTACCAATATTTGCTACAAACACCAACTCAATATTATTCATAACCGCGAATACGTTGATCACGCCACCGGTCAGTTTTATATGCGCACCGAGCTGGAGGGAATTTTCAACGATCATACCTTGCTATTGGATCTTGACCACGCATTACCACCCGGCAGTCAGCGTCAATTAGTCAGTTCGCGTCGCAAACGTGTGGTGATCATGGTCACCAAAGAGTCGCATTGTCTCGGCGATATTTTGATGAAAGCGTATGACGGATCGCTCGATATAGAGATTGCCGCTGTGGTAGGGAATTACGATAAGTTACAGCCTTTAACCGAGCGGTTTGATATCCCGTTTCACTTTGTTAGCCATGAAGGATTAAGTCGCGACGAGCACGAGCAAGCGATGATTAAGGCCATTCAAGGCCACCAGCCTGATTATATTATTCTCGCCAAATATATGCGGGTGCTAACGCCAGATTTTGTCGCCCAATATCCGCATCGCATTATTAATATTCACCATAGCTTTTTGCCTGCCTTTATTGGTGCACGCCCCTATCATCAAGCCTTCGAGCGCGGGGTCAAAATCATTGGTGCGACCGCCCATTTCGTGACCAACGATTTGGATGAGGGCCCTATTATTGGCCAAGATGTGATTCATGTTGATCATAGCTTTAGCGCACAAGATATGGCAAAAGCTGGCCGGGACGTAGAAAAAAGCGTGCTCAGCCAAGCGATCGCTCGCGTTATCGACGATCGCGTCTTCGTACACGGCAATAAAACCGTGATTTTATAGCTCAGCCTCCTTATTCTCACCAAACTGCCATCGATTGCCAGCGCACCGGCGCTGGCCTCTACCTCATTGTTGAGATCATAAGAACCTGTGTAAGCAACTGGTTGATTTTATCTAAAAAGTGGTGTCATCTCGCACTACGACTTTGCCTTTAATGGCATCATAATTGGTAACCTCCGAGAGGGAAAAAAGGCTCGTTGTATTCCGGCGCGTAAAGATATCAAGGAAGGCGGTGAATAACTATTGCCAATGCCTGCTGTTTTATGGGTATCATTAGGGATCATCCGCGTCGATGAACGTCATGGTTCGCGACAATACAGCATCCCGCCAACACTGTGTTTGCACGCTTCATTCTCGCGCAATGCAGTGTTGGCGGATTCTTGTATTGATAAGCTGGAAACCCACATAACGGGTCATTCATAATCAGCCCGGCTAGTAGTAAAGGTAAGCAAGTGAATATTCAAATTCTTCTTAACGAAAAAGTTTCTGCCGCCATGGTTGCGGCGGGTGCGCCTGAGGGCACACCAGCAGCAGTGCGTCAATCTGCAAAACCACAATTTGGTGATTATCAGGCCAATGGTGTGATGGGTGCAGCCAAAAAGATCGGGACGAACCCGCGTGAATTTGCCCAAAAGGTATTGGATGCGCTTGATCTCGGTGAGATGGCAAGTCGCGCAGAGATTGCCGGTCCAGGCTTTATCAATATCTTTTTAAACGATCAGTGGCTGGCTAAACAGGCGGATATCGCCCTGTCCGACGCTCACTTAGGTATCGAGAAACAAGATAAGCAAAATATTGTCGTCGATTACTCGGCACCTAACGTTGCTAAAGAAATGCACGTTGGTCATTTACGCTCCACCATTATCGGTGATGCGGTGGTGCGTACATTAGAGTTTTTGGGTCACAAGGTTACACGGGCCAACCACCTAGGTGATTGGGGAACGCAATTCGGTATGTTGATTGCTAACCTCGAGCTGCACGAGTCACGCGGTGATGATATCTCTATGGAGCTGGGCGATATTGAAAACTTCTATCGTGAGTCTAAAGCGCGCTACGATGAAGACGAAGCCTTTGCCGCCACCGCACGTGACTACGTGGTGCGATTGCAGCGTGGCGATGCCTATTGCAAAGAGAAGTGGGAAAAGCTCGTTAAAGTCACGTTAGAGCAGAACCAGCAGAACTATGACCGTCTAAACGTTTCCCTGACACCAAAAGATGTCATGGGCGAGAGCCTTTATAACGATATGCTGCCGGGTATTGTTGAAGACTTAAAAGCGAAAGGCATCGCGGTCGAAGACGATGGGGCTCAGGTGGTCTTTCTCGACGAATATAAAAATAAAGATGGCGAGCCGATGGGTGTGATCATCCAAAAACGTGATGGCGGCTTTCTTTATACCACCACCGACATTGCTTGCGCCAAGTATCGCTATGAACAATTTAACGCTGATCGCGTGATGTATTTCATTGATTCACGCCAGCATCAACACCTAATGCAAGCCTGGACCATTGTTCGTAAAGCCGAGTATGTTCCGGAAACCGTTAGCTTGGAGCACCATGCATTCGGCATGATGCTGGGTAAAGATGGCAAACCGTTTAAAACACGTGCGGGCGGCACAGTGCGTCTTGCTGACCTATTGGACGAAGCAGAAACGCGTGCCAAAGCACTGATTGCTGAAAAGAACCCTGATATGGATGCGGCCGAGCAAGCGAATATCGCGACGACGGTTGCGATGGCAGCGGTAAAATACTCCGATCTCTCCAAGCACCGTACTACCGATTATATTTTCGACTGGGATCATATGCTGGCCTTTGAGGGGAATACCGCGCCTTACATGCAATACGCATATACCCGCGTTGCCTCAGTCTTTGCAAAATCAGGCGTCGATCGGGATGCGCTTGACGGTGAGATGATCATTGAGCACGAAAAAGAAAAAGCATTGGTTGCTAAGCTACTGCAATTTGAAGAAGCCGTGAAATCTGTAGCCCGAGAAGGACAGCCGCACTTAATGTGTAGTTACCTCTTTGAGCTTGCAGGCTTGTTCTCTAGCTTTTATGAAGCTTGCCCAATCCTGCTCTCAGAAGGACACACTCGCCAAAGCCGCTTGCGCATGGCCGCACTCACTGCGAAAACCATCAAGCAAGGTTTGGCGCTATTGGGCATCAATACGCTTGAACGCATGTAATGGCTAAGCGGACAATATAACCTGATAGCAAAGCCCACCTTGTCGGTGGGCTTTTTATTTGCCGTGACCCACTCGTCGGTTGTGATGTAAGCTGGCGAGATTCATTTCAATACGGAGTGGCTATGTCTTTTTCTCTTCACCCTCGTTTAGCCGCTGACAGCACGTATGTCGGCGATTTTGCATTGTGCCAATTACGTCTTGCAGGCGCAGATTTTGGTCCATGGCTTTTGCTTATCCCTCGTGTAAATGGCATCGAAGAAATTCATCATCTCAGCCCAAGCGATCAACAAACACTCTGGCAAGAGTCCGCCCTGATCGCAAGCTGTCTAGAATCTCTTTTTGCTCCCGATAAGCTCAATATTGCAGCAATTGGTAATCTGGTCCCGCAGCTTCATCTCCATCATGTTGCGCGATTTCGCGACGATGCAGTATGGCCAAATCCAATCTGGGGGCACCTCCAGGCGACGCCGCGCTCACCGTCACAGCAAACAGCACTTGTGAGTCAGTTTAGAGAGGCGCTTGTTACTCAAGGACTAACGGTTTTGTCGTGATCATGTCACCCAGCATCCGAGGATTCCGCCAAGGCCTCCGTTGCACCCTCTCGTTTTTTAGTTTCACTCGGCACAGCGAGCGCTTGGTATTCAGTCCACATGGGTTTCAACGTGGACTGAAAAAGCGGATATGCACCGGCATGATCCAAGGGAAAATCAGTATGCTGCCCAACCTGGTGCCGTTGTTTGAACGCTAACCTAACTGCGGCTAATACAATACTGACAAAGAGCATCAAAACGACACCGCTCACCAGGTGAGGCAATATCGGCATAGAGACCCTCATATCCAGCACAGTATGCGACGCGCCATCACGCGGAATGGCAATCCGAAGCTGATAGTGCCCTCCGACCATATTCGCTAACGAGAAGGTTTCTCTTCCGGTTTGCTGCCAAGCGGCCAGCGGTTTAGCCAAAGACTGGCCAGATTGTCGGTAAGGGACCAATTGGTAATGAATACGAGAGACCTGACGCTCTGGCGGCCAGCTTCCCCAAGACACGTTAACCGGGCTTTTTTCGAGCAGTGTGATTGCGGTCTGCTGGCGTGGGCCAACACGCCAGCGCTTATGTTGCTGCCACAGAGCCCCGATCACCACCTGAGGCGGTTTACGCAGCGAAAACGCGAGTTGGTCGGTTTCAATCACGTACTTATTTTCAGCGTCCAGAATGGTCAACTGATGCGGGCGAGACGCAAAACAAGCCACTTGCTCAGACTCAGAAGGCAGTCGGAAAGTGCGGATAAAACCTCGTGGTGCAATGTGGATTAAAGCCTGATTACTGTACGCCCAGATACCATCTCGATTTCCAGTGATACAGCGAAAGGCTTCATTCTCCAATGCTAGGTACGCCACCGAGGTTGAATTAGATAAGTTTGGGTTGTATTGATATAGCCCCTTATTATTCACCAACCATACCCGCCCTTGCTCATCGGCATAGAGATCAACGATGGGTAGTAAAGCATCCATGAGCGGTATCGGCTGGAACTGGTCATGACGATAACGCGTCAGCCCTTGGCGATGACGAATCCAAACACTCCCTCTGCCATCATCATAAAAGCCTAATATATCGCCCGCATCAGATTGCCAGTCGGTGCCATAATCGATAACCTTTTCAGATTCAGGCCAATAGCGAATGAGGCGATCCTTGAACGCCAGCCACATAACGCCATTTGAGTCGACATATAAATGCTGAGCCGGGAGTGACGAGAGATACTCGGGGAGCGTGAGGTCAGCGCTTAAATTCCGCCAACCGCCTGAATACAGCCCCCGCCAATCACTACTGGCCATAAAACCTTGTGTCATCGCTGTTGGCACATCCTGATGTTGATGCGAAATCCAGCGTTGCCCAGGCGCGCGATAACGGGTTGTCTTATCGGTTGAAAACCAGACGCCGCCCTCAAAGTCGCCCCACAAAAATGTGACTGACTTTCCCGGTATTAACCGAGCGCCGGGTTGCCATACGGGCGTTGCTTCCCCGCCAATAGAGAGAAAATAGACGCCATCGGCGCGCGCCGCCCAAAGCCCACCGGAGCCGACTGTTAGGCGCTGGTAACCCCCTTGGGTATTAAGTAGATGCCGTGCTTGAACCGCACGGTCTGATAACGCTAAGAGGTAGACGCCTCGTTCAGTACTGACCCAAGCTCTATCTCCCTTTGCCGTTATCGCAGTCACAGAGCTCGTAAAGCGCGTGAGTTGGCGAATACCGTCATCGGTAAGCTGATACAAACCTTTGCCGATCGCGACTAATCGGTGCTCAGCGGTAAGCCACGTATGGTCCGCACGCCATTGACCAGCTCGCCAAATACGAAATTGATTCTCTTTGACGTGATAACGGCTTAATTGTCCATCTTGGATATACCACAGCGTGTTATTCACCGCGGCTAATCGAGGTTGACTCTCGCCGCGTGTGTCTTTGCCGCTGTCTGACAACTTATATTGGATTAGCGTATTGTCACCCGTGCGAAAGCGATAAATACCTCGTTGGCCCGCAAGCCATAACGTTTGGTGGGCATAGGCGATGGTCACTATTTTTTCGTCAGGTAAGGTCAGCGTTTCGTCTAGAGGGTGGGATTGTTGTCCATCGAAGAAATAAATATCGCCTTGATTATTAAGCAGCCACATACCGCCTGAGGGTTGGACCGCGACATCACGCACATCACCAAGCGCACTGAGCCCCGGATAAGATTGAAATGACGTTTGTAGTGGTTCGTGCGCATGCAAAGGCAGACAAAGGAGAACAAGAGCCAACCATAAAAAACAAAGACATTGGCGTTTCATGTATAAAATGCGAGACAGGGTTGCAGGGTTAAGCATTGTAGTGTCCTGCTAGTCACTACGAAAGAAAACCCTGCCTCCCCAAATGTGAGCGAGTCCTCACATTTTTAATATTTATTACCCATTAAGACGCTGCTCCAATGCTTGCTGCGCATGTTTTGCTTGACGCTGAAACTCACCTCTCTCCTGACTCGGCACTGGATGAGCTTCGGGCAACGGCACTTTCATGGCATTCACAGGGTGGCCGTACTTTAATAACTCAAAATGCAGGTGTGGGCCGGTCGAGCGTCCCGTGTTGCCACTGAGCGCAATCCGTTGTCCCATTGATACGTGGTCGCCAGGTTTCACCAAAATCCGGTGTAAATGGAGATAACGGGTTGAGTATTCACGACCATGTTTGATGACAACATAGTTTCCTGCTAACGGGTGTTTTCGCGCTTTCACCACCACGCCATCACCTGCCGCTAGCACCGACGTCCCAACGGGGGTAGCAAAGTCGGTCCCGTTATGCGGAGAGATACGCCCCGTAATGGGATGCTTGCGGTGAGGATCAAACGATGAGCTAATCCGGTAGCGTTTCGCGGTAGGGATGCGGCGCAGGGCACGATCTAAGCTTTGCCCTTGCTCATCATAAAAACGGCCATCTGTATGTCGATAAATGAAGATATCACGATTTCCCGCTCGATAGAGCATGGCGGATATATCTCCAGATGAGACCGGTTTATTGTCAATAAACTCTTTATCCACCTGAATCGCAAACTGATCGCCTCGACGCGATTGGCGTCCAAAGTCAAACCGCCATTGTAATGCCGAAACCAGGTTTTGAATTTGATTAGGGGTTAGCCCCGCTTGGCGAGCTTGTTGGTAGAAACTGCTGTTGACACGACCAATCACGGTGACTTTTTCACGATCCCCTTTGGTTTCTAAACGCGCATACGCTACCTTCCCCTGCTCAAAACGATACTGATCCCGGTATTTGAGCGATTGGTACAGGGTGAACGTTAATAACCGTCCTTGTTCATCGACCTGCCACTCCATGTTTTGACCACGACGGATGTCACCCACGCGATCATTTTCATCAAGCATTTGATAAAGCTGGCTGATCGGAAGTCCGTATTGGGAAAAAATACCTCCCAACGTATCGCCGGCAGCCACCGTGTGTTGGTGGGTGCGCGGTGCTTCCGAGGTGATGTCTTTTTCTAATGCATCTTCCGGTACGCGAAGTGCAGGATCATCGGCATCCAGACCCTGTTCGATAGGCTCACTGTGCTCGACGGAGGTGATATTTTGCGTATCGTTCGGGATAGGTATCGGTTGGCGATCACGTGAAGAGGAAAAAGGATGGGGCTGCCACATCAAGGCAGCGCCAACTAAAAGAGATAATGATGCGAGTGCTAGCTTGTGCTGGCGTGGTAGCCGAGCCGTAGCAGCTAACCAGTTAGTGAGTAGTTTCATGCTTTAAACAACGTGCGAAACGATTTCCCATATCTTTTAAAAACACCTGATAAGCATCAGGCGTTACCTGAATTGACGTCGCCAATGGATCGAGTTCGAGGACATTGACGTCATTATGTCGGGTCACAGCATCAATCAGTGCAGGATTAAACTGCGGCTCAGTGAAGATACAGGTCGCATCATGATTAAGCAATCCTCGGCGAATGGTTACTAACGTCTTAGCGCCCGGTTTTTGGCTTGGATCCACGGTAAAATGGCCGGTTTTCTCGAGGCCAAAGGCCGTTTCAAAGTAGCCATAGGCATCATGAAAGACAAAGTAGCCTGACTGCATATGCGTGGATAACTCATCTTCAATATCCGCGACGGTTTGGGTTAGCTGGGTATTAAAACGGTTAAGGTTAGCCCGATAGATCGCCGCTTTATCCGGCGCCGCCTCAATTAAAGCCGCGGTAATCGCTTGCGCGGCTACCCGTGTGGTGTCTGGACCCAACCACAGATGAGGGTCGATGTTATGTTCACCGTGATCATGGCCATGATGATCATGGGCGCCGTCAAAATCACGCAGTGGCATCCCCTCGATCTGAGATAGCGTCAGCACCGAGGGCTTATCGGCTAATAACTTATCGAGAAACAGTTCGAGTTCGGGCCCGACCCATAGGGTAATATCGGCTTGATTCAACGCGCGAATATCCGAAGGTTTCAGGGCGTAGCCATGCGGTGATGCGCCAGGAGGTAGCAGCACGTCTAAACGATCATCATCGGCAATGAGTCCTGCCGTAATAAGCTGAAGCGGTTTAATGGTTGTCATCACCGTGATCGCGTGAGCCGGCATCACCAGCAATAGCGCAAAAAGTCCACCAATAATACGAGCTGTCATCATTCCTCTCATTCTTTTGTTTTCTCGACGGGCAGAAATGTTATATTATAACAATTCCAATTCACAATGCTTTTTTTCACTATGACAAATTCGCTAGTCTCGCTTGACGCGGTGACGGTGACCTATAACGGCCGAAATGTGCTGGACAAGGTCTCTATGCAATTAAAACGAGGACAGATTACCACGCTCATTGGTCCAAATGGCGCGGGGAAATCAACCTTAGTCAAAGCATTAATTGGTTTAGTGAAGCCCGCAGCGGGTATAGTTCACGTCGCTAAAGGGGTGAAGATAGGCTATGTGCCACAAAAACTTCAGCTTAACCAGACACTGCCTTTGACGGTTGACCGATTTATTCGCCTAGGAACACGCTATACCAATTCCCAAATTGATCACGCGTTGAAAACCGTCAACGCAGAATCATTGCAATACGCCAATATGCACACGCTTTCGGGCGGTGAAACACAACGTGTTCTTTTGGCGCGTGCGATCTTAAAACAGCCGGATGTGCTGGTGTTAGATGAACCGGTGCAAGGGGTCGATGTCAGCGGCCAATTAGAAATGTATAGCCTCATCGCGCACCTGCGCGATACACTAAAATGCGCGGTATTAATGGTGTCACACGATTTGCATTTAGTCATGGCCAAGACCGATGACGTCATTTGCCTTCAACACCATGTGTGCTGCTCTGGCGCACCCGACGCCATATCTCAGCATCCATCGTATGTCGCGATGTTTGGTCGTCAAACCAGTGAACAACTGGCGTTATATCATCACCACCATCATCACCAACATGATCTTGCAGGCCAGCCTGTAAGCTGTGATCACCAAGAGCACCACCATGATTGAGTTCCTTCTTGCCCCTATTATGGGTGGCCTACTTATCGCTGCCATTGCTGGGCCATTAGGCTCTTTTGTGGTCTGGCGTCGGATGGCCTATTTCGGCGATACCTTAGCACACGCTTCATTACTTGGGCTCGCGCTTGGGTTTTTGCTCCAAATTGACTTAAATCTCGCGCTGGTTGTGACGTGTTTGCTTCTCGCGATCTTGTTGGTTGGTCTGCAACGCCAACATCTGGTTTCTACCGATACCTTACTTGGGATATTGGCACACAGCGCCCTGTCTTTGGGCTTAGTGGCGGTCAGCTTTTTAGACAACATGCGGGTTGATTTGATGGCCTATTTGTTTGGCGATCTGCTGGCGGTTTCATTTGCTGACCTTACCTGGCTCGCGGTCGGCGCCTGCTTTACGCTTGCTGTACTGGGATATTATTGGGAACAACTTCTATCGATGACCGTCAGTGAAGAGCTGGCTAAAGTCGAAGGGATAGCGGTCGAAAAACTGCGGCTTTTATTGATGCTATTGATTGGTTTAGTGATCGCATTGGCGATGAAGTTTGTTGGCGCGCTGATTATTACATCCATGCTGATCATTCCCGCTGCAACAGCCCGCCGACTGGCGTCTACGCCAGAGCAAATGGCTGCTTTTGCTAGCCTGATTGGTATGTTCGCCGTGATGCTGGGTATGGCTGGATCCTGGTTTTATGATACGCCCGCAGGGCCGTCAGTAGTGGTTGCTGCAGCCAGTGTATTTATGCTTACGCAGCTGGTCCCCTCTCGCGCCGTTACCTGAGTATCTGCGACCACGGCCTGAATGCGATGATGCTCTGAATGCGATCATAGCCTGAATACGATCATAGCTTGAAGACGATCATAGTCTGAACGAGTCTAAACGTTAAACACGTTTATGCTGTGAAAACGCGCAGGCCTTTACTAACGCCTTAACGTTTTCCCTGTAACGACAAAAGCCGCTCACATGAGCGGCTTTGGGCTTTACGTGACTGGAAAATTACATTACCAGTTGGTTTTTTCACGTAGTGCTTTGCCAATATCGGCCAAGCTTTTCACTGTTGTCACGCCTGCCGCTTCCAAGGCCGCAAATTTATCGTCTGCGGTACCTTTACCACCAGAAATGATTGCACCCGCATGGCCCATACGTTTGCCTGGAGGCGCAGTCACACCAGCAATATAAGCCACAACCGGCTTGGTAACATTCGCTTTAATGTACGCGGCGGCTTCTTCTTCGGCGGTACCACCGATTTCACCAATCATTACAATTGCTTCGGTGGCTGGATCCTTTTCGAACATCGCGAGGATGTCGATAAAGTTGGAGCCTGGAATCGGATCACCACCAATTCCAACGCACGTTGATTGGCCAAAGCCTTCATCGGTTGTTTGTTTTACCGCTTCATAAGTCAAGGTGCCTGAGCGTGAAACAATGCCTACCTTACCCGACTGATGGATATGTCCTGGCATAATGCCAATCTTAGACTCATCGGGGGTAATCACACCGGGGCAGTTAGGGCCGATCATTCGTACCCCTGCTTGATCCAGTTTCACTTTCACTTCCAGCATATCCAGCGTTGGAATACCTTCGGTAATACAGACGATCAGCTCAATCCCGGCGTCAATCGCTTCTAAAATGGCATCTTTACAAAAAGGCGCTGGCACATAAATGACCGAGGCAGTGGCGCCGGTCGCTTCAACCGCGTCTGCCACGGTATTAAAGACCGGAAGGCCGAGGTGAGTCGTGCCGCCTTTGCCCGGTGATACGCCACCGACCATTTGGGTTCCATATTCAATCGCCTGCTCGGAATGGAAGGTTCCTTGACCGCCCGTAAATCCTTGGCAGATAACTTTGGTTTCTTTATTGATCAGCACTGACATTGTTATTTACCCTCCGCGGCAGCAACGACTTTCTGTGCGGCTTCGGTTAGCGATGTTGCCGCAATGATGTTCAAACCACTATCGGCCAGTTTTTTGGCGCCTAAGTCTGCGTTATTCCCCTCAAGGCGAACCACAACAGGCACTTTAACGCCGACTTCTTCAACCGCACCAATAATGCCATCTGCAATCAGATCACAGCGCACAATGCCGCCAAAGATGTTCACCAATACCGCCTTTACGTTGCTATCAGACAGAATGATTTTAAAGGCTTCTGTCACACGCTCTTTTGTCGCACCGCCTCCCACATCGAGGAAGTTGGCAGGGCTGCCACCGTGCAAGTTAACAATGTCCATGGTCCCCATTGCCAAGCCAGCACCATTCACCATACAACCAATGTTGCCGTCTAGCGCAACATAGTTCAGCTCCCACTGTGCCGCATGCGCTTCGCGCTCATCGTCTTGACTCGGGTCGTGCATCGCACGCACCTTCGGCTGACGATATACCGCATTACTGTCAATCGCTAGCTTTGCATCCAAGCAATGTAAATCGCCTTGTTCAGTAATCACCAGCGGGTTTACCTCAACCAAGGCAACATCTTTATCCAAGAACAGTTGACCAATCCCGACAAAGATCTTAGTGAACTGCTTGATTTGCTCACCTTCTAAGCCAAGTTTAAATGCCAGTTGGCGACCCTGGTAAGGTTGTGGGCCAACCAAAGGATCAATCGATGCTTTGTGAATCAGCTCTGGCGTTTCTTCGGCGACTTTTTCTATTTCAACACCGCCTTCGGTGGATGCCATGAAAACAACGCGACGCGAGCCACGGTCGACCACGGCACCCAGGTAAAGCTCTTTAGCGATATCGGTGCAAGACTCAACCAAAATTTTGCTGACTGGTTGGCCATTCTCGTCCGTTTGAAATGTCACTAGGTTTTTACCCAGCCATTTCTGTGCAAATTCGCGGATTTCTTCTTTTGAGTTCGCGAGTTTTACCCCGCCCGCTTTTCCGCGGCCACCGGCGTGAACTTGGCATTTCACAACCCATTTGTTGCCGCCAATTTTATCGGCTGCTTCAGCAGCTTCTTGTGGTGTATCGCAGGCATAGCCCTCTGAAACTGGTAGACCATATTCAGCGAACAGCTGCTTTGACTGATATTCGTGCAGATTCATGATGTTCTATCCGTGTTAGTGTCCATTATTGTATCTTTATGCTTTCCAAAGAAGGGGACCTCCGTCCCCTTCAAAACGGTTTATTTCCCTCAAAATGAGGTCGATAACACCATTAAACGTCTAGGAGTAGACGTGTTGGGTCTTCAAGGAGCTCTTTGATGGTGACCAAGAAACCAACCGACTCACGACCGTCAATAAGGCGGTGATCATAGGAAAGCGCAAGGTACATCATCGGCAAGATTTCAACCTTGCCATCTACCGCCATTGGGCGATCTTGAATTTTATGCATGCCAAGAATGGCAGCTTGAGGTGGGTTAATGATCGGCGTTGACATTAATGAGCCGAACACACCGCCATTGGTCAGGGTAAAGTTACCTCCGGTGAGTTCATCAACGGTCAACTTGCCGTCACGCCCCTTTATGGCTAAGTCACGAATACCTTTTTCGATATCGGCAAAGCCTAGTTTGTCGCAGTCGCGTAGTACAGGCGTTACCAGACCACGCGGGGTAGAAACCGCCATGCTGACGTCAAAATAGTTGTGATACACAATCTCATCACCATCTATTGACGCATTCACTTCTGGATAACGTTTAAGGGCTTCAACGACCGCTTTGACATAAAAAGACATGAAACCAAGGCGAATATCATGACGCTTTTCAAACGAATCACGGTACTGCTTACGCAGTTCCATAATTGGCTTCATATTCACTTCGTTAAATGTAGTTAGCATCGCGGTGCTGTTTTTTGCTTCGAGCAGACGTTCTGCCACGCGCTTACGCAAACGCGTCATCGGCACACGCTTCTCGCCTCGCTCTGCCACTGGCGGCACATCTTGGGTCGCCGCTTTCTGCTCACTGCTTTGCGCGGGCTGCTTCTTCAGGTGCGCTTCCACATCTTCTCGGGTAATGCGTCCGCCTACACCCGTGCCTTTCACCGCATCCGAAGAAAGATCATGTTCAGCCAATAAGCGACGGACGGCAGGGCTCAGAGAGTCATTGCTCTCTTCTTCTAGCGACGCAGTGTGGCGCTTATCCGGTGATGCCTCTGATTCAGCGGGCACATCTTTGGTTGGTTCACCCGCGACAGCCCCTTCTTTCAGCTTGGCGATCGCTTGTTTGCCCAGCACGGTTGACCCTTCATCTTCAATGATAGATTCCAGTACCCCATCTGCAGGAGCGGGAACTTCTAGCACGACCTTATCTGTTTCAATATCAACCAGTACTTCGTCACGGGTTACCGAGTCACCTGGCTGTTTATGCCATGTGGCAATCGTTGCGTCAGCCACAGATTCGGGTAAATCGGGAACCAGAATTTCGATTGTCATATCGTATTTATCCTTAATGTTCTAGTTCTTACTTTAGGGTCAGAGCGTCTTGTACTAACGCTTTTTGTTGTTTCTGGTGTACAGACATATAACCTACCGCTGGCGATGCCGAGGCGGCACGCCCAGCGTAGCTGAGTGTGGCACCATCCGGTAAGGCTGCACGGAAATTGTGCTGGCTGCTGTACCAAGCCCCTTGGTTTTGTGGCTCTTCTTGACACCATACAAAGTCTTTTGCGTTGCCGTAAGGCGCAATCACTTCTTTCACCGCCTCAAGCGGGAACGGATAAAGTTGCTCGATACGAACAATGGCTACGTCATCGATTTCTTGCTCGCGGCGTGCTTTCAGCAAATCGTAATAGACCTTACCGGCACACATAACTACCCGTTTCACCTTGCTTGGATCCAGATCATCCATTTCACCGATAGCGGGTTGGAAATCGCCCTCTGTCAGATCTTCTAGACTGGATACGCAAAGCGGATGGCGTAGCAAGGATTTAGGTGACATAACCACCAATGGTCGACGCATCGGGCGAACAACTTGACGGCGTAACATATGATAAACCTGAGCGGGGCTCGAGGGCACCACGACCTGCATATTTTGCTCGGCGCATAATTGCAAATACCGCTCTAAGCGCGCGGAAGAGTGCTCAGGGCCCTGCCCTTCATAACCGTGAGGGAGCAACATGGTTAAACCACACATCCGGCGCCACTTCTGCTCGCCAGAGCTGATGAACTGGTCAATCACAACTTGCGCGCCATTACCAAAATCGCCAAATTGCGCTTCCCATACCGTTAAGCCACCCGGCTCTGCGGTCGCATAGCCATACTCAAATGCAACGACGGCCGCTTCAGACAACACAGAGTCATAAATTTCGAACGGCCCTTGCTTATTATGGATATTGGCAAGGGGGACATAGGTACTGCCATCGCCTTGGTTATGTAACACCGCGTGACGATGGAAGAAAGTACCACGACCAGTATCTTGGCCCGTAATACGAACACGCTTGCCGTCGTCCACCAGCGTGGCATAGGCCAATGTCTCGGCCATACCCCAGTCAACAGGTTTTTCACCATCAACCATTGCTTTACGATCTTTGTAAAGCTTACCGACTCGGCTGTGTAGCGTATGGCTATCTGGCAATTGACAGATACGGTTACCAAGCTCTTTCAGCCGTTTGGCATCAAACTTGTTCGCCCACTCAACCGTCCAGTCGTGGCCGAGATAAGGGGTCCAGTCGACCGAGTGCAACACCATTGGGCGCCACTCTTTCACTACGCATTCACCGCTATCCAACAGATCGCGGTATTCGTTGATCAATTCGGTCGCTTTTTCTAGGTTAGCAATGCCTTGTTGATCAAGTACATCCGCATAGAGTTTGCGCGGCGTCGGATGTTTTTTGATCTTCTGGTACATCATCGGCTGCGTGGCATTCGGTTCATCCGCTTCGTTATGGCCATGACGGCGATAACAGACCAAATCAATGACCACATCGCGTTGAAACTCATTACGAAAATCAAGCGCTAAACGCGACACAAATGCTACCGCTTCGGGATCGTCGGCATTGACGTGGAAAATCGGCGCCTGAACCATTTTCGCGATATCGGTGCAGTACTGGGTTGAGCGAGAATCTGCCGGATTTGAGGTTGTAAAACCAATCTGATTGTTCACCACAATCCGCACCGTGCCGCCCACTTGGAAGCCCCGCGCTTGAGACATATTAAAGGTCTCTTGCACCACGCCTTGTCCCGCAATCGACGCATCGCCATGAATGGTGATCGGCAATACGCTTGAGCCTGTGCTGTCTTCGAGTCGGTCTTGACGCGCACGCACGGAGCCCATGACCACTGGATTAACAATTTCAAGGTGTGACGGGTTGAACGCTAAAGCAAGATGAACGTCACCACCCGGGGTCGCAAAGTCAGATGAGAACCCCTGATGATATTTCACATCACCGGTTCCCCAACTTTCATCTTGTTTCCCTGCGAACTCATCAAATAACTCTGACGGCTTTTTACCCAGCACATTGACTAAGACATTGAGTCGACCACGGTGAGCCATCCCAACAACCACTTCACGTCCACCTTTACTCCCCGCATGGCGAATAAGCTCTTTGAGCATAGGAATGAGCGAGTCGCCCCCTTCAAGCGAGAAACGTTTTGCCCCAGGGAATTTAGCCCCCAAATACCGTTCAAGGCCTTCTGCTGCCGTTAGCTCTTCCAAGAAGGTGAGCTTCTCTTCCTCGCTAAATTGTGGCTGCCCCACAACTGATTCGAGGCGGCTTTGAATCCAACGCTTTTCTTCGGTATCTGTAATGYGCATGTACTCAGCACCAATTGACCCGCAATAGGTCTTTTGCAGTGCGTCATACAACTCACCTAATTGCATATTGTCTTTGCCAATTGCAAATGAGCCGACATTAAAGGTCTCGTTAAAATCCTGCTCGTTAAGAGAATGGAAGTCAGGTGACAAATCGGGGACAGGTTTACGTTTCCATAATCCGAGGGGGTCTAAACTGGCCTGTTGATGGCCACGGAAACGGAACGCATTGATCAGTTGAAGAACTTTGACTTGTTTCGCGTCTACATCTGGATCATTGACTGAAGCACTTGCACGCGATGTATCGGTAGCTAAGCGTCGAAAGTAATCGCGAACTCGAGAGTGGGGTTGTTCTACCGCGGTATCACTCACCACTGGTAGCTGGTCAAAGACCGCTCTCCATTCTTGATCAACTAACTCCGGGTCACTGAGGTACATTTCGTAGAGATCTTCTACGTACGTTGCATTGGCGCCAGCCAAATGAGAAGACTCTAACCAAGCCTTCATCACGCCATTTTGCATTGTTATCCCTTAACCACTAGTTATTTATCCAAACACCGGTTCTAAGCCGGGTTACCTGTTATTAAGCCCCGTCCTAAGAACGGGGCATTTTTTATCTACGTTATTGGTTCAGCGTTTTAAACGCCGCGCTGAATCAGCATTGACTTAATGTGCCCAATTGCCTTGGTTGGATTAAGCCCTTTTGGACATACACTGACACAGTTCATTATTCCGTGGCAACGGAAGACACTAAAAGCGTCGTCTAGATCAGATAACCGTTCTTCAGTTGCCGTATCACGGCTATCTGCTAGCCAGCGATAGGCAGCAAGAAGGCCTGCAGGGCCGACGAACTTGTCAGGGTTCCACCAAAACGATGGGCACGCCGTACTACAGCAAGCGCACATGATGCACTCATACAAACCATCAAGCTCTGCTCTATCTTCCGGCGCTTGAAGGTTCTCACGCGACGGTGGTGTCTCATCGTTGATCAAATAAGGTTTGACGCGCTCGTAGTTCTCATAGAACTGGCCCATATCGATAATGAGATCACGCACTACGGGCAAACCAGGCAACGGACGAATAACAATCTCCGACTTATCCATTAGCGAGGATAAAGGCGTGATGCATGCCAGCCCATTTTTACCGTTCATATTGACACCGTCAGAGCCACACACTCCCTCTCGACACGAGCGACGGAATGACAGGGTTGGATCCTGCTCTTTGAGTTGAAACAGCGCATCCAAAAGCATCATATCTGACCCTTCAGGGACGTCGAGTGTGTAATCCTTCATGTATGGCGCATCGTCCACATCTGGATTATAGCGATAGACTGAAAAATTAACGTTCATCGTTTCGACCCCCTTAATAAGTACGTGCTTTCGGTGGGAAAGCGTCACGATGCACAGGCGCCATATTGACGTCGCGCTTGGACATGGTTTCCGTTTCTGGGTTATAGATGGAGTGACACAACCAATTCTCGTCATCACGCTCTTGGTAGTCGAAGCGCGCATGAGCACCACGGCTTTCCGTCCGATAATACGCGGAGACCGCCGTTGAATAGGCAGTTTCCATCAGGTTCTCCAGCTCCAAACACTCGACGCGCTGGGTGTTAAACTCTGTTGATGTATCATCAAGGCGTGCTGTTTTGAGTCGCTCACGGATAGCATCCAACTCTTTCAGCCCTTTTTCCATCGCTTCACCTTCTCGGAACACCGAAAAGTTTTCTTGCATACACGCTTGAAGGTCTTTGCGAATTTCTACTGGGTCTTCACCCTGCTGAGTACTATTCCAGCGATTGACGCGAGCCAGAGAGGCTTCAATGTCTGATTCACTGGCATCTCTTGCTTCCACCTGCGCTGCCAAGGTTTCCCCTAGGTGTAACCCTGTTGCACGGCCGAAGACAACCAAGTCTAAGAGCGAGTTGCCCCCTAAGCGGTTGGCGCCATGTACAGAGACACTGGCGATTTCACCGCAGGCAAAAAGCCCTTGAACTTCGATATCATTGCCCAGTGGATCTTGTTTAATGGCTTGGCCGGATACTTGCGTTGGAATGCCTCCCATCATGTAGTGACACGTTGGGATAACAGGAATCGGCTCTTTGATCGGGTCGACATGTGCAAAAGTGCGCGACAAATCCAAGATACCCGGCAAGCGCGATTCCAGTACATCTTTGCCGAGATGGTCGAGCTTCAGCTTAATGTGTGGGCCCCATGGCCCCTCACAGCCGCGTCCTTCACGGATCTCGATCATCATTGATCGGGCAACCACGTCACGACCAGCAAGGTCTTTTGCATTAGGCGCATAACGCTCCATGAAGCGTTCACCATCTTTATTAAGTAGATAGCCACCCTCACCACGACAGCCTTCTGTCACCAAGACACCGGCACCCGCAATGCCTGTGGGGTGGAATTGCCACATTTCCATGTCCTGCATCGGTACGCCAGCACGGAGCGCCATACCGACACCATCACCGGTATTGATGTGCGCGTTAGTGGTTGACTGATAAATACGGCCTGCGCCCCCAGTCGCCAACACGGTTGCTTTCGATTTGAAGTAACAAATCTCACCCGTTTCCATGCACATCGCCGTTGCACCGACAATCACTCCATCTTGGTTTTTGACCAGATCAAGGGCATACCACTCTGAAAAAATCGTCGTTTTGTTTTTGATGTTTTGTTGGTAAAGCGTATGCAATAAGGCATGGCCAGTTCGGTCTGCTGCCGCGGCGGTACGTGCCGCTTGCTCGCCCCCAAATTCTTTTGATTGACCGCCAAAGGGTCGTTGATAGATCGAACCATCTTCAAAGCGAGAAAAGGGTAATCCCATTTTCTCTAGCTCAATGACTGACTGCGGGCCTGTTTTACACATGTATTCGATAGCGTCTTGATCACCAATATAATCGGAGCCTTTGACGGTATCGTACATATGCCATTGCCAATTATCCTTGTGCGAGTTACCCAGTGCCACTGTAATCCCGCCCTGTGCTGACACAGTATGAGAGCGAGTTGGGAACACTTTAGATAACAGCGCACACGTTAGGCCCTGCTCGGATATTTGCAGTGCCGCGCGCATACCGGCGCCACCTGCTCCAATAACGATTGCATCAAATTCGCGAACTGGAATACTCACTTACACACCCCACAATACAAAGAAACCGGCAAACACATAGATGAGAAGCGTGGCGACAACAGCAAGCTGTAATACACCGCGCAGCAAGGCTGGCTTGATATAATCAGTCAACACCTGCCACATCCCAATCCAGCCGTGGATCAGCACAGAGACCAGGGCCAACATGGTAAAGACCTTCGTGCTGGTCTGGCCGAAAAACGCTGTCCATGAGGCATACGTAATCTCAGGGCCAAAGACGGCAAAACCGACCATATAAAGTGTGTAAAGTGTGATGAGAATCGCAGTAGCTCGGACCAGCACATAATCGTGCACACCGTTGCGACCCACCGATGAAATATTTTTTGTTACCATACTAAAACCCCCGCCAACACAGCTAGCACGCCTGCAATTACAAACGAGACTTGGGCACTTTTTGCCCCCGACTCCAGCTCTTCAAAGTAACCCAGGTCTTGGATTAAATGACGAATCCCGCCAACGATGTGATAAGCCAGCGCCGTCAAAATGCCCCAAAGTACGAGCTTGACGAAGAAGGTATCGAGTATCGCAGCAGCAGATTGAAATCCATCAGGAGAAGAGAGAGACAGGCTAAGCAGCCACAGTAGGATGGCGATCGAAACAAAGGTGATCACACCTGATATCCGATGCAAAATAGACGCAATCGCTGTAATGGGGAAGCGAATCGTCTTAAGGTCGAGGTTTACGGGTCTTGACTTTCTTTCTTTCACGATATTGCCCACTCAGCTCTATTGAGCATTTATAGTTATTACACTCTCTGAACCTCAGTACTCAAAGCGTAAGACCTGCAACATCTGCGTAACGCGCTTCATGTACCTTATTGCTTATAACTGCAATTTTCGGTGAATGGATCACGTCAGTTAGGAAAGGTGTTTGAGCCCCTAAACGCTCTAGGATACTGATTTGCCCAGAGACCTCGAAAAAGTATACGTGGCGTAACAGACAATTACAAACGCACAAAATTGACCGGAATCTCACAACAGATATTTAACCTCCATTGCACATCAGTTATTAACTAACGCACATAAGTTATTAACTGACGCACACATCGATAGGTTAAAAATTGACATAATAGAGGTCGATCGGTAAAACGGTCGGGTCCATATCCTGGATGGGATTATAAAATAACAAAGGAGATTGTTATGGCAGAGAAGAAAGCTACCCTACATATCGAAGGGAAAGCACCAATCGAACTGCCGATTATCGGAGGCACTGTCGGCCCGGATGTGATCGATGTGCGCAAGCTAGTCAATGAAGGTTACTTCACGTTTGATCCAGGGTTTGTTGCGACAGGATCTTGCGATTCGCAAATCACCTACATCGACGGCGAAGCGGGTGTTTTACTACACCGTGGTTTTCCGATAGATCAACTTGCCAATAACGCTGATTACTTAGAAGTCTGTTACATCCTGCTCTACGGCGAAGTCCCTACAAAAAAACAATACGATGGTTTTCGTTCTATGATCGTGCGCCACACCATGGTTCACGAACAAATCGCGAGTTTCTTCCATGGTTTCCGTCGTGATGCTCACCCTATGGCCGTTATGGTCGGGGTTGTAGGGGCGCTTGCCGCGTTCTACCACGATTCTCTCGACATCAACAATGATAAACACCGTGAAATTACGGCGTTTCGTTTGCTGTCGAAGATGCCTACCCTGGCCGCTATGTGTTACAAGTATTCGATTGGCCAGCCATTTATTTATCCACGTAACGATCTGGACTACGCAGAGAACTTCCTTCATATGATGTTTGCCACACCATGTGAAGAATATGAGGTGAATCCGGTAGTTGCGCGCGCGATGGATAAGATTTTCACCCTACACGCGGATCATGAGCAAAACGCCTCAACATCCACGGTACGCCTAGCGGGATCATCGGGAGCCAATCCGTTTGCTTGTATTGCTGCCGGTATCGCGTCCTTGTGGGGGCCGGCACATGGCGGGGCCAATGAAGCTTGCTTGCGCATGCTCGAGCAAATCGGCCATGTCGATAATATTCCTGAGTACATTGAACGCGCTAAGGATAAAGATGATCCTTTCCGCTTAATGGGCTTTGGTCACCGGGTTTATAAAAACTATGACCCACGTGCAACGGTCATGCGCGAAGCATGTCATGAAGTGCTTGAAGAGCTACAAATCCAAGACCCGTTATTGGATGTGGCGATGGAGTTAGAACGCATCGCACTCTCCGATCAATACTTCATCGACAAGAAATTGTATCCGAATGTCGATTTCTACTCGGGCATCATCCTCAAAGCCATCGGTATTCCAACATCGATGTTTACCGTTATCTTCGCGATGTCGCGGACGATCGGTTGGATTGCTCATTGGAACGAAATGCATACGGATCCACACAAGCGCATTGGTCGTCCACGCCAGCTTTACTCAGGCTATACCCAGCGTGAATTCACGCCGATGGATAAACGCGATTAACTGCGACACCTTGATGATAGAGATAACGAAGCCGCCTCGATGGGCGGCTTTTTTTATGCGGGATTGTCGATATCGACAAAGTGCGTGGTAAGCCCATGATGGTCAGCTAACCACTCACCCAACGCTTTAACCCCATAACGTTCTGTTGCATGGTGCCCCGCGGCAACATAATGCACACCCTGCTCGCGCGCTGAAAACGTGGTTCGTTCAGAAATTTCACCCGATAAATACGCATCCATGCCTTGCTCGGCGGCTAAGTCGATAAAGTCTTGCGCCCCTCCCGTGCACAGGCCGACGGTTTCTATCCGTGTTGTCCTGCCACCGTCAACGACAAGTGGCGTTCGGTTAAGCACGGTCGCAACTTGTTGCTCGAATTGGCCAAGTGTCATCGGTGTTGATAATTTGCCATAGACAGGAATGGAGACTGGATTATTGGGCTCCAAGCCACCTATGATCTCAATCCCCAACCGTTTGGCTAGCTGGGCGTTGTTGCCTAATGTGGGATGGATATCAAGCGGCAAATGGTAACCGTATAAGTTGATACCGTTTTCAATCAACATCTTAATCCGTTGATACTTCATGCCGCGTATTGATTGCGATTCACCACGCCAAAAGTAGCCATGATGAACCAAGATAGCATCGGCTTGATATTCAATTGCTTTATCAATTAAGTCTTGGCAGGCCGTCACGCCAGTAACAATGGTTTGTACATTATCGCGGCCTTGAACTTGTAATCCGTTTGGGCTGTAGTCTTTAACTTGTTCAGGTTTCAGTTCAGCGTTAAGCAGGGCTTCTAGCTGGAAATTATTCATAGCAATCACATTCACTTGCGAGACAATGGCAACAGTGTAACCTGACAAGCAAAGATAAAAAAAGCGGCTAGCATTGATGCTAACCGCCTTTTTCAACCACACGAAGTTGTGCGTTTAAATCAGACCTTCGCGGGTTACAGATAGCCCCCAGCTTTCTCGGACTCAGCCAGCCATACAGGTTTGGTGCTGTCTTTAAGCCATACTTGGTGCAAATGGCTATAAATACGAGAAGCCAGCGATGGCGCAATCAGCGTTGGCAGGCAAGTGATGCCCGCCACTACGACAACACAACGACGCAGAACAACACGGGTTTTATCGAACGGTTTATACATAGCTAACCTCACTCATCTGACCAGTTATGTGTGAAGTCTATCATTAGTTTTGTAGTATTACTACATTTTGCTGATTTTTTATCCTAAAAATGCGCTTTTGGCATTAACAAACGATTAACAAGGTAATTAAATTACATTATGGCTTATCTGCGGTCACACCACTCACCAGACACGTTGTTTGCCAATAGGGAACAAATACAGGCGGATATAAAATGGCTACAACGCCAATTTCCGTTGTTGTCTTCTGAGCAGTTTTCGCTGGTACCGCACGGACTTTTCTCGGCCGTCTCGGTATCGGCATCTAAACCGTACGCGGGCCCTAGGCGAATTGGGTTTTATTATCAATGGTTGCTCACTGAGTTAATCCATCATCATCCGCACTTGCGACTAGAAGCAGAGGAAATACAGGTTAATGAGGCTGGAAAAACACGAGGTGCCATTGATTTTTTGATTGAGTACCAAGGGCAGTTAGAACACTGGGAAGTCGCGGTAAAATTTTATCTTGCTCATCAGAATCGCTGGCTGGGTCCGAACGCCAAGGACGCACTCGATATTAAAGTTGCGCGCATGATTGACCATCAATTGGCTCTGTCGAGTCATCCAAGCTTTTGCCAACAGTTTCCTCATTGGCGTCCCACCCAAAAACGCTTAATGGTTCAAGGCCGGCTTTACCGTCATTACAGCCAGGATACTGACCTGCCCGACTGGCCTCCCGTTAATGCGGCAAGTGTCAGTGGTTGGTGGTGCTGGCCTGACGAACTGCCAACAGACAGAGAATTTGCCATGTTGGCCCGCGATCAATGGTTATCTCTGCCAGAGTTTGGTGAGTTATCCCCCGTTGCCCCAGGCAGTCTCGGTAACATAGACCGCACGTGTCATTTGTTAGATAACACACAAACACCTTGGTTCGTGGTGCCGAACACTTGGCCTAACAACGCACCTTCGCCCGCCTCAAAAAAATAAAAAGCGCGCACTTAATCGTGCACGCTTTTTGCAAACGGAGAACGGAAACAGCGCGCTAGACGCCCTGTTGCTCAAACACGCGATCGACAATTTGTTGCGCTTCCTGTTCAATCAAGCGCAAGTGTTGCTCGCCTTTAAAGCTCTCACAGTAGATTTTATAAATGTCTTCGGTTCCTGATGGGCGAGCCGCAAACCAACCATGATCTGTGACCACTTTGAGTCCGCCAATTGCCGCGCCGTTACCCGGTGCATGAGTCAATTTAGCAGTGATGACATCCCCTGCTAAGGTGTCAGCTGTCACCATTTCCGGGCGCAGTTGGCTCAGCACCTGCTTTTGTTGCGCGTTGGCGACCGCTTRCAAACGGTTATAGGCAGGATCCCCATGTTTATCCGCCAGCTTTTGATAATAAGCCTGTGGTGTCAGCCCCGTCACCGCCAGGATTTCTGCCGCCAGTAAGCAAAGAATAATACCATCTTTATCGGTAGACCAAGGCTGACCATCAAAGGTTAAAAACGACGCCCCCGCACTCTCTTCACCGCCAAAGCCAAGCGTCCCCTCATGCAAACCAGGCACGAACCACTTGAAGCCGACCGGGACTTCAACCAGCGGGCGTGATAAGTCATTGACGACTTTATCGATGATGGCACTAGACACCAGTGTTTTACCGACACCTAACCCTGCAGGCCACTGCTGACGATGTCGGAATAAATAATCAATGCACACCGCCAAGTAATGATTAGGATTCATCAAACCGGCGGGGGTCACAATGCCGTGACGATCAAAGTCGGGATCATTACCAAAAGCCAAGTCATAATCGTCTTTATAAGCGAGCAACCCAGCCATCGCATAAGCAGACGAACAATCCATCCGGATAACGCCATCACTATCGCGCGGCATAAAGCCAAACGTCGGGTCGACATGATCGTTAATCAAGGTAATATCGAGTTGATACTGAGTCGCAATCTGTTGCCAATAGGCGATACCTGCACCACCTAAAGGGTCAACAGCCAGCTTTAATCCCGCTTTTTGAATAGCTTCAATATCAACCACCTGAGTCAGACCGACAACATAAGGGGTCACGAGATCTTTTTCAACGTAATAGTCGCTGGCCATCGCCGCATCAATATCGATGTGTTGAACACCCTCTAAATAGGTATCGATGTATCGATTGGCTCGGGATTCAATCGCCTTGGTGATTTCTCCCTCTGCCGGCCCGCCATGTGGCGGATTATATTTAATGCCGCCATCTTGCGGTGGATTATGTGAAGGGGTAATGACAATGCCATCCGCTTGTTCAGCATGATCACGATTATAAGCCAGAATTTGCTGGGAAATGCCCGGTGTTGGCGTATAGCCCTGATTTGCCTGTGCGATAATTTGCACCTGATTCGCCGCCAACACTTGTATGACCGCCCCAAACGCAGGCGCAGACAATGCATGTGTATCTTTACCGACAAACACTGGCCCTGTGATGCCACGGGCTTGGCGTTCATCACAGATTGCCTGCGCAATCGCTAAAATATGATCACGATTGAAGGTGGTGCTTAATGCGCTCCCGCGATGACCTGACGTACCAAAAGCAACTTGTTGTTCGGGTTGCCCTGGTCGAGGTTGAGCTTGGAAAAAACGCGTAACAAGCGCAGGAATATCACACAAGTCTGCTGCTTGTGCGCGTTGTCCTGCTTGGGGATGCACTGCCATATTTCTCTTCTCCCATGAGTGGCATAGATTAAATCGCGTTCACAACCTTCTCGGTCAAATCACTGGGGAACTGCATTTTTTCCATCAACTGCTCCACCATTTGGCGTTTACGACCAGTGTTGGTATTGGTGATGACCCAAAAAGGTGTATCTGGAATCTGTTTAGGTTTGGTTGTTTTGCCGCTTTCCAACAGTGTTTGTGGATTATCGGAAAAATACAGACGAGTACGTCCTTTTAACGCCATACCGTCGGCAAAACCTTGCTGATCAACACGGTATAAAGTGGTTAGGACAAGCATAAAACGGCCTATGGCACGATCTTGTGCGGCAAACTCATCTGAGATCAAAAGCGTTCGCATCGCTTTGACACGATCAGTGGACACACTCCGTCCAGCATCTTTACTGACAACAATGCCACTAGAACGAGAGGACGTCGTCGGCGCAGCTTGACTGGGCTGCGGTGCCGCATCCGACAGTAATAGGCGACGTAAAATGTCTGATGCACTTTCGCCAATATGCTGGGTTTGGCTGGCAATATAACGGTATAGATCGTCGTCAACCTCAATCGTTTTCATTGTTTTTCATCGCGTCCTGTTTATCGTTTGACGGGGCGATTATACAGAGATAGATAGGTATACTCTACGTTAAAGCCAGTAATCTGAGAGAAAAGCAACGTGTTGTTAAATGGAAAATCTCGTGGTGAGGGGTCACCACTCGTATTAATCCACGGTTTATTTGGGGATCTGGATAATTTAGGTGGGCTAGCTAAAAGCCTTGCTCAGCATTTTTGTGTCTATCAGATTGATCTCCCCAACCATGGACAGTCCTATCATACTAAGAGTATGGATTATCAAAGCCAGTCAGATGCTGTGGTTGCTTGGATGAACGCGCAACGTCTTGAGACGGTCACGCTGGTGGGCCATTCGATGGGCGGCAAAGTCGCAATGGCCATCGCCCAGCGTTTTCCCGAGCGCGTCTCGCAGCTGGTTGTGATGGACATTGCCCCCGTCGACTATCAAGTTAGCCGACATGACAATGTCTTTAACGCACTACGCGAGACCCAAACAGTTACCTTAGAAAATCGCCAGCAAGCGCAATCGATCATGAATCGATCGATCGAAAACCCAGGTGTGACCCAATTTTTATTGAAATCACTCTATAAAACCGATCACGGTCACTACGACTGGCGCTTTAATATTGATAATCTTTATCACGGTTATCGTGACATCATGGGGTGGACAGCCTTTGGACCGTATTCAGGCCCAACATTATTTGTTAAAGGACAGAACTCTGAATACATCCAGTCTGAGCATCGCGATACCATTGTCGCGCAGTTCCCCCATTCAAAAGCGCACATGGTGGCAGGCACAGGGCATTGGCTACATGCAGAAAAACCAGCCGTGGTCGCAAGTGTCATCGAACGCTTTTTAATGCCGGGCGAGCGTTAACAGTTAAGCAACCCTTGTGGTATATTGCGCCGCAGAAGTCGGTGCTCAATGGAGGCACGCATGCTTTACGAGCACTTTCAATTGCTCGAAAAAATTGGTCTAGATCTCGTCTTCGCCGCGATTTTCTTTTTTATCGGCATGGCAATTAAAGACGTGTTACGTGAGGGCAACGTACCAGTATTCGGTCGACGAATCGTCTGGTTTGTGCTCACGCTAGGCTGTGTCGGCTTTATCGTAAAAGGGGTTATTCAATTGGTTTGGGAAGGCGTCGGTATCGGCTAACCCAACGGAGAATAATCGCCTATACATATGGGTGTGAAAAAGCACGGCTTTTTCTTAAATTCGAGTTAGTTGCAAACAGCAACCCACTGACAAAAACGGGTATTTTTATATGGCGAGTGTAGGTCTCTTCTTTGGTAGTGACACAGGCAACACTGAAGCAATTGCGAAAAGCATTCAAAAGCAGCTGGGCAAGCAAATGGTCCACGTGCAAGACATCGCGAAAAGCAGCAAAGAAGATATTGATAACTTCGATCTGCTGCTGATCGGGATCCCAACTTGGTATTATGGTGAAGCGCAGTGTGATTGGGATGATTTCTTTCCCGAGCTAGAGCAAATCGACTTTTCCACCAAACTCGTTGCCATTTTCGGCTGTGGTGACCAAGAAGATTACGCAGAGTACTTCTGTGACGCAATGGGCACAGTGCGTGATATTATTGAAGCCAAGGGCGCGACCATCATTGGTCACTGGCCAACGGAAGGATACGAGTTTGAAGCCTCGCAAGCCCTTGTGGATGATAGCCATTTTGTCGGCTTATGCGTTGATGAAGATCGCCAACCAGAGTTGACCGACGAACGTGTGAGCAAATGGGTTAAGCAAATTCACGAAGAAATGTGTTTAGCCGAACTCGAAGACTAAAACACACTGATTCGAGAGACGTAAAAACGCCAAGGCGAGCTTAGCCTTGGCGTTTTTTATTACGCAGCTTCTTTGGGCGAGATATCACGGTATTGCCGTTTCTTTCTCACATACAGCGTGCGCTTGACTTCTGCAACCACCTCGCCATGTGCATCTTTCACATGTACCACAAATTCGGGTAACACCTTGTCACCCCGTCCTGCCTTGTGCTGAATATCAGTTAATACCGCTTCGCTGATCACAAAATCTGCATATAAATCGGTGGTCCCAGGCTTGAGAAAATTGATATCAGCTTGCTTGTCCCACACATGGTACTGTGGTCCTAAAATACCCATTAACATCAATGCGTAAACAGGATCAGTTAAGGAGAAGATACTGCCGCCATATTGAGTACGATTGGCATTTTTGTTCCACCAACGTAACTTCAATCGCATATTGACACGTCTAAAGTCAGGGCTGATGTTTTCAATGCGAATACCGGCTCCCCAAAACGGTGGCCAGCTATTAAGTGCCCACTTCACCACTCGTGGCTTATAGAAACGATTCATGGTCTATTGACTTCCTTATCTGGTCCAACCAGGCAATATTCACATCTTGTAAACATTGATGCAACCACAGATGAACAATTTTCGTACGCAGAAAGCATGGCTGATGTAGCGAGAGCAGTGCAATTTTGATAGTCTTATAGAATATTTCCTTGCTAATCCAACTGTCTTCACAGAGACAGAAAACAGGTAGATACACATGTCAGACAATAACCAGGCGTTGAAGCAAGCTGGGCTGAAAGTCACGCTCCCACGACTCAAGATCCTAGAAGTGCTGCAACAGCCAGATTGCCAGCACATCAGTGCCGAAGACCTGTATAAGAAGTTAATTGATCTAGGCGAAGAAATTGGCCTAGCGACGGTCTACCGCGTATTAAACCAATTTGATGATGCGGGCATTGTAACGCGTCACCATTTTGAAGGCGGTAAATCGGTCTTTGAACTCGCGACACAGCATCATCACGATCACTTAGTTTGCCTTGATTGCGGTAAAGTCATTGAGTTTTCTGACGACTTAATTGAAGAGCGTCAGAAAGAGATTGCCGCCCGCTTTAATGTGAAATTAACCAACCATAGCCTGTATCTGTATGGCCATTGTCAGGAGGGCGACTGCAAAGCCGATCCTTCCATTCACAACGCAGATTAATCGATGCTCACCGACTAGCGGTGTGACATAACAACAAAAAAGCCGGCGTGATAAACACGCCGGCTTTTTATTACTTCCCTTCTATTTTCGCCCAAGTATCCCTTAGGCTCACTGTTCGGTTAAAAACAAGTGCATCGGGTTGGCTATCTTTGTTATCGACACAGAAATAGCCCGTCCGCTCGAACTGATAACCCTTTTCAGCCGGCGCATTCTGCATACTTGGCTCGACATAGCCTTGCTGTACTTGCAGTGACTCTGGATTAATCGTCTCGGCAAAGTTATCTGCACTTGCTGGGTTAGGTACCGTAAAGAGGCGATCATACAAACGAAACTCAGCAGGTAACGCCTTATCGGCAGATACCCAATGAATAACGCCTTTTACTTTACGACCATCGGCTGGGTCTTTCCCTAACGTATCGGGATCGTAGCGACAATACACCGTGGTAATATTGCCGTCTTCGTCCTTGTCACAGCGCTCTGCTTTCACCACATAGGCATTACGCAAACGCACTTCTTTGTCTAACACCAGACGCTTATATTTTTTGTTTGCTGATTCGCGGAAGTCTTCGCGCTCAATCCAGATTTCACTCGAGAAGGGTACCTGGCGGGTTCCCATTTCGGGTTGGTTCGGATGATTCGGCGCGTCAAGCCACTCAACACCGTCTGTTTTGTTTTCAATCACCAGTTTAATGGGATCAAGAACAGCCATTGCGCGCGGTGCGTTGTCGTTCAAGTCGTCACGGACACAAGACTCCAAAGAGCTCATTTCAATGGTGTTGTCTTGCTTAGTGACACCAATACGCTGACAAAACTCACGAATCGACGCCGGTGTATAGCCGCGACGACGTAAGCCAGAGATAGTCAGCATACGTGGGTCATCCCAACCATTAACGAGTTGTTCTTCCACCAATTGATTGAGTTTACGTTTCGACATCACCGTGTATTCGAGGTTCAGACGGCTAAATTCATACTGATGAGGCGTACAATCAATGGTGATGTTTTCCAGTACCCAATCATACAATCGACGGTTGTCTTGAAACTCTAACGTACAAAGTGAGTGAGTAATGCCCTCAAGCGCATCAGAAATGCAGTGGGTGAAGTCATACATTGGGTAAATGCACCACTTATCCCCAGTTTGGTGATGATGGACAAAACGAACGCGATAAAGCACAGGATCACGCATCACCATAAACGGCGATGCCATGTCTATTTTGGCTCGTAGACAGGCTTTTCCTTCTTCGAACTCCCCCGCGCGCATTTTTTCAAACAGTGCGAGGTTTTCTTCAACAGTACGCTCACGGTAAGGGCTATGTTTGCCCGGCGCCGTCAGGGTACCGCGATACTCGCGGATCTCATCGGGTGTGAGCTCTTCAACATACGCCAATCCTTTTTTAATCAACTCGATGGCATAACCATAAAGCTTATCAAAGTAGTTTGAGGAGTAACGCACCTCTCCCGCCCAATCAAAGCCTAGCCACTGCACATCACGCTTGATTGACGCGACATACTCAACGTTTTCTTTCTCTGGGTTGGTATCGTCAAAACGCAGGTTACATTCACCCTGATAGTCTTGCGCAATCCCAAAATTCAAACAAATTGATTTAGCATGGCCAATGTGCAAATACCCATTCGGCTCCGGTGGGAAACGTGTCACGATCGCTGTGTGTTTCCCTTCCGCCAAATCTTTATCAATGATTTGGCGAATAAAGTTAGTGGGACGAGCTTCAGCATCACTCATCAAGGTTACCTCGTATCAAAAATGCGAATTTTAAAGCTACATAGACGTTATGATCGCCTATTCCGCCCTCTGACTCAACCCGTTGTTGTGATTGTCTTTGCTACGCCCTCTTAATTGTTACTTTTTTAGACGAAACCAACATGCTCCGTGGATAAAAAAACGCCCAGCAACCCGCTGAGCGTTTTCATCGTCATTATTTATCATTCAAACTAAGTTTAAGGCAACGACACCTTGGAGAGATCTTCATCTTCAGGGATCTGCTTGAGCTCCCCGGCAATAATCTCTGCCAATGGACCGAGGATAACCTGCAAGTTATTTTCGCCGAGTTTAACCACGCCCATCGCACCAATCGCTTTCAGCTTCGCTTCATCAACAATATCACGGTCAGCAACTGACAGACGCAAACGCGTAATACAGGCATCAATCGAAGTCAGGTTTTGATGGCCGCCTAATGCTTTCAAGTATTGACGCGCAAGTTCACGGTTATCACTCTTGCCATTGTTGTTGGCAGGCGCACTTTCAACCGCGTCATCTTCTCGACCTGGTGTTTTCAAGTTCATTGCCATGATAGCCGCTCGGAAGGTGGCATAGTAGAGCACAAAGAACACCAGCCCCATGACAGGAAGCATATACCACTCGTTGGCGACGGGGTTTTTCGAAGACAGCACCAAGTCAACAAGGCCTGCCGAGAAACCAAAACCTGCCGTCCAGTTGAACGTTGCAGCAATGAACAACGAAATACCGGTCAAGAACGCATGCAAGACAAACAGCACTGGCGCGACGAACAGGAAGGCAAACTCAAGCGGTTCAGTCACCCCGGTAAAGAAAGACGCAAAACCTGCAGCAATCATGATCGATGCTACACGTGCTTTATTCTCTGGACGAGCGGTGTGATACATAGCCAACGCTGCACCCGGTAGGCCAAACATCATCACGGGGAAGAAACCGGCCATATACATGCCTGTAGTGCCTTTAATCGCCTCACCAGATTCTAGGCCTTGTGCACCGAGCCAGAAACGACCCAAGTCATTAATCCCGACGGTATCGAACCAGAATACCGCATTCAGCGCATGATGCAGCCCGACTGGAATAAGCAGGCGGTTAAAGAAGCCGTAAATACCCGCACCGGCGGCGCCTAAGTTGGTAATGCTTTCACCGAAGTGAACCAGGCCACCAAACACCACAGGCCAGACAAACATCAGTACAAACGAAATGGCGATAGCCACCACAGATACCAGGATAGGTACCAAGCGTTTACCACTAAAGAAGGCTAACGCTTTTGGCAGCTCAACGCCGCTATAGCGATTATAAAGCTCAGCCGACACCACACCAATCAAGATACCGATAAACTGGTTATTGATTTTGCTAAACGCTAACTCATTGTTACCCAGAGAAATATCGATTAAACCAATTTGGCTAACCGCGCCTGGGGCACATAACGTGGTGATCACCATAAAGCCGACGTAACCTGCTAAAGCAGCCGCACCGTCTTTATCTTTTGACATGCCGTAAGCCACACCAATGGCAAATAAGACGGACATGTTCTCAATGATCGCCGCGCCTGACTTAATCATAAAAGCAGCAAGGGCGTTATTTGCGCCCCAACCGGTTGGATCCAGCCAGTAGCCGACCCCCATTAAGATCGCAGCTGCAGGTAGTACCGCTACCGGCACCATCAGCGCACGACCTATACGTTGTGCATAACCAAGAATATTCACCGTCGTTCCCCCTGTGTATTTTTCTGTGTTCAGCAATTGTGCGTCTATGCGCCTTTGCTGGAACCACCACTTGAGCATTCACTCAAGGACTTTTTATTAAATCACTTCTTTTGTAAAGCAATGTTAC
The DNA here is from genome assembly GCF_001996065.1 of Salinivibrio sp. MA351. Classification (NCBI taxonomy): domain Bacteria; kingdom Pseudomonadati; phylum Pseudomonadota; class Gammaproteobacteria; order Vibrionales; family Vibrionaceae; genus Salinivibrio; species Salinivibrio sp. MA351. Next base: position 5,222 of record NZ_MUFG01000024.1, on the reverse strand, counting down.
TCACTTGCAGTTTATGGCAATAAATTCGCTTCGCAAATTAAACCCGTGCTATTTGTGAGAATCATCACCGAATAACCCCAAAACAGAAGAAAATTGTTAGCCTGATCATAAAACTTATTTTATGATAAAAATAAATGCACATATCCGTTATGCTAGAGCCTAGATTCCGGAACCGATTACCGAGGTGATTCATGCGACTCATTCCTTTACAAACCAGCCAGCAAGTTGGTCTTTGGTCGGCGCGTTACATCGTCGATACCATTAACCAGTTTGCCCCGACCGCAGACCACCCTTTTGTGTTAGGTTTGCCGACCGGTGGTACCCCACTGAATACCTACAACCAATTGATTAAACTTCATAAAAAAGGCGAAATTAGCTTTGAACATGTGGTGACATTCAATATGGACGAGTACTGTGGTATCCCGGCCAATCATCCGCAGGCCTATCGTACCTTTATGTATGAAAACTTCTTTAACCACATAGATATTCAGGAAAAAAACATCAACCTGCTTGATGGAAATGCGACCGATATCGAGGCGGAATGCCAACGCTATGAAGAAAAAATCAAAGCCTACGGCAAAATTCATCTCTTTATGGGCGGAGTGGGTAACGATGGCCACATTGCATTTAATGAACCGGCCTCTTCGTTAGCATCACGAACTCGGATCAAAACCTTGACCGAAGACACGCGTGTGGCAAACTCTCGCTTCTTTGATAATGATATCAATCAAGTGCCAAAACACGCGCTCACCATCGGTGTTGGTACGCTACTCGATGCCGAAGAAGTCATGATTCTGGTTACTGGTGCCAATAAAGCGCAAGCGCTCGAAGCGGCGGTGGAAGGCTCAGTCAATCATCTTTGGACCGTCTCGGCACTGCAGCTTCATCCCAAGGCCATGATTGTGTGCGACTCGCCCTCAACCGCAGAGCTAAAAGTCAAAACGGTAAAGTACTTTCAAGAGCTTGAAGCCCAAAATATCCATCATTTATAAGGAATTTAAGCATGTATGCCCTAACCCACTGCCGGATTTTTACTGGCCATGAGGTACTTGATGATCATGCCATCGTCATTCGGGAAGGCCTGATTGCAGACGTATGCCCACAACATGCGCTTTCCACTGACATTGAAACACGCAGTCTAGAAGGTGCGATGGTTAGCCCTGGTTTTATTGATCTGCAGCTGAATGGCTGTGGCGGCGTGATGTTTAATGATGACATTACGTCCGATACCATCGACACCATGCACCAAGCGAATCTTAAATCAGGTTGCACTAATTTCCTGCCTACCCTGATCACCAGCTCTGATGCCGATATGAAAGCCGCTGTTGCGGCAATGCGGGACCACAAAGCCAAGCACCCGCATCAAGCACTTGGATTGCATTTAGAAGGGCCTTACTTAAATACTCAAAAAAAAGGGATACATAGCGCTGATTATATTCGCCCAAGTAGCGATGACATGATTGCCTACTTATGCGATAACGCAGACGTCATTACAAAAGTTACCGTCGCGCCTGAGCTCACTCCCCGTGCCCATATCCAGGCGCTGACAAAGGCAGGGATCATCGTCTCGGCAGGACATACCAATGCGACCTACGCTGAAGCGAGAGAGGGCTTCGCCAATGGTATCGGCTTTGCTACGCACCTGTTTAATGCCATGACATCGATCACAGGGCGAGAGCCTGGGATGGTCGGTGCGATTTATGATACCCCCGATGTTTATACCGGCGTGATTGCCGATGGCTTTCATGTGTCATATGCCAATATTCGACTCGCGCACCAAGTAAAAAGGGATAAATTAGTGTTGGTTACCGATGCAGTCGCACCAGCAGGAGCTGACATGGATCACTTTATTTTTGTAGGTAAGAAAGTATATTACCGCGACGGTAAGTGTGTTGATGAAAATGGTACACTTGGCGGCTCAGCATTGACGATGGACCGAGCGGTGCATAACAGTGTTGAGCATGTAGGGATCGCCTTGGATGAAGCCTTGCGGATGGCGACGCTCTATCCTGCTCGCGCAATGGGCATTGATCAGCATTATGGCAGTATTCGTCCCGGAAAAGTCGCGAATCTTGCCATTTTTGACCGTTCAATCAACATTCAAGCAACGATCGTAAACGGGCACTATTTACACAGCTAGGACACCTATGACTGGCGGAAAAATTGGGAATGTCGATCTCGTAAAGCAACTGAACGGCGCAGCCGTTTATCGACTCATTGATCAACAAGGGCCTATTTCACGCATACAAATTGCTGATGTGAGTCGACTGGCTCCTGCAAGTGTGACAAAAATAACCCGCCAACTCCTGGAAAGAGGCCTGATCAAAGAAGTGGCACAACAGGCCTCAACCGGTGGACGTCGCGCCATTTCACTGACCACCGAGTGCGCCCCTTTTCATACGCTTGCCGTAAGATTGGGGCGTCATTTTATTGAGCTATCTTTGTATGACTTAAGCGGTGCCTCACTGGCTGAGCACGGTGAAACCTTTCATTACCAAGATCAAGACCAGTTGGTCAAAGGCTTAATCGATATCGTGAGCCAATTTATTGATACTCACCAACATGCCATTAGAGAGCTCATTGCCATTTCGGTTGTGATGCCAGGTTTGGTCGACCCAGATTCTGGTGTGGTCGAGTACATGCCCAATATTAATATTCAGCAACTCGCGCTCGCCGATACACTGCGCGATGAATTTGGCGTGCAAGCCTTTGTTGGCAACGATATTCGAGGACAAGCACTCGCTGAGCACTACTTTGGCGCCAGTCAAGACTACTACGATTCAATGCTGGTCAGTGTGCATCACGGAACCGGGGCAGGGATTATCGTCAATGGCCAGATCTTTCTCGGTCACAACCGGAATGTGGGTGAACTCGGCCATGTTCAAATCGACCCTCTCGGTAAAAAATGCCAATGTGGTAACTTTGGCTGCCTGGAAACCGTCGCATCAAACGAGGCCATCATTGAGCATGCGCAGCAATTATTGGCTCAAGGTCATCCCAGCAGCCTAACGCACGATCAAACGTTAACCATCGAGGCCATTTGCCAAGCCGCCGAGCAAGGCGATGAGCTGGCCCGTCAAGTCTTAGTCAAAGTCGGTAATCATTTGGGTAAAGCGATCGCGATGACGGTGAACCTGTTTAACCCGCAGCTGGTTGTCATTGCGGGTAAGATCACCGCCGCCAAAAGTGTGGTATTCCCCGCCATTGAGCGCTGTGTAGAAAACCAGTCACTGCCAAGCTTCCACCAAAAACTGGCGATCGTTAGCGCGGATTTACAAACTCAGCCGACTATGGCGGCGTTTGCTTTAGTCAAGCGTGCGATGCTAAACGGTGAACTCCTTCAACAGTTACTCGAAGAATAATGCTATCGGGCTTGCTCCTCTGTAAGCCCGTTTTTCTCCCTTTTCACATCTATCCCTCATCGGCCAAGTTAGCGACTATTTTACATTCACAGATTGACCACAAAACGTGTATATTATAGCCACGTGACAGACAAGACGTTGTCTCATTCAACTCTGGAATAAGTATAAAATATGGAACTGGTTTTTATCTCAACCGCTTTTGTTAGTGGCTACATATTAATGCGCTGCCACCTTCCTCCCTTAGTTGGCTTTCTGCTCGCCGGTTTTGCTCTCCATGCAATGGGGTATCAATCCACCCCCGTGATCACCCAGCTGGCTGAACTAGGGGTCACCCTTCTCCTTTTTACAATTGGGTTGAAGCTCGATGTCAAAACGCTGTTTGCCAAAGAAATTTGGTTTGGAGCCACCGCGCACAATGTGCTGACAACCGGCTTTTTTACCTTAGCGCTAATGGGCCTGAAAGCCTTGAGTCTTCCCATGCTATCAAGCATGAGCCTGTCAGAGATGTTGCTACTCGGTTTTGCGTTATCTTTTTCTAGCACCGTCTTTGCGATTAAAGCCTTAGAAGAAAAAGGCGAATTCAACGCGACGTATGGCACCTTGGCGATTGGCATGCTAATCATGCAAGACATCTTCGCGGTGATCTTTTTGACAGCCACCTCAGGAAAAACACCTGATTTGACCGCATTATTGTTATTCGCTTTGCCTCTGCTCAAGCCCGTACTCAGCAAGCTACTCGACAAGGCAGGCCATGGGGAAATGCTGGTGCTCTACGCTATTTTCCTTGCACTGGTTGCTGGCGCCGGGCTATTTGGCGCAGTCGGGATTAAGCCTGATTTGGGCGCACTCATCTTGGGAATGTTACTCGCCAGTCATCCCCGCGCATCAGAAATGGCTAAATCTCTATTTAATATTAAAGAGTTATTCTTAATCTGCTTTTTCCTCAATATTGGCTTATCCGAGCAACCTACTTGGCAAAGTTTTAGTTTTGCGTTGATTTTAATGTTGCTGCTGCCGATAAAAGGCATTTTGTATTATTGGGTCGTTAGTGGTTTTCGCTATCGTGTGCGCACCGCGCTGTTTACCTCCCTTACCTTGTTCAACTTCAGTGAATTTGGTCTCATTGTCGGTGGACTGGCGTACCAAACCGGATTAATGCCTGGGCCGATTCTTGTCTCTATTGCGATCGCGGTCTCGCTCAGCTTTATCTTCTCTGCGCCGCTGAATACCTTTAGTAACGCGTTGTATACATGGGCCTCGCGCTGGTTACCCGAGCGTGCTCCAGATAAACTTCATACCAGTGAACAACCCATTAATCTCGGTGACGCCAGCATATTGGTATTGGGGATGGGGCGTATCGGCACGGGCGCCTACGATGAATTGGCCACCACTCACCAGCAGCCCATCGTGGGGATTGATACCCGAGAGGAATCCGTCGCTCACCACCAGCAAGAAGGACGGCAGGTGATCCTGGGTGATGCCACCGACCCCGACTTTTGGTCCCGAGCGGTCTCAAATGGCAACGTATCACTGATTTTACTTGCGATGCCCAATAGCCAAGCCAATACACTGGCACTGGAAGAAATCCGGCAAACGCCCTTTAAGGGCAAAGTGGCCGCGATTGCTAAGTACCAAGATGAGTTGGAGCAACTTAAGGCTCTGGGTGTGGACGAAGCCTTTAATATCTACCAAGAAGCAGGCAGTGGCTTTGCCCGCCATGTGCGAGAGCGCTTTTCGTCATCGGCTGACTAGCGCCGTTTTATCGCTGTTTTCTCCCTTATGACGCACAAGACGCTGACGCTTCTTGTGCGTTTTTGTATGTTATCTGTGCTATTTTTAGTTTTCATTCACTATTTATCG
>NZ_MUFG01000023.1:0-49900 GCF_001996065.1 Salinivibrio sp. MA351 | reverse complement strand
ATGTAATACATTAAAGATACATATTAAGAGGAGACACGATGATGAAACCACAAAAGCTTACTATCGTCGGGGGTGGAAGCACCTACACACTCGGCATGATTAATAGCTTGATCGCTGAGAAAGAGGCATTTCCACTACGCAAAATCACCTTCTATGACATTGACGAACAAAGACAGGCTTCAAACGCAAAAGCAACAGAAATCTTACTGCGCGAAGCTTATCCTGAGGTCGAGGAGTTCGTTTACACCACGGATAAAGAAACCGCATTTTCTGATGCTGATTTTTTCTTTATTCAGATCCGCACGGGTGGATTACCGATGCGTGAGCGTGATGAGCAGGTTCCACTTTCTTATGGTTGTGTCGGTCAAGAAACCTGTGGCGCGGGTGGAATGGCTTATGGGCTGCGTTCTATCGGTGACATGATTTCCTTGGTCAATGAAATCCGCGCGTTTGCTCCTGACGCGTGGATTCTAAACTACACCAATCCTGCTGCCATTGTAGCTGAAGCGCTACAGCGCCAGTTTCCTGATGACAACCGCATTCTAAACATCTGCGATATGCCTGCCGCCATTATGGTGAGTTATGCACAATTACTTGGTTGCGAGATCTGGGATTTGGTGCCGGAATACTTTGGGCTGAACCACTTTGGATGGTTTACCAAGGTACGAAATCGAGAAGGTGTCGACCTTACCGCTGAGATTAAACGCATCATTCTGGAAGAGGGGATCAGTGCTGTCGATCCAGAAATTGCTGATGACCCTTCATGGCAGGCAACGTTCAAAAACATGCAAACGATGCTACGGGATAATCCAGAGTACTTACCGAATACTTACCTACAGTACTACTTATATCCAGAAAAAATGGTGGAAAAAGAGGATATTGCTAATACGCGAGCGCGCCAAGTGATCAATGGGCGAGAAAAACGGGTGTTTAGCCTAAATGAGCGCATCATTGCCGCGGGCACCACCGCTAATGAGCACCTTCACGCAGACATTCATGGACGCTATATGGTTCGCGTGGCGGCCTCGTTGGCATATAACCGTGGTGAGACGTATCTGGTTATTGTGCCGAATGATGGCGCGATCCCAAATATTCAGAATGATGCCATGGTGGAAGTACCGGCAGCGTTAACCAATGACGGCCCGAAACGCTTTGCGGTCGGAACCATCCCTACGTTCCAAAAAGCACTGATCGAAGGCCAACTCGGCTACGAAAAGCTGGTCGTTGATGCCTGGTTTAGCGGAGATCGACAAACACTGGTCAACGCGCTCACGCTCAATCGAACCGTTGTGGATGTGCCAAAAGCGCAACAGATCGTCGATGAGCTTTTACGTGTTAACGCCGACTATCTACCGCAATTTCATTAATAATACGATGCCCCAGAGACCATCTGGGGCCAAAATCTGGGAGCGATCATCATGAAAGATATGATCCAGCGCTTTGGCGCAGCAATGTTTGTCCCTGTACTCCTCTTTCCTGCCGCCGGTATGTTATTAGGCTTATCGGTGATGTTGCTCAACCAAGATCTCTTTCCTTGGGCGGTGGAAGGTAGTGCATGGGTAAAAGTGTCAACGATCCTTCTCCAAGCCTCGTTGGCGGTGTTTAAAAATATGGCCCTGGTGTTTGCGGTAGGGTTACCGATAGCACTAGCAAAATCTGCATCCGGGCGTGCAGTACTTGCCACACTTGTGTCATACATCACCTTTAATTATGTGATTGGTGGCATTTTACAGTTCTGGGGACCTGAGCTTGGGGTGAATTATGTGGAGGGTGAGCGTGGACTGACTGATGTTGGCGGTATATTGACTTTGGATACTAACCTATTGGGCGCCATCGTCATTGCTAGCCTCTCTGTTTGGGTTCACAATCGTTTCTTCGACAAAAAACTGCCAAACTGGGCGGCAGTGTTTGGTGGCACCCCCTTGGTGGTTATTGTGAGTTTCCCGATCATGGTACTCATGGCGATCATCACCTGTTTTACTTGGCCAAGTATTCAGCACGGCATTAATAATCTACAAACCTTTTTGGTCGGTGCTGGTTCATTCGGGGTTTGGATGTTCACCTTCCTTGAGCGGATTATGATCCCAACGGGTCTGCATCATTTTGTCTATGGCCCCGTATTCTATGGACCCGTTGCGGTGGATGGCGGCACAGTGGCCCATTGGATTCAAAATATCCAAAACTTTGCCAGCAACCCTGCACCTTTAACCGAGCAATTTCCTCAAGGTGGCTTAATGTTGACCGGGATGGGGAAAGTCTTTGGCTGTACCGGTATTGCTATGGCACTTTACGCGACTGCGAAGCCAGAGAACAAAAAAATGGTGCTCGGTTTAGTACTCGGTGCGGCATTGACGGCTATTCTAACTGGGATTACCGAGCCGATTGAGTTTACCTTCTTGTTTATCGCGCCAGCATTGTTTGCACTCCACGCGGTATTGGCAGCGACCATGGCAACTATTGCCTATTGGTTTGGTGTCTCAGGTAACTTCCAGACTGGGATCATCGACTTTATTTTTCAAAATTGGTTACCGCTAGGCAGCTTGCATGGCGATACATATATAGTGCAAGTGCTCATCGGCCTGAGTTTCACCGCTATTTACTTTGTGGTATTCCGCGCGCTGATTTTGAAATTTGATATCCCCACGCCCGGCCGGGGCAGCGCAGAGGCGAAGCTTTATACCAAAGCCGACTATAAGGGTGCGCAGCAAAGCGATTCATCGAGCGGTGTGATTGATGGCGGGCAAGCGAGTGCGTTTATTGAAGGGCTAGGTGGCAAAGACAACATAGCCTTGCTCACCAATTGTGCAACACGGTTGCGTATCAAGGTGCATGAGCCAGAAAAAGTAGCGGAAACGCAATATTTTCAGGCGCATGGTGCAGTCAACATGGTACGTAATGGTGACAGCTTTCAAATTATTGTCGGCTTAACCGTACCTCAGGTTCGCGAAGAAATGACGCAATTGACACGGGCGTAATAGGCGTATGAAGTAAAACACAGGACGGCAACCCCAAGGGGTTGCCGTGTTGCGATCTAAGGGCAGGGGTTAGGGTAGCGGTTAGCGATCTCATCAATACCGGCAAGCACATCATCACTCAGTGTCAGATCCAAGCTGTCGAGATTGCTCTCTAGCTGTTTGAGTGTGGTGGCGCCAATAATGTTAGAGGCGACAAAGGGACGCGTATTCACAAACGCCAGCGCCATTTGCGCCGGATCAAGACCATGACGCTGAGCCAGATCGACGTATTCTTGTGTGGCCTTTTGCCCTGATTCAGTAAAATAACGGGCGAAGCGTTGATGCAGTGTACAGCGTGCGCCTTTTGGACGTGCACCTTGCAAATATTTACCGCTCAGTGCGCCAAAGGCAAGCGGTGAGTAAGCCAATAACTCCACCCCTTCTTGGTGGCTGATCTCAGAGAGCCCCACCTCAAACGTCCGGTTAAGCAGGTTATACGGATTCTGAATAGAGACAATACGTGTGAGGCTGTGCTTCTCTGCCAGATGCAAATAGCGCATCACGCCCCAAGGGGTTTCATTAGAAACGCCGATATAACGGATTTTTCCCGCTTGTACTAGCTCGTTCAGTGCATCCAAGGTATCCAAAATCGTCACCCCAGAATGCTCGTCTTGATAAGGATAATTGAGCTTACCAAAACAGTTATTATGCCGTTGCGGCCAATGGACTTGATACAAATCGATATAGTCGGTTTTCAGTCGCGTCAGACTATCTTCAACGGCTTGATGCACATGACGTCGGTTGAGCGACATGTTGTCACGGATGTAAGGAACATTGCGCGGGCCAGCCACTTTAGTGGCGAGAATCACTCGATCGCGCTTTCCCGACTTTTCCAGCCAGTTACCGATATATTGCTCGGTTAAACCTTGTGTCGGTTGGCTTGGGGGGACGGGGTACATCTCTGCGGTGTCGATAAAATTAACACCGCGCTCAAAAGCAAGATCGAGCTGAGCATGCGCGTCGGCTTCACTATTTTGCTCACCAAATGTCATTGTGCCAAGACACACTTTACTCACGTCTAGCGAGGAATGGGGCAAACGGTGGTATTGCATCCTGTCTCCTTGTCTGCAATCGACCTATGGCAGTCCATAGTAGAGAATTTTGCCTTTAATCGAAAGCGGTTTAACCGCACCGCTCGGCTTGACAGGTGTGCAAACTTTAACCATTACTTGTATGGGTGACGCCATGAATTGCCGGGCGATGGGGTGTATTGGGTCAGGTAGCAACAGGCGCCAAAGAAAGCGACAAGAGGAAAGTCAAATGAACTATGCACAACTCAAGGCGTGGATGCGCGCGGATCCCCAGTCATGTCCGCAATGCTACATCATGGCTCATGCGGGAGGCGCCAAGTATTCGGTAGAAGTCGAAATCAAGAAGCAGCTCGAGCCTTTACGTTCCGATCAAACCGGCGAGGTGATGCAGTTTGATCATGTGGGACAAGTGGGGGATAAGCTCAAGGCGCTTGGCATTGAACAGGGCGTGTTACGCTTAATGGATCCCTATGATGAGTTCGCGACCGGTGGGGAGCCTGGGTGTCGCGAAGACATGCCGATTCGATTTTAAGGCGCTATTATTGTGGATCGAGGAAGTAACGGGTCAGGATCTGGTGGGTAAATTGTGTCCGTAAATAAAACCCACGTGGTAGCGTTCGAATTGGCTCGCCATGAGGCCCAAAGGCGTCGGTGAGTACGCTGCCATTAGCAGCCTTGGGCCGCAATTGTAAGTATTGGCCTTGACGTGCCGTGATTTCGGTCACGCGTCCCAATGCCACCCAATCCATTAATTCTTCCCAGTCGGCGCGTAAGCATGCGTCTTCTTCTGAGCTAGGAGACCACAGCAGGGGAGTCCCTATCCGTCGCTTCGCCACGGGAATATCACGCTCGCCTTCCACGGGGACCCATAACACGCGTGATAGTTTTTGTCTTACATGGCTGGTTTCCCAACGCACCCCCGCAATCCCAGTGAGTGGTGCGACACAGACAAAGGTTGTTTCTAGAGGCTTACCGTTTTGGTTGACGGGAATGGTTTTTAGCTCAATCCCCAAATGTGCGAAGTCTTGTTCAGGCTTACTCCCCGCATTGGCACCTAAACAGGTCTCGAGTAACATACCGATCCAGCCTTTTTCCCGAGAGAGTGTTTCCGGACAGCTTATCGCTAGTGATTGGCTCACTTCACCCAGCGTCAGACCTGCAAGCTCTAGTGCTCGGTCCATCAGTATCTGTTCAGACTCAGGAGGATGTATCACAGTGGCTCGATCCTGTTTATGGGCATAACGGTCGTGCATTATCGAGAACTGTCATCAGTGCTGCAAGTGGATCCTTGGGGAGAGAATGTCATGACTGTCCTTTAGTTATCCACATGGGTATCATTTTATGCGTGTAAAATAAGGCGCATGATCATATATACAGTAATAAAAATCAGAGAAAAATGGATAAAAGAGCTGATCTGTCGTTTTTTTGAGCTATCGATGTGGATAATTCACTAACTGGTGGATCTTTGAGCGATCTGTGCGTATTTAATGATCGTCGGATCTTATCAAGGATCCTCTCTTAACGAATTACTTTTAAGTTTATGAATTTAAGGTCTTATTTTATTTGTATGACAATATTTCCTTCCGTTAGATGATCGATACCTGAAGCTTTAATGCACTTTTTCTAGGCTTCTTCACAAATCTATCCACAGAAAGCGTGAATAAATGTGCGCAAACTCTCATTGCTATGTTTATAACTTCCTGTTAGAGGGTGAGTTATCCTCAGATGACGACGAGAGCGCAAAAAAGAAGGTCAATCCACAATGTTTGTTTACCCTCAGCCGCTTTTTGTGAAAAAATCAGGTTCAGTAGAGATTTATCATTGAGGTTGTCCAGTGATTGATGGCGATGGCTATCGTCCCAATGTGGGGATAGTAATTTGTAACGGCCACGGTCAAGTACTCTGGGCTCGTCGATATGGTCAGCATTCATGGCAGTTTCCACAAGGTGGTATTGATGAAGGAGAAAGTCCTGAGCAAGCCATGTATCGTGAGTTGTATGAAGAAGTTGGGCTGACCAAAAAAGATGTGCGCATCTTGGGGACTAGTCGACATTGGTTACGTTATAAATTACCGAAACGCTTGGTGCGGTGGGATTCTAAACCCGTATGTATTGGGCAAAAGCAAAAATGGTTTTTGCTTAAGCTTGAGTGTGATGAGTCACACGTGAACGTTTTGCGTGGCGGGACACCGGAATTTGATGGCTGGCGTTGGGTCAGTTATTGGTATCCTGTGCGTCAAGTCGTGGCATTTAAGCGTGAAGTCTATCGGCGTGCAATGAAAGAGTTTGCGCCGCTTGCGATGCCTTTTAAAGAACGCAAACCTCGACGTAAAAATAAGCGAGGGTAAAGGAGAAACTCGGTGCTCACGCAGTTAAGGAATATTGTGCAAAGCGTTGCAGTGTCAGCCGATCTCGATCAGGCGCTGCATACGTTGGTGCAACAAACCTGCTTGGCAATGCGTACCGAGTGCTGCTCTGTCTATCTCGCCAACCTTGAGCAACAAAGCTTTGATTTGATGGCAACGCAGGGGCTCGATCCGTCGGCGCAAGTGTCGATGTCGTTTGGTGACGGGTTAGTTGGCGTGGTTGGTCAACGGGCTGAGCCTTTAAACCTCGCTTATGCACGACGACATCCTGCGTTTAAACCTTTTCCAGCGACCGGAGAAGATGCGTTTCAATCTTTTTTGGGTACGCCCATTATTTATCGCAAAAAGGTGCTGGGCGTATTAGTCGTTCAGCAACACCAACCGCGTCAATTTGATGAAAGTGAAGAGTCGTTTCTTGTCACCTTAGCCGCGCAGTTGGCGGTGGTATTTGCCCATGCGGATGCGCAAGGGGGGTGGCAAGGTACCCGATCGCCTATTTTACTTGAAGGGATGCCGGCGTCACCGGGGATCGGTATTGCTCAAGCTTGGTGCGACGAGTCGCAACCAAGGTTAGAAGACGTTGCTCCGGCAAGCAGTCTCGATGTGTCGCGAGAGCTCGACCGCTTGGACGCCGCGATTGATGAGGCAAGTACCGAGTTCCGGCGTTTGCGTAAGCGCTTTGATAAGGAGCTACAAAAAGACGCATTAGCGATTTTTGATCTGTTTGTACATCTGCTCAATGATCCCATGTTGCGAGAAGACATAACGGTCAGGATCCAGCAAGGCGATGAAGCGACGTGGGCCGTGCGACAAACTGTGGAGGCCTTTTCCGCACGCTTTTCCCTAATGGACGATCCTTATCTCAAAGCGCGCGCAGACGATGTAAAAGAACTGGGTCAGCGATTACTCTATTTTTTGATGGCCCCGGCAGGCAGTGCTCCAGCGATTTCATCACCGGTTGTGTTACTGGCTCACGAGCTGACAGCCGGTATGCTGGCTTCGATTCCTCGTACCTTACTGGCAGGCGTTGTCGCCGAACAGGGAGCGGCTAATTCTCATGCTGCCATTCTCGCGCGGGCATTGGGGATCCCTGCGATCATGGGAGTCAGCTTTTCTCCCTCACGCTTGCACCACAAAACCGTTATCCTCGATGGACACAAAGGGATATTAATGATCGAGCCTGCCGAGGCCTTGATCAACGAATACCAGCAATTGGTTCAAGAAGAAGCCAGCTTACAATCGACCTTTGAGACAGCACTGGCCAGCCCGGGACAAACCCAAGACGGCACCCGGGTTGAGGTCCATTTAAATGCCGGTCTTAGTGCCGATAGTCAAATTGCGATTAATCAAGGGGTGGATGGGGTAGGACTTTTTCGCACTGAAGTCCCTTTTTTAATGTTACGCCGGTTCCCCTCTGAAGACGAACAAGTGAAACAGTATCGCGCCATTCTTGCCAGTTACCCTGATAAGCCTGTGGTGATGCGTACGTTGGATATCGGTGGAGATAAGCCGCTTCCTTACCTAAGTGTGGAAGAAGATAATCCTTTTCTGGGGTGGCGCGGTATTCGCTTCAGCTTGGATCATCCGGATATCTTTTTGATCCAAGTCCGTGCCATGTTACGCGCGAGCATAGGTTTAAATAACCTTAAGTTACTACTGCCAATGATCTCTGGCCGCAATGAGTTATTGGAAGCGAAAACCTTGGTCAGCCGCGCGTATCAAGAGGTCAGCCAAGAGGCCGAGAGCACGGGTGAGAGCGTTAATATCCCTATGCTCGGGATCATGGTCGAAGTTCCCTCTATTTTGTATCAGTTGGATAATATCGCGCGTGATATCGATTTTTTATCGGTAGGGACCAATGACTTGACCCAATATTTACTCGCCGTTGATCGCAATAATGCGCGGGTCGCAGATATTTTTGATGCCCTGCATCCTTCAGTACTCCATGCCTTATCATCCATTGCAACCATGGGTGCGCGCCATCAATTACCGGTAAGTGTCTGCGGTGAGTTGGCCGGCGATCCTGTGGGTGCAGCATTATTAGTGGGATTGGGTTACCAGCAACTGAGTATGAATACTCGGAATGTCGCCAAAATCAAATATCTGTTAAGTCGATTACCGCATGAGGCGCTAGTGGTGCAGGCGAATACTATGCTGACATTAGACGACCCTGATGCGATTCGGGCATCGACCGAAGCCTTTCTGGCCGAACATGGGCTTGATGCGCTAGTCAAAATCGGACAAATGCGATGATCACTGGCCTAACACTGTTGTTGTTTGTGGTCTGCATGCTAGTCGGTGCGTGCGTAGGTACCTTATCAGGGCTGCTTGGCATTGGCGGTGGACTGGTGGTGGTACCCGCTTTAACGTTTCTATTGCCGGTTTTTGGCATTTCACCGACGGTGGTGATGCCCATTGCTCTGGCGACGTCGTTAGCAACGATCGTTTTGACCTCAAGTGCGTCGGCATGGCGGCATTTTCGCTTAGGTAATGTGCATGTCGAGGCGGTCAAAGCGCTTGTTCCTGGCATGCTGTTAGGCGGTAGTCTTGGGGCCGGATTTGCTGACTTGCTGCCTCCTGATTGGCTACCCCGTTTATTTGGTGTGATTGTGCTTGCGATGGCACTGCAAATGTTACTTAATCGCCGCGTCTATCAAGCGCGCCCATTGCCGCATTGGTGGCGGCTTTCTGCGGCTGGAACCTTGATTGGGACACTTTCTAGCTTGGCAGGCATTGGTGGCGGATCCTTTACTGTTCCATATTTACACTGGCGTGGGGTCAGCATGCATCAAGCGATCGGTAGTGCCTCAGCGGGGGGAGCGGTATTAGCGTTCGGTGGCATGATTAGCTTTGTGTGGTTGGGCTGGCGACAGACGGAACCCTTACCGCCACTCAGTGTCGGATACTTGTATTTACCCGCGTTGCTCGGGGTGGTTTCCACGTCTGTGTGGATGACACGGGTAGGCGCGCAGCTTGCGGTGAAGTTACCTACTGAGCAAATAAAACGTATTTTTGCCGTCTTTCTTGTTATTGTCGGCGCTAGCATGTTGTTGAAATAAAGGATCAAATTCATGGCTGAAGGTTATTTCACCTTTCCGTCAATCGACCCGGTATTAATCGAGTTAGGCCCCATAGCGGTACGCTGGTACGGGTTAATGTATTTGTTAGGGTTTGTGTTTGCTCTTTGGCTGGCAAACCATCGTGCGACAAAACCCAACAGTGGTTGGAACAAAGAAGAAGTCAGCGATCTGCTGTTTGCCGGCTTTCTTGGCGTGGTATTGGGTGGACGCATTGGCTATGTGCTTTTTTACCAATTGGATGCTTTTATCGCCGACCCCTTGTTTTTGTTCAAAGTATGGACAGGAGGCATGTCCTTCCATGGTGGTCTGTTGGGTGTGATCACCGCCATGGCATGGTATGCACGTAAAACGCAGCGTCACTTTTTTACCGTGGCTGACTTTATTGCGCCGTTAGTACCATTTGGCCTTGGCGCTGGCCGGTTGGGCAACTTTATGAACGGTGAGCTATGGGGGCGCGTCACGGATGTGCCTTGGGCAATGGTCTTTCCAACCGGGGGCCCGTGGCCACGCCATCCCTCGCAGCTTTATGAGTTTGCATTAGAAGGCGTCGCGTTATTTGTGATCCTCAATATGTACATTAAAAAGCCACGCCCAATGGGGGCGGTCTCGGGGCTTTTCTTGGCCGGTTACGGCACATTCCGCTTTACCGTGGAGTATTTCCGCGAGCCAGATGCACATCTTGGACTGTTTGGTGATTTGTTAAGCATGGGGCAGCTACTCTCGTTGCCAATGATTGTGGCAGGCGCATTGATGATTCTATGGGCTTACAAGCGCAGGCCTGCACCATGATTAATGTCGCGTAATCAGATATACTGTTTATCACACCAAGGCACCCTATGCGGTGCCTTTTGTTTGTTCGGTCAATGATAGGAAACACTATGAAGCAGTATCAGGCGTTGATGCAGGATATTCTCGATAATGGGACAGATAGGGGAGATCGCACTGGTGTCGGAACGCGATCGATATTTGGACGCCAACTACGGTTCGACCTTGCTGAAGGCTTTCCACTGTTAACGACCAAAAAACTCTATACCCGAGCGATTATCCACGAGCTTTTGTGGTTTCTTAACGGCGAGACTAACATCCAGTACTTACAAGACAACAAGGTACGTATTTGGGATGAATGGGCCACCGAGCAAGGTGATCTCGGTCCCGTCTATGGCGCTCAGTGGCGCTCTTGGGCGTGTCCAGATGGCTCAACCGTGGATCAGATTGCGCAATTGATCGAGCAAATTAAAACCAAACCCAATTCGCGTCGCCATATTATCACTGCGTGGAACCCTGCCGATTTGCCGGATGAGTCCATCAGCCCATCAGAGAACGCGGAGCAAGGCAAAATGGCCTTGGCCCCTTGCCATTGTTTGTTTCAGTTCTACGTGGCGGATGGCAAGCTCTCATGCCAGCTTTATCAGCGTAGTGCAGACTACTTCTTGGGTGTGCCGTTTAATATTGCCAGCTATGCGCTGTTCACCCATATGATGGCGCAACAGTGCGACCTAGCGGTCGGTGATTTTGTCCATACTTTCGGTGATGTTCACCTTTATCATAACCATCTGACCGATGATATTGTCCATGAACAGCTAAAGCGTGAACCGCGTGCGTTGCCGACATTGACCATTAAACGCAAGCCTGCCTCTATCTTTGAATATAAAATCGATGACTTTGAAATTGCAGGCTACGATCCGCATCCGACCATTAAAGCGCCGATTGCGGTTTAACACATAGCTGTTTAATAGGCAGTAACGTTAACGAGGCGATACGACTTGGTCGTCATCTTGAGCCAATTTTCAATAAAAAAACGCAGCCAGCTGGCTGCGTTTTTTGTGTGTGACCTAAATCTCAGGCTTATTGGGATAAGAAGACAATGCTGCCTGGAATCACAACAAAGACTAAACTGATATAAACGAGGACGGCCATTTTTGATTTGGCGGCCATTTTGCCCAACAAGTCTGCACCTTTAAGCGGTAATTCGCGTAAAAACGGCACACCAAAGATAAGCGCGGTGGCTAGGATATTAAAGCTAAGGTGTACTAATGCAATTTGCAGCGCAAAGACGGCGAACTCGCCCGTGACGGCTGTGGCGGCAAGTAACGCGGTAATGCAGGTACCAATGTTTGCGCCCAATGTGAATGGATAAATATCACGCACCTTTAACACGCCTGAGCCGACCAATGGCACCATCAAGCTAGTGGTCGTTGATGAAGATTGCACCAACACAGTGACGATTGAGCCTGAGAAAATACCGTGCAATGGACCGCGACCGATAGCATTTTTAAGCATGTCTTTTGCCCGACCCACCATCAGTTTTTTCATCACGCGACCCATCACGGTGATGGCAATGACAATAGTAACAATCCCCATGGCAATCATCACGAAGCCACCAATGTTACCCGGGAAGATGGCATCCAAGGGCGATTGCACAGCATTAACGACGGGTTTGGTCAATGGCTTAATAAAGTTTAACCCCTTGATACTCATATCGTTCGCTTGTGCCAGTGGCGACACCAACCAGCCAGAAATTTTATTCAGTATTCCAAATGCCATTTCGAGTGGGAGAAAAATAGCCACGGCAAAGAGATTAAAGAAGTCATGAACAGTGGCACAACTAAAGGCACGACTAAACTCTACTTTACAGCGGGCATGGCCTAAACTGACGATAGTATTAGTCACTGAGGTACCCACGTTGGCTCCCATTACCATGGGAATCGCCGCTTCAACCGGCAAGCCACCCGCGACCAGGCCGACGATGATAGACGTCACGGTACTTGAAGACTGAATCAATGCAGTGGCAACAATACCAATCATTAAGCCAGCTACGGGATGAGACGCAAACGCAAAGAGCGTCTTCGCTTCGTCGCCTATGGCCCATTTGAAGCCGCTTCCTACCATGGCAACGGCCACGAGCAGGAGGTAAAGCATGACGGCAAGCTTGGTCCAACGGAACCAATTTGAGGAGCTCTGAGTTGCCTCTACTGCTGTAGCATGGGGAGTCATAAGATATCTCCGTGACAATTCGATGTCAGTTTAGTGTCAAAGCAAAATCTGAGGCGATAGTAAAAAGGGAATATTTCAGAAATATGACATAAATACTGCAGTGAGTTGAAAATACGATCTTGGCACGGATATGCCGCAGCAAAAGCGCTGTTAGCCCCCTGATTCCTAGTGTTATTTGTCCCTAAAGACACGGCTGGAAAAAAACAGAGATAAAAATGTAACAACAAGGTTGAAATCGACACTATGCTAGAGAGAAAGCGTTAAGCTATAAATCGGTAAACAGGATATAAAAGCGTTAGACTACGAATAAATCAATGGTAAGTTAGTTTTAACATCGGTTTTCCCGATGTTTACTATCAGAACAAACGATTTTTCTAAAAGTGGTCTGACTGTCTAGACTACTGAAATCCACTTTTATTGTATGGAGTGCTCTAAATGACTGATGTCATTCGTCAGTTTCTGAAAATGGAATCCGCAGGAGGTATTGTGCTGATTGTAGCGGCGGTATTAGCGATGTTCGTAGCGAACTCGGATTTACAGCCTTTATATGACAGCACGCTTCATACCTATGTAGCAGGCTTATCCGTTGGTCATTGGATCAACGATGGTCTGATGGTGATTTTTTTCCTGCTGATTGGTTTGGAAGTCAAACGTGAGTTGGTTCAAGGTGCCCTAAACTCAAAAGACAAAGCCACATTCCCTGCGGTTGCAGCGATCGGAGGTATGCTTGCTCCCGCACTGGTTTACTTGGCGTTCAACTGGGGCGACCCACTGGCCGTGTCTGGTTGGGCTATCCCAGCTGCTACGGATATCGCGTTTGCGCTCGGTGTGTTGGCGTTGTTGGGTAATCGTGTCCCGCTTGCGTTAAAAGTATTCTTACTGGCATTGGCGATCATTGATGATCTTGGGGTGATTGTGATCATTGCCCTGTTTTACAGTAGCGATCTATCGCTGGTTGCCCTAGCGTCAGCCTTTATAGCCACTGTGGTACTAGTGGCGATGAATATGCGCAAAGTGACCAGTATTCCTGCGTACGTCGTGGTTGGACTGATTTTATGGTTCAGCGTGTTGCAATCGGGCGTTCATGCGACGCTTGCCGGTGTGGTGCTTGGTTTTGCCATCCCGCTTAAAGGTAAAACGGATGATGCACCCTCGCCATTGAAAAAAATGGAACATGCGCTGCATCCATACGTGTCGTATCTGATTCTGCCGATTTTTGCGTTCGCGAACGCTGGGGTATCGCTTGACGGGGTATCACTGGCTAACTTGACGGAAATGTTGCCGCTAGGTATTGCCTTAGGCTTGCTTCTGGGTAAACCACTTGGGATCTTTACCTTTAGTTGGGCCGCAGTGAAATTAGGTATTGCCAAACTGCCAGCACGCGTGAATTTCACCCATATCTTTGCCGTGTCAGTGCTCTGTGGTATTGGTTTCACCATGTCTATCTTTATCTCATCACTGGCCTTTGTTGGTGTGAATGGCGAGTTCGTCACACTCTCTCGTCTTGGTATCTTGATAGGATCGACCTTGGCGGCCGTGATTGGCTACGTAGTGTTGCACTTTGCACTGCCACCAGCCAGCGCGCTTGCAGATGAACAAGGAGACGAGTATGAAGAAGGTAATACTGGCGTTGATTACTAGCCTGGTTACCGTCTCTGGCTCTGCCATGGCGGTAAACCAAGATATGTATTGCAACGGAAAGCAAGACCAAAGCGATGTTTGCCAAGCCTATCGCGCAGGTGTCGCGGCCGGAAAGGCGATGGTGACATCGAACGTTGATAAGGTTGATAGAGAAGAACAGGATAAATCCTCAAGCTTCTCAGAGCGTGCTTTAGAGCATCGAGCGGGTGAGCGGGTAAGAAAGCCGCTTGATAAAGACGATGTGAAAAACTAAAACGCGTATGCCACTTGAAGGCGCCAGAGAGGCAGCGTAAGCTGCTTCGTCTGGCGTTTTTTTATCTATCAGCATGGCTCACCTAAATTACAACCACCTGTACTACTTCTGGATGGTCTGCAAGCAAGGTTCAATCACCCAAGGGGCGGATAAGCTTTGTTTAACACCACAAACCGTTACTGGGCAAATTCGGGCTCTGGAACAGCGCTTAAATGGTAAGCTCACTAAACGCAATGGGCGCTACGTGGAGCCCACTGAGCTCGGCCAGCTGGTTTTTAAATATGCTGATCGTATGTTTGGTCTGAGCTACGAAATGCTAGATATTGTCAATTATAGCCAGCAAGAGAATATCTTATTCGATGTTGGGGTTGCTGATGCATTATCGAAGCGGCTGATTAGCCAAATTCTCTTGCATGCGATACCTCACGATAACGCCATCCACCTGCGCTGTTTTGAATCCACGCATGAAATGCTACTTGAGCAACTCGCAGAGCATAAATTAGATATGATCCTTTCAGACTGCCCGATAGATTCGACCCAACAGGCCGGCTTATTTAGCGTCAAGTTAGGTGAAAGTAGCATGAGCTTATATTCCTCAAACCCTGCAGAAGACCCCGATGTGCCGTTACCCATACGTTTAGCGACACAGAAAGTCTTAATTCCTAGCAAATCGACCGCAATGGGACGTAAGTTAACGCAGTGGTTTGATCAACAAGGCATCGTACCTAATATTCTGGGAGAATTTGACGATTCCGCCTTAATGAAAGCGTTTGGGATTAGTCATCAAGCGTTATTTATTGCACCTACGACCTATGCTGAGGAAGTCACCCGTTTGGGTCAAGCGATACAAATTGCTGAGCTGAGTGTGGTAAAAGAGGAATATTTCGTTATCTTTGCGGAACGTATGATTCAGCACCCAGCGGTCAAAAGGATTTGTGAAGCAGATTACAGTCACTTGTTTGTTTAGTTACAAGCTAGCATAAAGATCGTGCTAGACTCGTGCCATTGAGTATTAACTGATGATGGAAGTTGAATGGATTTAGCCCGCATGCAGCAGAATGGGCCTAAGGCAGTGAGCCTGCTAAAAGCCATGGCCAATGAAAAACGCCTTTTTATTCTGTGTTATTTACTACAAGGTGAATTGTCGGTGGGGCAGTTAGTGGAGCGGGTTCCTCTGAGCCAGTCAGCCTTATCGCAGCATCTCGCTTGGTTACGAAAAGACGGTCTGGTGACAACGCGCAAAGAGGCGCAGACGGTATATTATTCGCTAAAAAGTGATGAAGTCGTCGCTGTCATTCAGCTTTTACATGATCTCTACTGCAGCGAAACCGTGAGTTAGCACCTGGGTAAGCAACAAGTGATAAGCAAAAAAAAACCGGCCAAGGCCGGTTTTTTTTATCTCTATGCAAAGAGCAATCTTACAGCGCTTTAATTTGTGCTGAGAATGCTGCTTTGTAACGAGCTGCTTTATTCTTGTGGATCAGGCCTTTAGTGGCTGAACGATCAAGAATAGGCTGAACTTGTGCAAAAGCAGCAGTTGCCGCTTCTTTGTCGCCTGCAGCAATTGCTGAAGCAGTTTTCTTCATATAGGTGCGCATCATAGAGCGACGGCTTGCGTTGTGCTGGCGACGCTTTTCAGACTGGATCGCACGCTTCTTAGCAGATTTGATATTCGCCAAGGGTCTAACTCCCAAATCTTTTTGTTCGGTGACATTTCAAGGCGGAGGACTATGCCTCTTTTTGCCTCTATTGTCAATTCATTTGTGCAAAGATCCGCCGCTCCAAGGTAGTATTGGCGCTGCGGGGTTATCACAGTTAATATGGCGGCTGATTCTATCAGCATTTCAGCCCCGACGTCACCTATATTTCGATTTGTTCTCCCTTTCGGCGTATCGCCAGGGGCGAAAAAGTAGAAGCAACGCGCGCATCGGGTACGTGTTTTCAAGAGGTAACCGTGAGTAAGCGACTTTTACGCTCTGGGCTCATCGTGAGCACCATGACATTAGTGTCCCGTGTTTTAGGATTGGTGCGCGATGTTGTCATTGCCAACTTAATGGGCGCGGGTGCGGCCGCCGATGTCTTTTTCTTTGCCAATAAAATCCCTAATTTTTTGCGTCGTCTATTTGCCGAAGGGGCATTTTCACAAGCGTTTGTGCCGGTATTAACCGAATACCAGGCGCTTGATAAAGATGATACCACCCGAGCCCACTCACGTGAGTTGGTGGCTAATGTGGTCGGCACGCTTGGCGGGTTGGTCACTGTTGTGACATTGCTAGGTGTGGTCGGTTCGCCCGTTTTAGCCGCGTTGTTTGGTACCGGTTGGTTTGTCGATTGGCTAGACGGCGGGCCTGATGGTGCAAAATTTGAGTTGGCCAGCTTGATGTTGAAAATCACTTTCCCCTATTTGTGGTTTATTACCTTTGTTGCGCTATCGGGGGCTATCCTTAACACGCTGAATAAATTTGCAGTTTCCAGCTTTACGCCGGTGTTTTTAAACGTAGCGATTATTGCTGCGGCGATCGGTCTATCCCCGCATTTGGCACAACCTGAAATAGGCCTTGCGATCGGTGTGTTTGCAGGCGGTGTGATTCAACTTTTGTTCCAACTGCCTTTTTTAGCGCAAGAGGGGATGCTCGTGCGGCCTAAATGGGGATGGCATCATCCCGGCGTTGTCAAAATTCGACAGTTAATGATCCCAGCATTGTTTGGGGTATCCGTCAGTCAGATTAATCTGTTATTCGATACCTTTATTGCTAGCTTCTTAATGACGGGTTCTATCAGTTGGCTGTATTACTCCGATCGTTTATTAGAGTTCCCACTGGGGTTATTTGGCATTGCGATTGCGACGGTGATCTTGCCCGCGTTATCCAAAAAACATGTCGATAAATCGGCGGATCAGTTTGCTGCGACCATGGATTGGGGCGTACGTATGGTTCTGCTACTCGGGATCCCCGCCATGGCTGGATTAATTGTGCTCGCCAAGCCCATGTTGATGGTGTTGTTTATGCGGGGTGAATTTGGTGTACCTGACGTGGAGGCGGCCAGTCTATCTCTGGTGGCTTATGCCTGTGGTTTGGTCAATTTTATGGTGATCAAAGTCCTGGCGCCTGGTTATTATGCTCGCCAAGATACTAAAACACCGGTCAAATATGGTGTCATCGCAATGGTCAGCAATATGGTCTTTAACGCGATTTTTGCCTATTTCTTCAGCTACGTGGGGTTAGCAATGGCCACGGCCTTATCGGCGCTGATTAATGCAGGCCTGTTGTATCAAGGGCTACACCGTCGTCATATTTATCGCCTTTCTCGAGAAACAGTGATGTTTATTGTTAAGTTACTGGTGGCTGTTTGTGCCATGGTTATTGGGCTTTATGTTTTAATGCCAAGTTTGTCACAATGGGTGGCTATGCCATTATTCTCTCGCAGCATTAGCTTGGCTGGTTGTATTCTTGGCGGGGGGAGTCTCTATCTGATCACGGCAGTGATGTTTGGTGTGAGATTAGGCGATATCCGCCACCGAGGATGATGGTAAGCGCGGAATATCAATCCAGGGCTGATTGCCAGCGCTGACTAGTATATAATCCGCCAGTTTTTATAGTTCAAATAGTCAGCAGGCGATGGAATTAATTCGAGGCATTCACAATATCCGGGCCAAACACCGAGGCTGTGTACTCACCATCGGTAACTTTGATGGTGTCCACCTTGGGCACCAAGCGGTCTTGCGCCAAGTGGTCGAGAAGGCCAGGGCCCTCGATTTGCCTGCGACTGTCATGCTGTTTGAGCCTCAACCGCTCGAATTGTTTCAAGGCGATCAGGCTCCTGCACGTTTATCCCGGCTGCGCGACAAATATAGTCAACTGGCTAAGTTAGGCGTGGATAGGCTTTTGTGTGTCAGCTTTACACCAGCATTTGCCGCCATGAGCCCGGATGCCTTTGTTGATCGCTTGTTGGTCAATCAATTGGGTGTTAAGTTTCTTGTAGTGGGTGACGACTTTCGCTTTGGCCTCAAGCGTGCCGGTGACTTCGCTCGATTAGAGCAAGCCGGGAAAGAGCATCACTTTGCGGTGGTGAGTACCGAAAGCTTTTGTGTCAGCGACCGACGGGTGAGTAGCACCGCTATCCGAGATGCGCTTCTCGCGGGCCAGTTAGAGGCGGCAGCCGATATGTTGGGGCGACCCTACAGTATTTGCGGGCGGGTCGCGCATGGGCGAAAGCTTGGACGCACGATCGGCTTTCCTACCGCGAATGTGCTGCTTAAGCGGCGAGTCTCTCCTGTATCGGGTGTGTACGCGGTAACCGTGTCCGGTGCGCGTGCAGGGCAATCTTTGCCGGGCGTTGCCAACGTGGGTAATCGACCGACGGTCAATGGCACCCATCAGCAGTTAGAAGTGCATCTATTCGATCAAACGCTCGATTTATACGGCAAACAATTAGAAGTTAGCCTACTGCACAAATTGCGTGATGAAACCAAGTTCGCGTCAGTAGACGCATTAAAAATGCAAATTCAACGAGATGCATCGGCAGCGCGTGCGTGGCTGGCTGATGGCAATAATGTCTAGAGTAACCTCCATACGGAATCAATAATCAATGAGTGACTACAAAGATACCTTAAACCTGCCGGAAACTGCGTTTCCGATGCGAGGTAATCTTGCTAAGCGCGAGCCTGATATGCTCAAGCGTTGGTATGATGAAGATCTTTACGGTGCAATCCGTCAAGCGAAGCACGGCAAAAAAACATTTATTTTGCACGACGGCCCTCCGTACGCGAACGGCAATATTCATATTGGTCACTCTGTTAATAAAATTCTCAAAGACATTATTATTAAATCGAAAACGCTGGCGGACTATGACGCACCGTATGTCCCTGGCTGGGACTGCCACGGCCTACCTATCGAATTGATGGTAGAGAAAAAAGTGGGCAAGCCGGGTCAGAAAATCTCCACCGCCGAGTTCCGTGAAAAATGTCGTGAATACGCGGCCAAGCAAGTGGAAGGTCAAAAAGCCGACTTTAAACGTCTTGGCGTGTTAGGTGAGTGGGATAAACCCTATCTCACCATGGACTTTAAGACTGAGGCCAGCATCATTCGTGCCTTGGGTAAGATTGCTGGGAATGGCCACTTGCACAAAGGGTTTAAACCGGTTCACTGGTGTACGGATTGTGGTTCAGCCCTTGCCGAAGCCGAAGTCGAGTATCAAGACAAGACGTCCCCATCGATTGACGTCATGTTCCGTGCGGTCGATGAGCAGGCGCTCGTGAACACCTTTACCCTTGCTGGTGAGCATCAAGGCGAAGGGCCTGTTTCGGCGGTGATCTGGACGACGACGCCTTGGACTCTGCCGGCTAACCGCGCCGTTGCTGTGTCCGCGGATCTGGAATATGTGCTGGTGCAAGTCGAAGGCGAGCAGCCACAGCGCTTAATTCTGGCGGCAGAGTTGGCCAAAGACGTCATGGATCGTGCTGGTATCGAGCACTATCACAACCTTGGTTTTTGTAAAGGTGAAGCGTTAGAGCTGCAACGTGTTCAACACCCATTTTATGATTTTGACGTGCCGGTGATCCTTGGCGATCACGTGACAACTGAGTCCGGTACGGGGGTTGTCCACACTGCGCCTGGACACGGCCAAGAAGACTTCGTGGTGGGGAAAAAATACGACCTAGAAGTGGCCAATCCTGTGGGGAGCAATGGTGTGTATTTACCTGATACACCACTGTTTGCCGGTCAGCACGTGTTTAAAGCCAATGATAATGTCATTGAGACGCTTAAAACGCATGGCGCGCTGCTGCATCATCATGCCTATGAACACAGCTATCCGCACTGCTGGCGCCACAAAACGCCGATTATTTTCCGAGCGACGCCACAGTGGTTTATCGGCATGGATAAAGCCGGTCTGCGAGATAAAGCCTTACAAGAGATCAAAAACGTTGAATGGATCCCTGACTGGGGGCAAAGCCGCATTGAATCCATGGTTGAAGGCCGTCCAGACTGGTGTATTTCTCGTCAGCGTACCTGGGGCGTACCCATTGCCTTGTTCGTTCACAAAGAAACGTCAGAGCTTCACCCCGATACGATTAACCTGATTGAGCAGGTTGCACAGCGGGTAGAGCAATCGGGCATTCAAGCGTGGTGGGATTTGGATCTTAACGAACTGCTTGGCGATGAAGCAGATCAGTACGAGAAAGTGCTGGATACGCTCGATGTATGGTTTGATTCAGGTGCGACGCACTATGCGGTGGTTAACCAGCGTGACGAGTTCAACGGCCAAGAAGCTGACATGTACCTCGAAGGGTCGGATCAGCACCGTGGTTGGTTCCAATCATCGTTAATGACCTCGGTCGCCATCAAAGAGAAAGCCCCGTATCGAAAAGTGCTGACTCATGGTTTCACCGTTGACGGCAAAGGCCGCAAGATGTCGAAATCTTTGGGGAACACCATCGCGCCGCAAGACGTGATGAACAAGCTGGGTGCCGATATTTTGCGTTTATGGGTGGCATCAACCGATTACACCGGTGAGATCACCGTTTCGGATGAGATCCTAAAACGCAGCGCCGATGCGTATCGTCGTATCCGCAACACCTCGCGTTTCTTGCTGGCGAACCTACATGGCTTTGATCCTAAAACCGACTTGGTTGCCCCAGACGATTTGGTCGCGGTTGATCGTTGGGCGGTGGGACGTGCGTTGGCGGCACAGCAAGAAATTACAGAAGCATTTGAAGCCTGTAATTTCCACCAAGTCACGCAACGCTTGATGCAGTTCTGCTCGATTGAGATGGGCTCTTTTTATCTCGATATTATTAAAGATCGCCAATACACCGCGAAAGCCGGCAGCCATGCGCACCGAAGCTGCCAAACGGCACTGTTCCACATTGTCGAAGCCTTGGTCCGTTGGATGGCTCCTATTATGTCGTTCACGGCGGATGAAATTTGGAATGAAATGCCGGGTGAGCGTAGCAAGTTTGTCTTTACCGATGTCTGGTATGACGGCCTGTTTGATCTTGAAGACAGTGCTGCCCTTAATCAGGCGTTCTGGGCGAAATTGTTAAACGTACGCGATGCGGTCAATAAAACGCTTGAACAGGCCCGTAACGAAAAAGTCATTGGTGGCTCACTAGAAGCCGAAGTGACCCTGTATGCGCCCGCCGATTTTGCCGAAAAACTGCGCTTAATGGGCGATGAACTTCGCTTTGTGCTGTTAACGTCAAAAGCAACTGTGGTCGCCGGTGAAGCCCCAATATCTGCGACGAAAACGGATGTTGAAGGCCTTGCTGTTGAGGTGACGGCTTCAAGTGCGGCGAAGTGCGAACGCTGCTGGCATCACGTCGCCGACGTGGGCACCATTGCTGGCCATGAAGAGATCTGTGGCCGTTGTGTGACCAACATTGCAGGAGAAGGCGAAACTCGCCAATTTGCGTGATGCAGACTCTTTCCCTCTCGCAATCAGGATGGCGCTGGCTTTGGCTGGCGCCTCTGGTGTTTGCGCTTGATATTGGTAGTAAGTGGCTAGTGATGCAAACCATGGAATACGGGTTTGCTAACCGCATTGAACTGTTGCCTTTTTTTAATCTTACCTACGTGCACAACCATGGCGCAGCCTTTAGTTTTTTGAGTGATGCTGGAGGCTGGCAGCGTTGGCTATTTAGCGTGATTGCACTAGGAGTCAGTGGCTTACTGGCTTATTGGATGCGGACCACCCCGGCAAGCCAACGGCTGATCAATATTGCCTATGCGATGATCATCGGCGGCGCATTGGGTAATTTATTTGATCGGCTTGTCCATGGCTATGTCATCGACTTTTTAGATTTTTACATTGGCACGTCGCATTGGCCGGCGTTTAACTTGGCGGATTCCGCGATTTGTTTGGGGGCGGCGTTGGTGATTCTGGAAAGTTTTCGTCAGGACGCGTCATCGACCAAGCAGGGATAATGCGTATCTATCTGCACACTCCGACTTTCAAAAAGGATGAATCATGAAAGCGATCAGCGCCGCTAGCGAAGTGATTATGCATTTTACCATCAAGCTTGAAGATGGCTCGGTGGCCGATACCACCCATAATGCGGGGAAGCCTGCGAAATTGGTGATGGGAGACGGCAGTCTGACCGAAAACTTTGAAAACTGCTTACTGGGCTTAAAAGAAGGCGCCTCGAGTAGCTTTACCTTAGCGCCTGAAGATGCCTTTGGGCAGCCAAACCCTGATAATATTCA
Source organism: Salinivibrio sp. MA351 (assembly GCF_001996065.1). Lineage (NCBI taxonomy): Bacteria > Pseudomonadati > Pseudomonadota > Gammaproteobacteria > Vibrionales > Vibrionaceae > Salinivibrio > Salinivibrio sp. MA351. The sequence goes on along the minus strand of NZ_MUFG01000023.1, from coordinate 27,321 downwards.
TCATATGGATCGCCGCCATTTCGGAGGAGAAACACCCGCCGAAGAAGGTGCGATCATTGCGTTTAGTGGTCCTCAAGGGCAAGAAATTCCGGGGATTATTACCGCGGTCTCTGGCGACTCAGTCACCGTTGACTTTAATCATCCTTTGGCGGGTAAAACCGTCATTTTTGACGTTGAAATTATAAGTGTGCAATAAGGCGTAGTCATGAAGATCCTACTTGCCAATCCCCGTGGCTTTTGTGCGGGCGTCGATCGTGCAATCAGTATTGTTGAACGAGCGTTAGAAATCTATCAACCGCCGATTTATGTGCGTCATGAAGTGGTGCACAACCGCTTCGTCGTGGAAGGGTTGAAGCAGCGTGGGGCGATTTTTGTTGAGCAGATCAGCGAAGTGCCTGACGACAGTATTGTGATCTTCTCTGCACACGGTGTATCACAAGCGGTGCGGAACGAGGCGAAATCGCGTCAATTGACCGTGTTTGATGCCACCTGTCCATTGGTGACCAAGGTCCATATGGAAGTGGCGCGCGCAAGCCGCAAAAACATGGAAGTGGTGCTGATAGGCCATGCGGGCCACCCAGAAGTGGAAGGCACCATGGGTCAATACGCCAGCGAAACGGGTGGCATGTATTTGGTCGAAACCCCAGACGATGTCTATACCCTCAAGGTCAACGATCCAGATAACCTACACTATGTCAGTCAAACTACACTGTCTGTGGATGAAACGGCAGATGTGATTGATACCTTGCGGCAGGTATTTCCCAATATCCAAGGCCCGCGCAAAGATGATATTTGTTATGCTACACAGAACCGCCAAGATGCAGTACGCGATCTTGCGCAAAGCTGTGATGTGATGATTGTCGTTGGATCGAAAAATAGCTCAAATTCAAATCGTCTCCGTGAGCTTTCTGAAAAGCTAGGTACGCCTGGGTATTTGGTCGATACAGCACAAGACATCGCCCCCGCTTGGTTAGACGGCAAGCATACCGTTGGGATCACGGCAGGAGCATCGGCACCTGAAGAGCTGGTGAATCATATTATCGAGCGCATCAAGCAGCTTGGTGCCACAGAGGTTGAAAATCTCTCTGGACGAGAAGAAAACATGTTCTTTGAAGTGCCGAAGGAATTACAAATTCGTGAGGTCACTTAACCGTGATGATCCAGACCAAAAAGGGAAGCGAAAGCTTCCCTTTTTTTCGCCAATATACAAGTGCCAGGGAACGCGCTAGAGTGGTCAGTTACGATCAAGGAGCCAATTTGCTGGCAAAGTGACAAAGGGGAAAATCATGGTACGTATTGCCATTGCAGGCGCGGCTGGACGAATGGGCCGCAACCTTATTCAAGCGGTTGCACAATACTCGGGCGCAACATTGGGCGCGGCGAGTGAGCGCCCTGAATCTAGCCTAGTAGGCACAGATGCGGGTGAGTTGGCAGGAATTGGCCGTTTAGGGGTTAACGTGGTAGACGACCTTGCTAATGTCAGTGATGACTTCGACGTGATTATCGACTTTACCGCACCATCGGCCACGATGGCGCATTTGGCGTTATGCCAACAACAAGGTAAACAATTAGTCATTGGCACCACCGGGTTTGACGAGGCGCAAAAACAAGTCATTCATGAGGCTGCTGAGTCAACTGCCTTAGTCATGGCGCCCAACTACAGTGTGGGGGTGAACCTAGTGTTTAAGTTGCTCGAGCAAGCCGCCAAAGTGATGGGGGAGGAATGCGATATTGAAATTGTTGAAGCCCACCACCGCCATAAAGTGGATGCCCCTTCAGGCACAGCGCTAGGTATGGGCGAAGCGATTGCGGGGGCAATGGGTAACAACCTCAGCGATGTGGCTGTCTATGCGCGAGAAGGGAATACGGGCGAGCGCAGCAAAGACGAGATTGGTTTTGCCACCCTTCGTGCCGGTGACATTGTTGGCGAACATACTGCGATGTTTGCCGATATCGGTGAGCGTGTTGAGATCACGCACAAGGCCTCAAACCGTAATACCTTTGCCAAAGGCGCGGTCCGTGCAGCGGTTTGGCTCAATCAGCACCCGTCGGGTTTTTATACCATGCAAGATGTCCTCGATTTAAAATAACTATTCATCGCGCTTCGGCGCGATGTTTTTTGCTTATACGTAAAACGCCCTCTCTGTTTGTGTTAATCCTCCAGCTTTATCTATTTTTTACTGAGCTCATATCGCCATTTTTGCACGAGACTGTATTTATCAGGTATTAAAAGCACAGGTAAACGTTTGCTAATGAGCTTTTATTTTTTTAGACAGATATTGTGTCTTACGTAATGATGCTGGCAGTGATTTGGGTGTTTTTTGTACCGTAAAGTCGATTTAAGCTGTGTTTTATGGCGGTTTAGATGAAGAAAGCTATTGAGTGGTGAATAAAGAAAACAAAAAAATGCGGGTTTGATTGACAGCTTCTCCATGCATCCCTAGAATGCGCGCAATTTGTCAAAATTCAGCTTGACGCGGGTTTTGATCTTAGATGGAATACGTGAATGCAACGTTAGTCGTTAAAAGTGCATTTTTATATAAACTGGAGGTTGTCTTGAGCAAGTTTGCGCTCTTAGTCCTAGAAGATGGGACAGTGTTCCACGGTACCCCGATCGGCGCGGATGGCTCCGCGGTGGGAGAAGTGGTTTTCAATACCTCGATGACGGGGTATCAAGAAATTGTCACCGACCCCTCTTATTCCCGTCAAATAGTCACTCTTACTTATCCCCACATTGGCAACACCGGCACCAATACCGAAGACGAAGAATCCTCCCAAGTTCACGCTCAAGGCCTCGTGATTCGTGATCTCCCTCTCTTAGCTAGCAACTTCCGCAATCAACAATCCCTTTCTGATTACCTCAAGCAACACAACGTTGTTGGCATTGCCGACATTGATACGCGCAAGCTCACCCGTTTGTTGCGTGAAAAAGGGGCGCAAAATGGTTGCATTGTCGCTGGCGACAGCGTGGATGAAGCATTGGCTTTGGCTAACGCGCAAGATTTTCCTGGCCTCAAGGGCATGGATCTCGCCAAAGAAGTGACCACTCAGGAAAGCTATAGCTGGACACAAGGCTCTTGGCAACTTCATCAAGGCTTACCCGATGCTTTACCTGATAGTGAATTGCCTTATCACGTAGTGGCGTATGACTTTGGTGCCAAACGTAACATTTTACGTATGCTGGTTGACCGTGGCTGTCGTTTGACGGTGGTGCCTGCCACCACACCCGCAGACGAGGTGCTGGCGATGAATCCGGATGGAGTTTTCCTATCCAACGGTCCTGGCGATCCAGCCCCGTGTGACTACGCGATTGCGGCGACGCAAACCTTCTTAGCGAAAGGCGTGCCTTTATTTGGTATTTGCTTGGGCCACCAAATTTTAGCACTGGCGAGCGGTGCTAAGACGGTGAAAATGAAATTTGGCCATCATGGTGCCAATCACCCGGTGAAAGATTTAGACCGAGACGTGGTGATGATCACCAGCCAAAACCATGGCTTTGCGGCCGATAAAGATAGCTTGCCAGACACATTGCGGGCGACCCATGTGTCTTTGTTCGATGGCAGCTTACAAGGCATTCATCATATTGAAAAACCCGCCTTTAGCTTCCAAGGCCACCCAGAGGCAAGTCCAGGACCGCATGATGCGGCGCCTCTTTTTGACCATTTTATCGACCTTATCAAACAACATCGCGCCTAATCGGAGTCGTTGAGCATGCCAAAACGCACAGACATAAAAAGCATTCTAATCCTGGGCGCAGGCCCGATTGTCATCGGCCAAGCCTGTGAATTTGACTACTCAGGGGCACAAGCGTGTAAAGCGCTACGCGAAGAGGGGTACCGGGTTATTCTCGTGAACTCGAACCCAGCGACCATCATGACTGATCCCGAAATGGCCGATGCGACCTATATCGAGCCGATTCAGTGGCAGGTAGTGAAACATATTATTGAGAAAGAGCGCCCCGATGCGGTGTTACCGACCATGGGCGGTCAAACGGGATTAAACTGTGCACTTGATCTCGAGCGTCATGGCGTACTGGCGGAATTTGGCGTAGAGATGATTGGTGCAACAGCCGACGCCATTGATAAAGCGGAAGACCGACACCGTTTTGATGAAGCGATGCGCAGCATTAACCTTGAGTGTCCGCGTGCGGGCATTGCCCACAGCATGGATGAGGCTCACAAGGTACTCGACGAAGTGGGTTTCCCTTGTATTATCCGTCCTTCATTTACCATGGGCGGCACCGGTGGCGGTATTGCCTACAACCAAGAAGAATTTAAAGACATTTGCGAGCGGGGCTTGGATTTGTCGCCAACCAACGAGCTGTTGATTGATGAATCCTTGATTGGTTGGAAAGAGTACGAAATGGAAGTGGTGCGGGATAAAAACGATAACTGCATCATTGTCTGCTCGATTGAAAACGTCGATGCGATGGGTGTCCACACTGGTGATTCGATCACCGTCGCGCCCGCTCAAACATTGACCGATAAAGAATACCAACTGATGCGCAATGCCTCTGTGGCTGTGCTGCGTGAAATCGGTGTCGAAACCGGTGGGTCAAACGTTCAGTTTGGGATCAACCCTAATAATGGGCGCATGGTGATCATTGAAATGAACCCGCGTGTCTCCCGTTCATCAGCCTTAGCATCAAAAGCAACCGGTTTCCCGATTGCCAAAGTAGCGGCCAAATTAGCGGTTGGCTTTACCCTTGATGAGCTGATGAATGATATTACCGGCGGCGCCACACCGGCTTCATTTGAGCCGACCATTGATTACGTGGTCACGAAAATCCCACGCTTTAATTTTGAAAAATTTGCTGGCGCCAATGATCGACTGACGACCCAGATGAAATCCGTGGGCGAGGTGATGGCCATTGGCCGTAACCAACAAGAATCGTTACAGAAAGCATTACGCGGTCTAGAAACCGGCGCGTCTGGTTTTGATGAGATGGTCAACCTGGATGATGATACCGCATTGACGCGTATTCGCCATGAGCTGAAAGAGCCGGGCGCCGAGCGGATTTGGTATGTCGCGGATGCCTTCCGTGCAGGCATGTCGGTCGATGGGGTTTTCAACCTCACCAATATTGATCGCTGGTTCTTGGTGCAAATCGAAGACATCGTCAAACATGAACAACAAGTCCGAGATAATGGGTTTGCTGGTCTTAATGCGGTCGCGCTGCGCCAATTAAAACGTAAAGGTTTTTCCGATGTGCGCTTGGCGAATCTTCTCGGGGTGTCTGAAATTGAAGTGCGCAAACTACGGGATAAATTCAACATCCATCCGGTCTACAAACGCGTTGATACGTGCGCAGCTGAGTTTTCCTCTGATACCGCGTACATGTACTCAAGCTATGATGATGAATGTGAATCGCAACCAACCGATAAAAAGAAAATCATGGTTATCGGTGGTGGGCCGAACCGTATCGGACAGGGCATCGAGTTTGATTATTGCTGCGTCCATGCTTCGTTAGCGCTGCGCGAAGACGGCTATGAGACCATCATGGTGAACTGTAACCCTGAAACCGTCTCTACCGACTATGATACTTCCGATCGCCTCTACTTTGAGCCGGTGACCTTGGAAGATGTGTTGGCGATTGTTCGGGTCGAAAACCCTGAAGGGGTAATTGTTCAGTATGGTGGCCAAACCCCACTTAAACTGGCTCGAGCGCTAGAAGCGGCTGGGGTGCCGATCATTGGTACCAGTCCTGATGCAATTGACCGCGCGGAAGACCGTGAACGTTTCCAAGATGCGGTAGAGCGCCTAGGGCTGAAACAACCTGCCAACGCCACCGTGACGGCATTAGAGCAGGCGGTGGAAAAAGCGAAAGAGATTGGCTACCCGCTAGTGGTGCGTCCGTCTTATGTGCTTGGGGGACGGGCGATGGAAATCGTGTATGACGAAACGGATTTGCGTCGCTACTTTAATGAGGCCGTGAGTGTGTCGCATGAATCTCCCGTCTTGCTCGATCACTTCCTTGATGACGCGACCGAAGTAGATATTGATGCCGTGTGTGACGGTGACATCGTTGTCATTGGTGGCATTATGGAGCACATTGAGCAAGCGGGAGTGCACTCGGGCGATTCGGCGTGTTCACTACCAGCGTATACGTTGAGCGATGACGTTCAAGACCGGATGCGTGAACAAGTACGTAAATTAGCCTTAGAGCTTGGTGTACGCGGCTTGGTGAATACCCAGTTTGCGGTGAAAGATGATGAAATTTATCTGATTGAAGTAAACCCGCGGGCTGCACGAACGGTTCCATTTGTGTCTAAAGCGACAGGGGTGCCGCTGGCGAAAATTGCTGCTCGCGTCATGGCAGGACAATCACTTGCCGAGCAAGGGTTCGTGAACGAAGTGATTCCACCTTACTATTCCGTGAAAGAGGTGGTACTCCCGTTTAATAAGTTCCCAGGTGTGGATCCTTTGCTTGGGCCAGAAATGCGCTCAACCGGTGAAGTGATGGGCGTGGGCGATACCTTTGCTGAAGCGTTTGCTAAAGCGGATTTAGCCTGTGGCAAAGCCTATAGCGAAAGCGGGCGAGCCTTGTTGTCGGTTCGCAATAATGATAAGCAGCGCGTGGTCGACCTGGCCGCGAAGTTGCTGAAACTTGGCTTTGAGCTTGATGCCACCCACGGCACTGCCGTTATTCTGGGAGAAGCGGGGATCAATCCGCGCCTTGTCAACAAAGTGCACGAAGGACGCCCGCACATTCTTGACCGCATCAAAAACGGTGAGTATAGCTATATTGTCAATACCACCGAGGGGCGCCAAGCGATTGAAGATTCAAAAGTCTTACGTCGTGGTGCACTGGCCGCCAAGGTCAATTATACCACCACACTGAATGCGGCCTTCGCCACGTGCATGGCGTTAACGGCGGCCGATACCACCAAAGTGAATCCGGTGCAATCGCTGCACGCACGAGTACTGACCAAGTCTTAACCCCGATGAGACGTCAATGAGCAGCCATCAGACCCGCCTTTTTGGCGGGTCTTTCTTATCGCGCGTTTATGGCTGAGCGCGAGCGAAAGCAGGTACGAGCTGGCCACGGATCAATGCGTGATAAAACTCACGTTCAAATTGGGTGATCGGTGCGGGGACATTGTCAGGTAACGCGTCTTCATCCGGGTGATAATGACTGACTAACTGCACCACAATATGCGCCTGCCCGGTGTCATCCTCTAGTAAACCGGCCAAGTTATAACTGCCATAAAGCGAGCCACTCTTGGCTTTTAATCGCCCTTTAATCGGTGCGTGTCGGACACTTTGCCGATACTTAAGTGTGCCATCCATGCCTGCCGTGGGGAGCATATCAATCAGTCCCAGCTTAGGATGCGTCGAGATATAGTGAAGAACACTGGCCAACTGGCGCGCGCTTAAACGGTTGTTTCGGGATAAACCAGATCCGTCCACTAAGATCGCGCGGGATAGATCGATCCCTGCCTTTTGCAAGATGGCTTTAACTGCCGCGACGCCATTGCGGTAAGATCCCGGCTGCTGAAAATAGCGCCGCCCGAGCGCTTTCAAAAGGTTATCCGCAATCAAGTTGTCTGAGTCTCGCAACATGGTGGTCAGCAGTGACGGTAACGGGACAGAGTGATGGCGGGCAAGTTCACGATGTTGGCTGGGAGCCGGTGCGACCAGAATTTGACCGTTGAGGTGCACATTCAATCGTGCGAGCTCATCGGCAACAATGGCTTTCACATAGGCGGAAGGGGTTTGAACCGCAAAATTTAATGGCAGCGGCCTGTCCCGGTGGGCAAGACAGCCAGAAAAGTGATACTGATTATCCGCGGTGGCGGTTAAATCAAGCCCGCAGTGACGCGCTGTTTGCTGTTCTTCTGTCACCGTAAGGGCGTCGCTAGTCACTGAAATTGGCTGATGACGAGGAACATGAACGCGTGTTTGTACTTGATCGGGCTGGCTGTATATTGCCCCCTGCACACAATTATGATCCAGTGTTATTGCGGTTGAGGGAGCGCTGTAACAGACGGCGAGAATATCCCAAGGCCATCCGGGGGCACGAGAGCGACCGGCGAAGGCTTGGCCGTCCAGGTAAAGATGATTGATATTATCCAGCCCTCGACGAGGCAGTTGACTAAGTAGCTGACGAATATCTTTGCGAGTTAATAAGGGATCGCCATTAAAAATAAGCGCGATATCATCGCCAGCTTGTACCAGCCGTGTCGAAAAACGGAAGGTACTCGGTAAATAAAGGCGAGCGGCGAGCCCGGTGAGTAGCTTTTGTGTACTCGCTGGGGGAAGCAATGCATCCACTTGCTGACTAAGCTGCGGTTGTGTGTGTTGGGGATCGCTGACCCACAAGGCGGCCTGACTGCCTTTGGGCAATAAAGGGGTCAGCTGTTCAATCGTCAGCTGATTCGATGCATAAGCTAGTGATGTTGTGAACAATACGCTAAGTGCGAGGCAGAAAATAACCGCTAGGCAACGTATCGGTGCTAGGCAGCGAAAAAGAGCGCGAATCATGAGTGAGAGCCTTTGTGTTATTGCATCGTGTTTATCCTACCCTGTCCAGCCTTGAAGACAAGCCGCACGCATGGCCTGATACACCTCATCTGCTGGACAATCACCGGTTGGTCGGTCACGCTATTGCCGGATCAGAGATGATTTTGCGCCAATTCTTGTTTACAATCGAAAAAAAGCGTTGAATTCCGCCGCGCCCAAATTTTTGTTTGGGCGTGGCTTTGTTTTGCCAAAATCCCTTTGCTGTGGATTGAAAGAGGTAATGTCATTTATGGATAAAGTGCCAATGACCGTACGCGGCGAGCAGCTGCTACGAGAAGAGCTGGACAAGTTGACCAAACGTCGCCCAGAGATCTCTAACGCCATTGCAGAGGCGCGTGAGCTGGGTGATTTAAAAGAAAACGCGGAATATCATGCTGCGCGAGAAGAGCAGGGGATTTGTGAAGCGCAAATCCGCGATATTGAATACAAACTATCGGTCGCTCAAGTGATTGATGTCACCAAAATGCCGAATAATGGCAAAGTGATTTTTGGTGCTACCGTGACTGTGATTGACATCAATACCGACGAAGAACTGACCTATCGTATCGTGGGTGATGATGAGGCGGACATTAAAGCCAACCTTATTTCAGTGAACTCACCGATTGCCCGAGGCTTAATTGGTAAAGAAGAAGGCGAAGAAGTGAGTATCACCACACCGGGTGGTGTGAAAGAATTTGAGATTGGTAGCGTCGATTACGTCTAAGTAAAGTGTTACGAGATGTAACTTTTCGCTGAGTTTTCAACAGTAAAAAGGCCGCGACGCGGCCTTTTTTGTTATGCTTCAGCGCAAGTGCGGCAAACCACTAAGGCCACCCAAACTATTTGCGTGGTAATGTGATTTTACGCTCTTCGCTTTGACGGTAAATCACCAGTGTTTTGCCGATAACCTGGACTTTTTCGGCGCCAGTTTCACGAATGATAGCGTCGACAATCAGGTTTTTGGTCTCGCGGTCTTCTGATGCGACTTTCACTTTGATCAATTCATGGTGGTCAAGCGCAAGCTCAATTTCAGCGACCACGGCTTCGGTTAAGCCATTGGCGCCCATTAAGACTACAGGCTTAAGCTGGTGAGCCAGTCCTTTGAGATACTGTTTTTGTTTGGTGCTGAGTTTCATGTTGGCTCGATTTCTATTTGCTAGGGGTTGAAAACATGCCATTCTAACGCCATCTCATCACAAACTGAAACAGTATAAAGACGCTCCATGGCAACCGAATTATCTAGATAGCCGCTTTTGAGCTACCTTTAATAATAACATTCAGTGCGCAATCGATTGAATTTTATGATAATGCGTTGCCAACAATAGGGTTTGGTTAGGAACAACATGGCGAACAAAAAGCATTCAGCTAGCTCAGGACGTTGGTTGAAAGAACACTTTGACGATAAGTATGTGCACGAAGCGCAAAAAAAAGGTTATCGCTCACGCGCTATCTTTAAACTGGAAGAAATCCAGCAAAAAGATCGCATCTTAAAACCCGGTATGACAGTGGTCGATTTAGGGGCCGCGCCTGGCGGATGGTCGCAGTATGCGGCGACGCAAGTGGGCGATGAAGGCCAAGTGATTGCGTGCGACATCTTACCGATGGATTCGATGCCAGGCGTCAGCTTTCTCCAAGGCGATTTTCGTGAACAAACTGTTCTTGATGCCCTTCTTGATCGTATACAACCTGACACGGTTGACGTGGTGATGTCTGACATGGCGCCGAACATGAGTGGCAACCAGGCGGCAGACCAACCGCGTGCGATGTATTTGGTGGAGCTGGCGTTGGATATGTGCCGGGAAGTGTTAGGCCCCAAAGGCTGCTTCGTGGTAAAAGTATTTCAAGGAGAAGGCTTTGATCATTATCTGGCCGAAGTCCGTAAAATGTTTACAGCGGTCAAAATTCGTAAACCCGACTCATCCCGCGCACGGTCGCGAGAGGTCTACATTGTGGCTACAGGTTATAAACTGTAGTACCCTTACATTTATCTATCTCAGTTATGCGAGGCTAACACCTTGAGTGACATGGCAAAAAACTTGATTCTGTGGCTGGTTATCGCCGTTGTCTTAATGTCTGTGTTCCAAAGTTTTGGACCAGGTGACAACGCCGGTCGTCAAGTCGACTATACCTCTTTCGTACGCGAAATCGGCAACGATCAAATACAGGAAGTAAAATTTGACGATCGCGAGCTGAGTGTCACCCGACGTGACGGCTCGAATTATGTCACCTACATGCCTGTTATGAACGATCCAAAGTTGTTAGATGACTTGCTTAACAAAAATGTCAGTGTAAAAGGGACACCACCAGAAGAGCCAAGCATGTTGGCGTCTATCTTCATCTCGTGGTTCCCGATGCTGTTGCTTATCGGGGTATGGATATTCTTCATGCGTCAGATGCAAGGCGGGGGCGGCAAAGGCGCTATGTCATTTGGTAAATCAAAAGCCAAAATGATGAGCGAAGAGCAGGTCAAAACATCGTTCACCGATGTCGCTGGTTGTGACGAAGCAAAAGAAGACGTCAAAGAGCTGGTAGATTACCTGCGTGATCCAAGCCGTTTCCAAAAACTGGGCGGTAAAATTCCAACCGGTGTATTGATGGTGGGGCCTCCGGGTACGGGTAAAACCTTGCTGGCGAAAGCCATTGCAGGTGAAGCGAAAGTGCCTTTCTTCACCATTTCCGGCTCTGATTTCGTCGAAATGTTCGTGGGTGTGGGTGCATCACGTGTCCGTGATATGTTTGAGCAAGCCAAGAAAGCGGCACCGTGTATTATCTTTATCGATGAGATCGATGCAGTGGGTCGTCAACGTGGCGCTGGCTTAGGCGGCGGTCACGATGAGCGTGAACAAACCCTTAACCAAATGCTGGTCGAAATGGACGGCTTTGAAGGGAACGAAGGGGTGATTGTTATCGCCGCGACGAACCGTCCTGATGTCTTGGATCCTGCGTTATTACGTCCGGGGCGTTTTGACCGCCAAGTCGTGGTGAGCTTGCCTGATGTCCGCGGCCGTGAGCATATTCTAAAAGTGCACATGCGCAAAGTCCCCCTCGGCAATGATGTCGATGCATCGCTTATTGCACGTGGTACCCCAGGGTTCTCAGGGGCCGATTTAGCTAACTTGGTCAACGAGGCAGCATTGTTCTCGGCTCGCGGTAACAAGCGTGTGGTCTCCATGGTCGAGTTTGAACTGGCTAAAGACAAAATCATGATGGGTGCAGAGCGCCGTTCGATGGTGATGTCAGAAGAAATCAAAGAGTCGACTGCCTATCACGAAGCAGGCCATGCCATTGTTGGACGTTTAGTGCCGGAACATGATCCTGTCTACAAAGTCTCGATCATCCCACGTGGACGCGCATTGGGTGTGACCATGTACCTGCCTGAGCAGGACCGCATCAGCATGTCGCGTCAGCACCTGAACTCGATGATCTCAAGCCTTTATGGCGGTCGTTTAGCCGAAGAGCTGATTTACGGAAAAGACAAAGTCTCGACCGGGGCATCCAATGACATTGAACGTGCAACAGAAATTGCTCGCAAAATGGTCACGCAATGGGGCTTTTCAGAGAAACTAGGTCCATTGCTCTATGCGGAAGAGGAAGGCGAAGTTTTCCTTGGCCGTTCAATGGCACAGACCAAACATATTTCGGACGAAACGGCGCGCTTGATTGATGGAGAAATCCGTCAAATCATTGACAGTAATTACGACCGTGCAAAACAAATCTTGGCAGACAATCTCGATATCATGCATTCCATGAAAGATGCGTTGATGAAATACGAGACCATCGATGCGGCACAAATCGATGACTTGATGGCCCGTCGTGATGTTCGCGAGCCTGCAGGTTGGGAAGGCGGTGACGGGGGGTCTTCATCGGATGACACGCCCAAAAAACCGGATGAATCAGCGACGAAAGCATCTGATGAACAATCAGATGATAAAAAACAAAAGCCGTTAGATTCAGAAAACCAATCTGAAGCGTAAACCAACAGTAATACAAACCCCGATACGTCGGGGTTTTTTTGATCGTGCTTGGAAGTAAACGCATGGAAATAACACACCAGAATAAAACCCTGTCTCTTGATAGCCCCGTCGTTATGGGGATCCTCAATGTCACGCCGGACTCTTTCTCTGATGGCGGATTGTTTCAACAACAAAGCAAAGCCGTTGAGCGGGCACGACAGATGCTGGCTGATGGCGCGACGATTATCGATATTGGGGGCGAGTCGACCCGTCCTGGTGCCGCTGATGTGGCAGAGCAAGACGAAATTAATCGTGTTGTACCAGTGATAAAAGCTATCCGCGAGCGATCGGATTGCTGGATCTCGATTGATACCAGCAAAGCTGCGGTCATGCGCGCCGCTGTCGAAGCTGGCGCGAACCTGATCAATGATGTTCGCGCGCTCAGAGAGCCTGGCGCATTGACTGCCGCTGCCGATCTCCAGGTACCCGTGTGCATCATGCACATGCAGGGTCAGCCAAGAACCATGCAAGCGGCACCCGACTACACGGATGTTATCCAAGACGTAATGCAGTTTCTAAACCAGCGAATAGATGCTTGCCTAGATGCTGGCGTTATCAGGCAAAATATCATTTTGGATCCGGGCTATGGGTTTGGTAAAACCCTGGCACACAACTATCAGTTGCTCGCACAATTAGATCATTTCCATCACTTTGGTCTGCCGATCTTGGCGGGGATGTCGCGCAAATCTATGATTTACAAAGCGCTAGATAAAACACCTCACGACGTGCTAGGTGGCAGCATCGCTTGTGCCACGTTAGCGGCAGTGAAAGGCGCACAGATTATCCGTGTTCACGATGTTAAAGAGACGGCCGATGCGCTCAAGGTCGTGGCGTTGACGATGCAAGAAAATGAAGCACCAGGAGAATAAAAACAATGGCAGAACGTAAATACTTTGGCACAGATGGTGTGCGCGGTAAGGTGGGTGAATTTCCGATCACCCCAGAGTTTATGCTCAAACTAGGTTGGGCCGCCGGGCGCGTCTTGTCGCAACAAGGCACCCGCAAAGTGCTGATTGGTAAAGATACGCGAATATCGGGCTACATGCTTGAGTCTGCACTCGAATCAGGCTTATCCGCAGCAGGCTTAGAAGCTGCCTTCACTGGCCCTATGCCAACGCCGGCGATTGCGTATCTGACTCAAACGTTTCGCGCTGAAGCAGGGATCGTTATTTCTGCCTCACATAACCCGCATTACGACAACGGCATTAAATTCTTCTCCTCAGAGGGCACCAAACTTCCCGATGATGTTGAGCTAGCGATCGAAGCGGAACTCGAAAAAACACTCACTTGTGTCGAATCTGCCGAATTGGGCAAAGCAAGCCGCATCAACGATGCGGCCGGACGTTACATCGAATTCTGTAAAGGTACCTTCCCCAGTGCGTTAAGCCTGAGTGGCTTAAAAATTGTCCTTGATTGCGCCCATGGTGCGACGTATCACATTGCCCCCTCTGTTTTTCGTGAATTAGGGGCAGACGTGCTGACCATTGGCTGTGCGCCAAACGGGACCAATATCAATGATGAAGTGGGAGCTACCGATGTACGCGCGCTGCAGCAACGCGTGTTGGAAGAAAAAGCAGACCTTGGGGTAGCCTTTGATGGTGACGGTGATCGTGTGATCATGGTTGATCATCTTGGCAATAAAATTGATGGCGACCAAATTGCCTACATCATCGCGCGCGAAAGTTTGCGCCGTGGTGAGCTGAAAGGCGGCGTGGTTGGCACTTTGATGACCAACATGGGCATGGAGTTGGCATTACAATCGCTCGGGATCCCATTCGCACGTGCCAAAGTCGGTGATCGCTATGTGATGGAGCTACTCCAAGAAAAAGGCTGGCGAATTGGTGCGGAAAATTCAGGCCATGTGATTGTCTTGGATAAAGTCACCACCGGAGACGGCATTGTGGCGGCATTGCAGGTACTGGCCAGTGTTGCCGCCACGGGAATGGATTTAAAAGCGTTAAGCGATGGTATGACGTTATTGCCACAAGTACTAGAAAACGTGCGCTTTAGTGGCAGTGTCGACCCACTCCAAAGTGAGCCCGTACTGGCTGCCAAAGCCGCAGTGGAAAATAAACTGGGTGAGCAGGGGCGCGTGTTGCTGCGCAAATCAGGCACTGAGCCTTTGATTCGGGTGATGGTCGAAGGACCGGATGCCGATAACGTGAACGCCTACGCACTCGAAATCGCAGAGGCGGTGAAGGCGAACTGTTAATAATAAAGGGCGGGTGGTCATAGATTGCGCAAACGACGTCGAAATCAAGGTTTTTTGTAAATTTCTCTTGTTTCATCACCGCGCTTTCGCTAGTATTCACCCGCTCCCAACAAAGGGGGCTGCGCTGGCTGAGAAGTAACACTGCCGGCTCAACAACCTGGAGCATAGGTGGAACCATGTACGAAATTCTACTTGTGATTTATCTGTTGGCCGCAATCGGTGTAATTGGCCTGGTTCTGGTTCAGCAAGGTAAAGGCGCAGATATGGGAGCCTCATTCGGGGCTGGGGCATCAAACACCGTGTTTGGCTCTGGCGGCTCTGGAAACTTTTTAACCCGAATGACAACCGGTTTTGCAATCGCGTTCTTCGCACTGAGTCTTGTGCTCGGTAACTTGACAGCGCATGACCCTAAAGCAAAAAGCGGTTTTGAAGATTTAAGCGAGCCTGCTACACAACAGCAAGCTGCGCCAAAAGAGGATGAAATCCCTGTTGATAACAGTGAGATCCCTCAGTAAAAATTGAGCCGAGGTGGTGGAATTGGTAGACACGCTATCTTGAGGGGGTAGTGCCTTTATAGGCGTGCGGGTTCAAGTCCCGCTCTCGGCACCAAGTTCACAAAGGGCAATCACTTGCACCTTTGTTGTAAAAAGCGATATAATTATCGCGAATCGGACGCGGGATGGAGCAGTTTGGTAGCTCGTCGGGCTCATAACCCGAAGGTCGGCGGTTCAAATCCGTCTCCCGCAACCAATTTTAAGTTTGTTGTTTAAATAACGGCTAAACTGAATAACGCGTCAGCGTTTGTTGTCAAAGCCACGCTGACCGGGCTAGCCACGTGCTAGCCTTTTTGCCCTCGGGGCAGCACGAAGCGGACCAATAAGCCTTTGTGTAGAGAGTTACTCTCTCGTTATTGTTGCGATGATTCCGACACCAGCAATAACGGCTATGCTAACGACTTATGTTGATGGCATAGCATCAGGGTCCAGTTACATTAAACCCCGATTTTCGGGGTTTTTTGTTATCTGAAGAAGACCATTCGGATAGTAACTGGGCTTTTAAGCCCTTTTTTTATTTCTGGGGTTTGGAATGACAGGATTAGAGAAACAACTGGCTGAACTTTTAACCGCGCCTGTTGAGGCGTTGGATTATGAGTTGGTTGGGCTTGAATTTGTTCGAGCTGGCCAGCATTCAACACTGCGTATCTTTATTGACCATGAAAATGGTATCACGGTGGACGATTGTGCCGATGTGAGCCGTCAAGTGAGCGCGGTAATGGATGTGGAAGACCCAATCACAGTGGCGTACAACCTAGAGGTGTCATCTCCAGGTGTTGATCGTCCACTGTTCACCGCTGATCACTATCAGCAATTCATCGGGCATGAAGTGAACATCGTGCTGAAAATGGCTATGCAAAACCGCCGTAAGTGGAAAGGCGAAATCCTTTCTGTCGATGGCGATACCATCACGGTTCGCGTGGACGGCCAAGATGAGGCGTTTGCCTTGAGTAACATCGCCAAAGCAAACCTGGTTCCTTCATTTTAAGAGTAAATGAGGCATTAGTAGATGAATAAAGAAATCTTGGCTGTTGTCGAAGCGGTCTCAAACGAAAAAGCCGTTCCACGAGAGCGTATTTTCGAAGCACTGGAAACCGCGCTGGCAACGGCAACCAAAAAGAAGTACGAGGCCGAAATCGATGTGCGTGTCGCCATTGATCGCAAATCCGGTGAATTCGACACCTTCCGTCGTTGGCTTGTCGTCGATGAAGTCACCCAGCCAACGCGTGAAATCACGTTGGAAGCGGCCCAATATGATGATGAAACCCTCGAACTAGGCGGGTTTGTAGAAGATCAAATTGAATCGGTTGTTTTCGACCGCATTACCACCCAAACCGCTAAGCAAGTGATCGTACAAAAAGTGCGTGAAGCTGAGCGTGCACAAGTGGTTGAGCAGTTCATGGACAACGAAGGTGAGCTTGTCACCGGTGTGGTCAAAAAAGTCAATCGCGATGTTATCATTGTCGACTTAGGAAACAACGCGGAAGCGGTTATCCAACGTGATGATCAACTCCCTCGTGAAAACTTCCGTCCTGGCGACCGAGTACGTGGTCTGTTGTATGCTGTGCGTCCTGAAGCGCGAGGCTTCCAATTGTTCATGACGCGCTCCAAGCCAGAAATGCTCAGTGAGCTATTCCGCATCGAAGTGCCAGAAATTGGCGAAGAGATGATTGAGCTGATGGGCGCTGCCCGCGATCCTGCTTCACGCGCTAAAATTGCCGTGAAAACCAACGACAAACGTATCGATCCCGTCGGTGCGTGTGTGGGGATGCGTGGTGCACGTGTACAAGCGGTATCAACTGAACTGGGTGGCGAGCGTATTGACATCGTGCTTTGGGACGATAATCCTGCCCAATTTGTGATCAATGCCATGGCGCCTGCAGACGTCGCCTCTATCATCGTCGATGAAGATACTCACTCCATGGATATTGCCGTAGAGGCTGATAACCTGGCGCAAGCGATTGGGCGTAACGGACAAAACGTGCGTTTGGCCTCTCAACTGACCGGTTGGGAACTGAACGTGATGACGGTTGAAGACCTCCAGAAAAAACACCAAGAAGAAGCACAAGCTTCGTTAGAGCTGTTTGTTAAATATCTTGATATTGACGAAGACTTTGCACAAACCTTGGTGGAAGAAGGTTTCACCACCCTTGAAGAAGTGGCCTATGTGCCAACCAGCGAAATGCTCGAAATTGACGGCTTAGACGAAGATACTGTCGACATTTTGCGCGCACGTGCGAAAGAAGCGTTGACCACCATCGCGCTCGCACAAGAAGAATCGCTGGGAGACGCTGAACCTGCCGAAGATCTGCTGGCATTAGACAGCCTTTCTCGTGAGATGGCCTTTAAACTGGCCGCGAAAGGCGTGAAGACGCTAGAAGATCTTGCTGATCAAGGCACTGACGATCTGTTAGATGTTGATGGATTGGACGAAACCAGTGCAGGCGAGCTTATTATGGCAGCGCGTAATATCTGCTGGTTCAGCGACGAAGCGTAAAGACGGCAAAGGAGGAGCAGAATGTCAGAGGTTACAGTACATACACTGGCGAAGGAAATTGATACGCCGGTTGATCGTCTGCTGAAGCAGTTTAAAGAAGCTGGTATGCAAAAATCGGCGGACGATCAGGTAAGCCAAGATGAAAAACAAGCTTTGTTGACGCATTTAAAGCGTGAGCATGGTGACAACGGCAATGCTCCGACGCGTCTGACGCTTCAGCGCAAGAAACGTAGCACACTGAGCGTGTCAGGGGCTGGCGGAAAAAACAAAGATGTCCAAGTTGAAGTGCGTAAAAAGCGCACTTATGTGAAGCGTAGCGAGCTTGAAGACCAAAAGTCAGCGCAAGAAGCGGAAGAGCAAGCCCAACGCGAAGCCGAAGAAAAAGCGCGTCTAGAAGCTGAAGAGCAAGCAAAACGCGAAGCAGAAGAGAAAGCGAAACGTGAGGCCGAAGAAAAAGCCAAGCGTGAAGCACAAGAGAAAGCCAAACGCGAAGCTGAAGAAAAAGCTAAGCGTGAAGCCAAGCCGCAAGCGCAACCAAAATCTGAGCAGCCTGAAGACGACGCAGCGGATACTGCTGCCACTCGTGCTGCTGATGCGCAAGCGAAGAAAGAAGCTGATGAACTTAAGCGTCGCCAGGAAGAGGAAGCCAAGCGTAAAGCTGAAGAAGAAAGTCAGCGGCAGTTAGAAGAGGCACGCAAAATGGCAGAAGCAAATCAAGAGCGCTGGTCAGATCAAGACAAAGCGCTAAGTACCATGGAGGCGGCTGACCACCATACGGTTACCTCCGAATATGCCCGCGAAGCGGAAGACGAAGCGGATCGCCGCGAAGAAACGGCCGCGCCGCGTCGTAAGAAAAAGAAAAAAGCCACTGCAACAGAAGACAAAAACCCCCGAGGCCGTCGTGGCAAAGGTGGTAAAGGCAAAGGCCGTATGGCTAAGCCGTCTTCGATGCAGCATGGCTTTAAAAAACCTGCCCAGAAAGTAAACCGCGAAGTCGAGATCGGTGAAACCATTACGGTTGCTGAGCTCGCGAATAAAATGGCGGTGAAAGGTGCAGAAGTCATTAAAACCATGATGAAAATGGGTGCAATGGCGACCATTAATCAGGTGATTGACCAAGAAACCGCACAGCTTGTCGCGGAAGAAATGGGTCACAAAGTTATCCTGCGCAGAGAGAATGAGCTGGAAGAGGCCGTACTCTCTGATCGTGATAATGATGCACCTATGGCACCGCGTGCACCGGTTGTTACTATCATGGGTCACGTTGACCACGGTAAGACATCCTTGCTCGACTACATCCGTAAAGCACACGTTGCAACGGGTGAAGCTGGCGGTATTACTCAGCATATCGGTGCGTACCATGTACAAACTGATAACGGCATGATCACCTTCCTGGATACGCCAGGACACGCAGCGTTTACCGCGATGCGTGCACGTGGTGCGGGTGCGACGGATATCGTTGTGTTGGTGGTTGCGGCCGATGATGGTGTGATGCCACAAACCAAAGAAGCGATTCAACACGCCAAAGCCGCGGGTGTACCTTTGATTGTTGCCGTCAACAAGATGGACAAAGAAGGTGCTAACCCTGACAGCGTCAAGAATGAGCTCGCGCAGTATGATGTTATCCCAGAAGAGTGGGGCGGTGAGAACATCTTTGTTCACGTCTCTGCGAAACAGGGTGAAAACATTGATACCTTGCTCGAGTCCATCTTGTTGCAATCAGAAGTCCTTGAGCTGAAAGCGGTTGAGAAAGGCATGGCGCGTGGCGTTGTGGTTGAATCTCGTCTGGATAAAGGCCGTGGTCCTGTTGCGACTGTCTTGGTTCAAGAAGGTACCTTGAATAAAGGCGATATTGTACTTTGTGGCCTTGAATACGGTCGTGTTCGTGCGATGCGTGATGAGAACGGTCAAGACATCGAACATGCTGGTCCATCCATTCCGGTTGAGATCTTAGGTCTGTCAGGTGTCCCTGCCGCCGGTGATGAAGCTACGGTTGTACGTGACGAGAAGAAAGCCCGTGAAGTGGCACTTTATCGTCAAGGTAAATTCCGTGATGTGAAACTGGCGCGTCAGCAAAAAGCCAAACTGGAAAACATGTTCTCGAACATGGAAGAAGGTGAAGTCTCTGAGCTCAACATCGTTCTGAAAGCCGATGTACAAGGTTCGATTGAGGCAATTGCCGATTCACTGGTTAAACTGTCAACTGACGAAGTCAAAGTGAAGATTGTTGGTTCCGGCGTGGGCGGTATTACTGAAACCGACGCGGTACTGGCAGCGGCATCGAACGCGATCATTTGTGGCTTTAACGTGCGTGCCGATGCGACCGCACGTAAGACTATCGAGAATGAAAGCTTAGATCTTCGCTACTATTCTGTTATCTACACCATGATTGATGAAGTGAAACAAGCGATGAGCGGTATGCTTGCGCCTGAGTTCAAACAAGAAATCATTGGTTTGGCAGAAGTTCGCGATGTCTTTAAGTCACCAAAACTGGGCGCAATTGCCGGGTGTCAGGTGTCTGAAGGCTTGATTAAGCGTAACAACCCAATTCGTGTTCTGCGTGATAACGTGGTTATCTACGAAGGGGAGCTGGAATCACTGCGTCGCTTTAAAGATGATGTGAACGAAGTGAAGAAAGGCTACGAGTGTGGTATTGGCGTGAAGAACTACAATGATGTTCGCGTTGGTGACCAAATCGAAGTCTTTGAAACGGTTGAAATTCAGCGCTCAATTGACTAATTAAGCGTTTAAAAACAGCCAGGTCGTTTGGATACACCGTGGGGGGAGGCGCATGCGCTTACCCCCATTTTGTTGAGAGAAAAGAAAATGGGTAAAGATTTTAGCCGGACGGACCGCGTCGCCCATCAGTTGCAAAAAGAAATTGCACTGATCCTGCAGCGTGAAGTGAAAGATCCACGTATCGGTATGGTGACCGTCTCTGACGTCCAAATCTCGCGTGACCTTGCTTACGCCAAAGTCTTCGTCACCTTTTTAACCGTTGACGAACAAGCACCAACCGAGAGCCTAAAGGCACTCAATGAAGCGAGCGGATACATTCGCTCATTGGTCGGTAAGGCAATTCGTTTACGTATCACGCCGGAACTGACTTTTGTATTTGATGAGTCGCTGACTGAAGGTATTCGTATCTCGAACCTGGTGAGCAAAGCGGTGCGCAGTGATAATGAGCGCCGTGATGATGATGACAAAGGTGAGGAATAAAAGATGGCGCGTCGTCAACGTCGTCGAGGTCGCCCCGTTGATGGGATTATCCTACTCGATAAACCCACGGGCATAACCTCTAATGATGCTCTGCAGAAAGTAAAACGTATCTTTTTTGCCGAGAAAGCAGGACACACTGGAGCCTTGGATCCGCTTGCAACGGGCATGTTGCCAATTTGCCTAGGTGAAGCGACCAAGTTCTCTCAGTTTTTGCTGGATGCCGACAAACGTTATCGGGTGGTGGCAAAATTGGGTCAGCGCACCAATACCTCAGACGCCGATGGTGAAGTGGTAGAAACCCGCGATGTAAAAGTCAATTTAGGATTGCTGGAGCGCTGTATTGCTAAGTTCCGCGGTGAAACCCAGCAGATCCCATCGATGTTCTCCGCGCTCAAATATCAAGGTAAGCCTTTGTATGAATATGCGCGTCAAGGCATTGAAGTACCGCGTGAAGCGCGTACGATTCATGTTCATCAAATTGAATTGTTGCGCTTTGAAGGTGATGAGATTGAGATGGAAGTCCACTGTTCTAAAGGCACTTACATTCGAACCATCGTCGATGATCTTGGGGAAATGCTAGGCTGTGGTGCCCACGTCACCGCACTGCGTCGCACGGGTGTTTCTGGCTATCCGACGCGCCAGATGGTGACATTAGAGCAGCTCGAAAGCTTGTTGAATGAAGCCAGAGAACAAGAGAACCAACCTAAGCAGTTGCTGGATCCTTTGTTACTCCCACTTGATACCGCGGTACAAGACTTGCGAGAAATCAACTTGTTGCCGGTAATGGCCAGCTATGCCTTACAAGGCCAAGCGGTACAGGTGCCGAATGCACCTACCAGTGGCTTTGTTCGCTTAACCGCGGGCGAGGAACGTCACTTTATTGGTGTTGGTGAAATTGACGCCGATGGCTTGGTGGCGCCACGTCGTTTAGTGGCCAGTCGCCAGCCGGAAGCAGGCTAAAAAACACGCTGCCATTTGCGCGTGTTTAACGGAAAAAGCGGCGTGGATAGATTGCTACCTTAGACGAAAGTCAGTAGAATACGCGCCTTCGGGCACCGGCTGAATCAGAGATTGGCTGGTGCATGATAATCACACACTCTTATTAGGAGAGCATTATGTCTCTGACTGCAGAAGCAAAAGCACAAATCGTTGCTGATTTTGGCAAAACCGAGAACGACACGGGTTCACCGGAAGTTCAAATCGCCCTTTTGACCGCATCAATCAACGATCTGCAATCGCACTTCGCTGAGCACAAAGGTGACCACCACAGCCGCCGTGGCCTGCTACGCATGGTTTCACGTCGTCGTAAGCTGCTGGACTACCTGAAAAAGAACAGTGTTGACCGTTACTTGGACGTTATCAAGCGTCTAGGCATCCGTCGCTAAGATTCTGGAGAAAAGGGAGCTCAGGCTCCCTTTTCTTTATATAAAAAACGCGCCACCGGAGTAATCCGGGGCGCGTTTTTTTGTTTGACGATGTTTTGATCTTCGCGCTACTGACGCAGCGTCACTGACGAAGCGCTTTCGCCGCTGCAACCATGTTTTCTAATGCCGGGATAACCTCATCCCATTGGCGGGTTTTTAGGCCGCAATCTGGGTTCACCCACAATCTTTCTGCAGGAATACGGGCGGCGGCTTTTTCCATTAACCCAACAATTTGCGCTTGGCTTGGCGTATTGGGGGAGTGAATGTCATACACGCCAGGGCCAATGTCATTGGGATAGTCAAAGTGATCAAATGCGTCCAACAGTTCCATATCCGAGCGAGAGGTCTCTATGGTGATCACGTCGGCGTCCATATCCGCGATGGATGCGATGATATCGTTAAACTCGGAATAACACATATGGGTATGGATTTGCGTCTCGTCACTCACGCCGTTGGCGGCAATTTTAAACGCGTTGATTGCCCAATCGAGGTAATTTTGCCACTCACTGCGACGCAAAGGTAAACCTTCACGCAGCGCCGCTTCATCTATTTGAATGATTTGGGTGCCAGCTTTCTCAAGATCCTGCACTTCTTGGCGGATCGCCAGCGCCAGTTGGTTACAGGTCTGTGATCGAGGCTGATCATCACGCACAAATGACCAGTTAAGAATAGTCACCGGTCCGGTGAGCATGCCTTTGAGTGGCTTATCAGTGAGAGACTGCGCGTATTGCGTCCACTCGACGGTCATTGCTTTAGGGCGTTCAATATCACCAAACAAAATCGGCGGTTTTACGCAGCGAGAGCCATACGATTGCACCCAGCCAAACTGACTGAACACATACCCATCTAGCTGTTCGCCAAAGTACTCCACCATATCATTACGCTCAGCCTCGCCATGTACTAACACATCGAGCCCTAACGCTTCTTGCTTTTCCACCGCATGGGCAATCTCTTTGCGCATAATGTCTTGATAGGTGGCGGCATCAATGTCGCCCTTCTTGTATTGCAAGCGCGTTTGGCGAATGGCACTGGTTTGTGGAAATGACCCTATGGTGGTGGTCGGGAAGCGTGGCAGGTTGAGCTGCTCGTGTTGCAAGCGAATGCGCTCTGCAAACGGACGCTGCCGTGTCCCTAATTGTGGTGTAATCGCTGCTAATGCGGCTTGCACCTTAGGGTTGTGTACACGTGGTGATTGCTGACGGCTTTCGATTGCCTCACGGTTATTGTCCAGCGCGGGCTGAACGGTTTGACGGCCGTGATTAAGGGCGCGCGCGAGTACATCCAGCTCCTCGAGTTTTTGATACGCAAAGGCGAGCCAGTTTTTTACTTCAGGATCGAGCTTTTGTTCGCTCGCCAAATCGACTGGCACATGAAGTAAAGAGCAAGAAGGCGCGAGCCAGAGGCGATCCCCCAAAGATTGATGAATCGGTTCGAGCCATTCTAACGTGGCATCAAGGTTAGTTTTCCAAACATTACGACCGTTGATTATACCCAGAGACAGGACGTGCTGATCGCTAAGCGTTTCACGGTATGCATCCACATCCCCTCGGCCACGAATCGCATCTAGGTGCCAGCCGTCAACGGGCAACGATTGCGCCAATGGACGATTTTCAGCTTGCTCGCCGAAGTAGCTCGCCAGCAATAACTTGACCTTGGTTTGGCTTAATGCACGATACGCGGTTTTCAGCGCCGTCTGCCATTCAGGCGCGAGCTCCGTGACCAAGATCGGTTCGTCGATTTGGACCCACTCAATGCCTTTTTCTGCCAGTTTGCTCAGCAGTGTTTGATACACGGGTAAGAGCCTATCGAGCAGATCCAGTTTGTTCGATGCATCTTTTTCTTTGCCCAGCCAAAGGTAAGTCACGGGGCCGACTAAAACTGGCTTGGTGTTTATACCGGTTATTTTGGCTTCTTCTATTTGCGTCAATAGATTTTCAGCATGAAGACTAAACGTTGTTTGCGCGGTAAATTCTGGCACGATGTAGTGATAATTGGTATCGAACCATTTGGTCATCTCACCGGCATGCACGCACTGGCAAGCACTATCGTTTGCCGAGCGGCCACGAGCGACGCGGAAGTAGTTATCCAGGGTGTTATCTTGATGGTCAGCCACACGGTCAGGGACATTGCCGACTAAAAAGCTGGTGTCGAGTACATGGTCATAAAATGAAAAGTCGCCGACGGGAGCGATGTCGAGTTCACTTTGTTGTTGCCAGTGACTGCGGCGCAGATCTTTCGCAAGATCGGTTAAGTTTTGTTGGGATGATTCGCCACGCCAGTAACGCTCGAGTGCAAATTTAAGTTCGCGCTGGGCGCCGATACGTGGAAAGCCGAGATTATGAGTTTTAGCCATCTATACGTCCTCCTTTTTGATTGAATTCAGCATAGGGCTTTCTCGTTATGAACTAAAATGGCATTATTTCATCAATCAATGAATTTTAGTCATGGAATAGACATGTTAGAACGTCACCACCTTCATATTTTGCGTGCGATCAAAGAGCAAGGGTCGCTTACCGCAGCCGCAGAGACGCTTTATCTCACCCAGTCCGCGATTAGCCATGCGATGAAAAAGCTAGAAAGCCAGCTCGGGATTAGCTTGTGGCAAAAATCCGGACGGCAGCTTCATTTCACGCGAGCGGGTGAGTACTTGCTTACGCTGTCTGAGCGTATGCTTCCTCAGTTCGAGCACGCTGAACAGCAGCTTAAACAATTTGCTCAAGGCCAGCGCGGTACATTGCGCATCGGCATGGAGTGTCACCCTTGTTATCAGTGGTTGCTTAAGGTGGTTGAGCCTTTCTTACATCAATGGCCGGATGTGGATGTTGACGTCAAACAAAAGTTCCAATTCGGTGGTTTGGGCGCATTGTTTGGCCATGAGATTGATGTACTCGTCACGCCCGATCCCTTACTTAAACCAGGCATAGAATACGTATCCGTGTTTGATTACGAACAGGTGCTGGTGGCGAGCGGACGAAGTGCACTCGCGGCGTTTGACTATGTTGATCCTCAGCAAGTAACACAGGAAGTGCTGATTACCTACCCTGTTGATCAATCGCGTTTAGATGTCTTTACCCAGTTTTTGGCGCCGGCGCACTGTGCACCGCGCAAACACAAAACCATAGAAACAACCGATATCATGCTGCAAATGGTTGCCGCTGAGCGCGGGATCGCGGCACTCCCCAAATGGCTGGCTTTAGAATATCAACAGCGTTTAAACCTACATATTCTTCGCATGGGCAAAACAGGCATTCATAAATCGATCCATTTGGGTGTACGCGAGGGACAAAGAGATGATTACATCCAAGACTTCATCGAAAAAGCCAGTTCAACCGTCATGCAGCGATATGACTAAGAGATAAAACACTCAATCCCGTTAATAGCGATATTTAAGCGCATACTTTAAGGGCATGGTTTGAGAGCATAGTTTCGCGCCGTTTCAAACACCCACCTATACTTACGTATTGTCTCAATTTTGAGCCGTACAAAGTGCACATTTCGGCGTAAAATTACTTTCGAAGAAGTCTAATTCCTTAGATAATGCAAGTGATAGACTTTGAATGCACCTCACATTTTTTATGGATAAAGAGTCCCGGCTATGAAATCAATCTCGCTCTCTCGCAATGTAAACGTCGAAAGTATCCTGGGAAATGGTGTACTGCTTGTCAATGGCACGCCAATGACAGTGACCGAAGGCACGTCCTTTCCGTCTGGAACCGAGCTGGTTCTGCCAGATAACAGTGAGGCTGTTATTGTACTTAGCGACGGAACATTACTCGCCGTTGAGGCTCAGGGAGAGCAGTCCGGCGCCGTGCTCGATGGATTGCCGCAAGATGTTCAAGATGAAATAGCCGAAATTCAGCAACAAATCCTTGATGGTGAAGGCGAGATCACCATTGAAGATGACCAAGCGACCGCCGCTGGTGGTGACGCTGCAGCCGGCAGTGGCTCATGGAGTTATGTCAATGTTGAGCGTGATGGAAGCGAGACCATTGCAAGCTCAGGATTTGATACTGATTCGCTTGCAACCAACGACGGGGCGATTGGTAGCGATGCAGAAGGAGGAGCGGGGCTTGCGATTGACACCACCGCTCCCGGAATCCCTGGCGTGACCATTGTTAATGATGCTAACAACGATGGCATTATTAGTGGGCAAGAGCTTGGTGATGGGATCCAGGTATTGATCAATCTGTCCGATACCGGTGCTAATCCGGGTGATGTATTAACCGTAAATGGTCAAACCTCGACGATTACCGAGCAAAATATCATAGACGGCACCGTTACCATCACACTGCCAGACACTCCTGCAGACGGAGAAACGTTAACCGTACAAGCCACCATTACCGACACCTCCGGCAACACCTCCGCGCCGGGGAGTGATCAAGCAGACATTGATACTAGCGCCGAGGCCGGCACGGTCAGCGTGAACAACATCACCAGCGATGACGTGATCAACGCGCAAGAAGCGGGCGAGACCATCACGGTCACCGGCAGCGCGAGCGGCGGCGACATCGCCGAAGGCGATACCGTTGCGATGACCATCAACGGCGAAGACTACACCACCACCGTGGATGAAAACGGCGAGTGGAGCGTGGACGTGGCCGGCAGCGACCTGGCGGCGGACACCGAGTTCGAGGTGGTCGTGAGCTCGTCGGATGACGCGGGCAATACGGTAGACAGCACCGCGACCTCCACGCACACGGTTGACACCCAGGCGGGTGAGGACAACAGCGCGCCGACGGTCACCATCACCGAAGACGCCAACAATGATGGCGTGATCAGCAGTGACGAGCTCGATGGCCAGGTCGACGTCAACGTCGACTTGCCAGCGGGTGCCGTGGCCGGTGACACCATCAGCGTCAGCGATGGCACCACCACCAACGACATCGTGTTGGCCGACACC
>NZ_MUFG01000022.1:0-55885 GCF_001996065.1 Salinivibrio sp. MA351 | reverse complement strand
GTACTCCAGCAGTCGAAACTTTTACTTTTCTTCTTTGGGAGAAAAAGACGCGGTTGTATCCTTGATTAAAAAAATTAGGAAAGATATCGAGTATGTGGAAATGACTAAAATGAATGACATGTTTAAACATCCAATCTTCATTCAGGACTAGTATATTTGGATACCAAAGAGAAACATTGTTTTTATAATGTCATGTTATCTATGGGTGATGCTCTATTCATATCAATGTATCTTGAAATTGCTGGGGCGAGCGGTTGAAGTAAGAGCTGAAAAATGAGTAATGGAGAAAACACAGAGCTCCTTGAGGAGCAGCTTTACGCTGCTCAGGTGATTTATTCTTGGGAGTCTATGGGTGCGGGTCTGAAACACGAAAATATGGTTAAATGGGGACTGTCGATATTTGCTGGAACATCATTTCTTTTGTTTCTTTGGTCAGTGCTCGAGAAGTTGACTGTCGACTCATTTGCTTTTTGGGTATTAAGTGGTTTTTTAACACTGATGGTTTTTGCATCAAGATACTTGTTTCTACCCGATAAACATCGCTGTTATCAATTAACCAGTCTCGGTATTCATTACACAGAAAAAGATATGATCCCTGATGTTGCTTATCAGGTAGTGCGTGGTTTTGCGTGGGTGGGCATCGTGGTCTGTATTATTGCCGTGTTTGTGCTCGGTCCTCTTGCGTTTATTGGAGCAGGTGGTTTTGCGCTGATGTCGTTTGGGATGACAAACTTTCGTCCTTCTATTGATAACCACTATATATTGATTTCTGAGCGTACGGTTGTGTTTGATTTAGAGAATGATGGTGTATTTTCATTCGCCATCCCCGAGAAAGGTGCGTATGCTTACTATGGTGATATATTCACCAATACTCTCGACCAAAAGCAAGAACTACTTGCTACATTACGTTCACTCTTCCCTAGTATCGAGTTCGTAAAGATAAAAAGGCTGAAAGATCAGTATAAACACCCTGTTTATCAGCAAGAAGAAGAGAAAGCGGCCGAGTAGTATAGCTTTTATATAGGGTTTACTCTCGCTCTTACAATTAACCATTTTCACCAAAGGTGTTTAATGCCTGCTCTGCACTCATTGGTTTAAAGTGGTAGAACCCTTGAATTTCATCGACACGCCAGACGTTGAGAATGCGCAATTGAGACGCGGTTTCGACGCCTTCGGCAACGGTGGTCATGCCCAGCTCTTGAGCCATGTTGATGATGCTGCGGACTAAGGTTTTGGCCTTTTCATTGGTTTCAATTTCGCTCATATACGATTTATCCAATTTGACGATATCGAGCGGGAAATTACATAGCGAGCTAAACGATGAATAGCCGGTACCGAAGTCATCTAAGGCTAGCTGGACGCCTAACGCTTTGAGGGCATGCATCCGTTCAATTGTCTCCTGGTCGGCACCGAGTAGAATACTTTCGGTAACTTCCAGCACCAGCTGTCCTGGCGAAAGTTGATACTGCTTAATGAGTCGCTGCAAGTTATTAATCAGCGCACTTGCGCCAAAGTGAGGACTAGAGAGGTTGACATGAATGGTGAGACGGTGCTGCGATTTTTTACTCCAATACCTTTGTATGGTTTGTAAAAATGCGCAGGCTTTTTCTAACACCAGTTCGTCGAGCTCAATAATTAATTTGTGTTTTTCGGCCAACGGAATAAAAACCCCTGGCGATATCATCCCCAAATCGGGGTGATGCCAACGCGCCAATGCTTCAAAACCGATCACTTGATTCGATGTCGCGTTAACGATGGGCTGGAAGAAAGCGGTAAACTCTTCGTTTTTCAGTGCAGTGATCAGGTTTCGATTAATTGTTAATGTCTCATTGGCAACTTGCACAATCTCTTCATCAACAATCGTCACATTGTGCTTGGGTACCAACTGTTGCTCTATCGCGTAGAAACCACAGTGGACGAGGGGTTCAAAATGGGTAAACGCGAACTCAGGCCCTATCATTGCGGCGTTAAGGCCGATATCAAAGTCTGCAGTCGTCTCAGCTAGATGACTCGCACTGACTTTTAGCACGGTATTCGCGCGAGGAATAAATTGCTCCTCCTCTATTTGATCAGTAAAAACGATAAACTCATTTTCGCTTAGCCTACCGATTTCCGCTTGCGGGAACTGTTGCTTCAAAGCATCAGCGATGTGCTTTACCGCATTGTCATAGGCTTGATGCCCATATATCTCGTAAATTTCACGAAGACGTGTGGCAATTATGTAGAGGGTGATAATGGCCTTTTTGTCCGTAAGCGCTTGATTTAAGGCTTTAGTTGTCGAGGGCCGATTAAGTAAACCAGACAGGGTGTCATGGTGTGATAGTGTTTCTATTAAAGCGGCTTGTCGTTTTTGCTGGCTAATATCTTTCACCGCCAGCATCACAGTTTGAGACGTCTGATTGTCTAGCCGCATCGCTTCTACATTGCAAGAGATAGTTTGCCCAGTGACACTGCGTAGGTTAGTTTCAAAGTGAGTAACATCCTGCTCGTCTTGTTGTTGGAAGGCATTCAGATCAGACAGTGTGCCATCTTTGTTATTTAATAGGATATCGAGTGGGGCATCGATAAGCTGTGTGCGTTGATGACCAAGCAAATTAAGTAGTGCCTGATTCACGTCGACAATCTGGTTATTTTCTAAAAGTATCATGCCTAGGTGCTGGCTATGGTACAGCGCTTCAAATTTAGACAGTGTTTCTTTAAGTTGTTGTTCGGCGTAAGAAGACGTGCTCGCCATTGCCTCGATTTGTTCAGTAATGCGGGTAAACATATCTTTGGGCGCTGTGATAGGAGCTGTGTCACCGAGCAGAGCGTTCACATTTTTCTCAAAAGAGATAAATTGTCTAGCAATATTGTGTCGATAAAGCAGATAAACCACGAAAGCGATAAATGAGGTCATCGCCAGTAAAGCTAAGATAAGATATTGAAATACTTGCTTTCCCTTTTGATAGTAGTGGCGAGATTCGGTGGTTTCTAAGGCCGCAATGGGGCGGTTGCTCAAATCATATAAGGGGGTATAGCGGGTTATCTTATTGTCAGTACGAACAATGCGTTCAACGCTCCCTTCTCCTGTTGTATCCCCCTTGTTAACGAGACGGTTGTTGCCCGCTAATATGTTATCGTAAGCGGAGGGAAAGCGACCCGTCAGCGTTTGCCCCCAAACCATCCAGCCGACGACCGGTGCAGTGCCCGCACTGTCTCGGACTGGGTTGACACTGATCACCCATATGCGGCCTCTAAGCTGGAGTAAACCAGCGAAAGGAGCCAGCTCTTTATCAGGAATGGGTTGATGAATATGTGCTGTGACGGCAGGGGAGCGATATATTGCATCAATCATCGACTTGTTGCCTGCATCTTCCAGTACTTTTGCTTCGACTACCTCACCACTTAAGTCGGCAAACCCCATCATATCTAAACTGAGTGCGAGTAATGTCTCGTCGCTTAGATTCCTCTGCGCATAGCGATTATTACCTGTTGTGAGTAGCGTGTAAGTATCATCCCAATAGGCCCAATCAATTGCATATTCAACTTGATTATCGATGACACGCTGAATCACCGCTTTGGCTTGCTGATTTGCGCGCGTGATTTCTATGTCTTCTAAGTGGTCAATACCGAAGAGGAAAAAATAGCGAGTCAATAAAAGGCTACTGAAAATAATGGCAAGTAACCCTAGGATAAAAATAAGTGCTGCTTTGCTGTGAAGCGTAACAAATCGCGTCCGTGTCATGTAACACCTAGCAAGAAAAGAGGAAGGCCCGACGCCGAGGCTTTAAATTAGGCGAGTACATCACAACAATCAATAGTATTGTTAATGTATTGAGATGTTATTCAGTATTTAGGGATAGACTTATCAACAAGCGCCGATATTACGGGGTTTACAGTGTAAACTGGACCACTTTATGTGACGCTGTCACATTTTATTTTGGTGTGTCGATTACAAACAAGAGCCCCTCGTATTATTGCTAAGACGAGGGGAAAGTGTATAACAATGCTTAGCTGGTCGATGACTCCAACTGCCAATGATGCTTAATCTTCTCTTGATTGTGCTTGGGCGAGTGAATAGTGAATGCAATACACAAGGATATAGTGATCATTACCAGCATCACACTAAACGCGGCAACAAAACCGCCAAATAGCGCCGCAATGACAGAGCCCATAAAGCTACCGACACCAAAGCCCAGGTACATAAAACCATAGTTTTGGCTGAGGTGGTTCATGCCAAAATAGTCGCTCATCAAGGTGGGGAATACGGTAATTGCTCCGCCAAAACTGAACGCGACACAAGCAACCGATAAATAGAAGCTGTATTGGTCCAGTGGCATAAAGCGGAGCATACCCACGCCTGCCGCGCAGACGAGGAGTGCCAAGCCAACCACTTTGCTGCGCGCCATGCGATCAGACAACACCCCCAGTACCAGACGGCCGCCTAGATTTGCCAGTGCGATAATGGCAACCGCTTCCGCAGCGGTGGCAGCATCAAGGTAGACATAAAGTTCACCCACATCTTTAGCGACGCCAATGACATAAAGCCCACTCATACAAATCGTGACAAATACCGTGGCAAGTAACCAAAATTGCGGGGTTTTAAAACATTGAGAAAGGGTGTAATCAGCAGGCGCATCGGCCTCAGATGCGTTTGTGGTGGCTTTTTGCTGTGGCGCATCGTGCATCAGTGCGCCGCCAATCACGACCATCACACAGGCCAGAACCGCCCACATTTGAAAACTTAGTGCTGCGCCGCCTGCGGCTAAAAAGTATAGATTGATGTATTTAAAACCTAAGCTGCCTAACCCATAAGCGCCAATGGCACAGGCTGAGGCAAGCCCTTTGTTTTTGGGAAAAAAGCGTACGCAATTGGAGAGCGTCATGAGGTAGCCAGTACCATCTGCTAAACCAATCAGAAGGCCGGCGGTAAGGTAAAGTAGCCATAGTTGGCT
Organism: Salinivibrio sp. MA351; assembly: GCF_001996065.1. Classification (NCBI taxonomy): domain Bacteria; kingdom Pseudomonadati; phylum Pseudomonadota; class Gammaproteobacteria; order Vibrionales; family Vibrionaceae; genus Salinivibrio; species Salinivibrio sp. MA351. Next base: position 50,951 of record NZ_MUFG01000022.1, on the reverse strand, counting down.
GACCACCGAGGTTAGCGCGAGACTGGCGCCAAGCAGTATGCCTGCGCCAATTGTCACGCTGCGGACACCGAATCGTGCTTGTAGATGGCCCGACACGGAAGAAGCCAGAGCCAATGCCAGTGTCATAATGCCAAAGGTGAAGGCCACTTGACTGACCGGCTCGTCAAGCTGGGCTGCAAGGGGAGCATTAAACAGGCTCCACGTATATACAGAGCCAAGTGCAAACTGGGCCAATACGGTGCCGATAAGGGTTTTGATGCCGGGGGATAAACGTGCGTTCATGGTAACGCTCCAGGATTTTATCTATTGAGAACACCCCCAAGATACGACCCTGAATCCCCACATCAAGAGTAGGTGAAAAAGATAAAATGAGCTGCAGTTAGCGGGCATGAACTGCAGCGAGATGGCATGAATTACAATTGCATCCGTTCGCGAAACGCTTTCAGATTACCGCGACTGACCAACACAGGATCAGAAATGCCGGGGAGGAAAACGTGATAGGTGCTGTTTAAGCCTGGTTCAATTTCGGTGATTTTATCTAAGTTGATGCAATAAGAGCGATGGCAACGAAAAAAATTAGCCGGCAATTGCGTCATCAATTCACTGATAGTGTAAGGCACATAGAACTCACCGTCGGGTGTGTACACCAAGGTGGTCTTTTCGTTGGCAGCGGCATAAAGAATGTCGGCGGTATCGGTAATGCGGATCCGATTATCACGCATCAAATGCAAGGTATGGCGTTGCTCTGTCAGGGTATCGGTAGGTGCAGCCGCGAGAGCAAGCTTATTGAGTACGCCTTTCACCCGTGTTTCGTTAAGCGGCTTAAGCAGGTAGTCGAACGCTTCAAGCTCAAAAGCATCTGCGGCATGCTCTTTGTAAGCGGTGGTAAAAATCACAAAGGGCGGGCGCGCATCGGCATGTAAACTCCGCGCGAGTAACATGCCCTCAATCGAGGGGATATTGATATCTAAGAACAGCACGTCCACTGGATGGGTCTGCAGGTATTTTAGCGCCGCAAGCCCATCATCAAAGCTTTCGATGATCTCAAGATCACTATGCTTTTCAACTAAGTAGCGTAGCTCTTCTTGCGCTAAGTATTCGTCTTCGACAATGACAGCGCGAAGCATGAAGGCTCCTTATGGTTAATCACAAATGATACACGTGTGCCGGGATTGCGTGGCTCAACAGTTAAGCCTTGTCCATAGAGCATGATTAAACGCTGATGCACATTCATCAATCCAATATGATGACTGTCGATGGTGCCATGATAAAGTTGCTCGACAATATTAGGATCGATGCCGATCCCGGTATCTGTGATGCTAATCTCCGTTCCTTGCGCAATTTCGCGCACCGCAATGATGACATCACAAGGACGACGAGAAGGTTGAAAACCATGGCGAATCGCATTTTCAACCAGCGGCTGTATCAGCAAGGGCGCAATATTGGTGTCGGTCGTTTCAATATCAAAGCGGATCGTAAGTTTGTCACCAAAACGTGCTTGCTCAATAGCGACATAATCTTTGACTTGCTTAATGGCATCACTAATGGGGATCAGATCCTGCGTGCGCTCTAAATTGTAACGCATAAAGTCGGCCAAATTGGCAATCAAGCCACGGGCGTCATCCGGACGTAAGCGGATCAAGCTGGAGATCGCATTGAGGGCGTTAAACAAAAAATGAGGGTTAATTTTACTTTGTAAGGCAGAAAATTCAGCCTTACTCGCCATTTCTTTGAGGTTTTGTATCCGCGCAACTTCCATTTGGGTCGAAATCAATTGTGATAAACCAATCGCCATTTCCTGCATGGGGCGACGAATACGATGGGGCTGGCGATAAAAAACCTTTAAGGTTCCCGTGACCACGCCATTTTCCCATAGCGGAATGATCAACAAAGAGCGAAAATCATGCACATTGAGATCATTGCTGATAATTTGTTCACCGGTTCTTACCGCTTGCTGAGTAAGGCGGCTAATTTGGTGATGGGCATCAATGTATTGCTCCTCACCAATGCCAACATACGCCAAAACATCGGCGGTATCGGTAATAGCCACGGCATCGGCACCGGTGTCTTTACGAATAATACTGCACGCTTTGGTCAAACCTCGCGCCTCTCCGCGTCGAAAATACGGTAGAGTGCGGTTGGCAATATCTAACGCTTGCTTAGCCTGCTGGGCGGCTAAATGTTCTTTTTCATCATCGATGTACTGCACCAGTTGGATGATCAGGCCAATACAGACGGTACCTGCAATCATCGGGAAGCTAATGGTGGCAACAATGTGTTGGGCGAGCGTTTGATCGCGGGCAAGCAAAAGGATAAGTAGCATGGTCAGCGATTCGCAGAGCATACCCGCCAAAATGCCGTAGCGTGCATAATGCTGTTTATCTGCGCGATAATGAATCAGTGCCGACAGGCACCCAGCAATAATACTGGCGATCAAACAGGCTTGTGAGGTTGGCCCATCAATATCGATAAGATAGCGGTGAACGCCCGAGACGACGCCGGCAGTCACGCCAACCCAAGGACCAAACAAAATACCGCCGGCGATAATGGCGATGATGCGTACATTTACCAGCGACCCATCGACATTCACTCCCGTGTAGGTACTGAACAAGGCAAACAATACAAACAAAGCGGCAATGAGCGCTGTTTCCATTGGATGGCGCTGGGTCTTCTGTACGATGGTTTGGATCAGATGGGTGCGAGTGAGCCAAAATAAGGCCATGAGTAATAAGGCGGCACGTTCAAATACCGCCAACAGCATCAATAACTGGTCGTTATACGCTAACAAAAGAAAAGACCGTGTTTAAATAAAGGGCGACTGTATGCTGCCAATTACTTGCGGCGGCAGAACTCAGCGATCACAAACAACGTTTGGCCGTTAACTTTACCCTGCACATGGGTGGGGTCATCGGTCAGGTTAATGCCACGGATCACGGTACCTTGTTTGATTACCTGGCTTGAGCCTTTCACTGGCAAATCTTTAATCACGGTCACGTCGTCGCCTTTTTGCAGCGCCACACCATTTGCATCCAGCACTTTAACTTCTTCGATATCTTGACCGGTTTCCGCCCATTTACGCACATCATCTTCCATATACATCATGTCGAGATTATCTTGCGCCCAGCTTTCACTCGAAAGGCGAGAAAGCTGGCGATAAGCGACGACTTGCACGGCCGGCTCTTGGCTCCACATGCTGTCACTCAGGCAACGCCAGTGGTTCACATCCATATTGTCAGGATTACTTAGCTGGTCATGACAGGTGCCGCAAACCAATACGCAGCTGTTCGCGGTAGTATCTGGTGAGTACGGGACGTCATACACAGATAAGTTGTCTTGGCGGGTACAAAGTTCACATTGGCCGCCGCTGCGTGCCTGAAGTGTTTGTTCAATACTCATAAATGTCTCGTGTAGGGCAGATCGAGCCTGCGTTAACAATGCGGCAGAGTGTAATCGCTGACATAAATTCTTACAAGTTATAAGGGATTAAGTCAGCGAATTGATGGATGATTATAGACACAAAAATGCCACGCCAATGCGGCGTAGCATTTTATAAACGATGGCACCGCGGCATTAAGCGTTTGCAGTGTCCTGTTTCACCACTTCGTGGTGCTCGAAGATAGTCTTATCTTGTCCACCGGTTAAGCGTGAGGTGAGCGTGCCAGCAGTCATTGAGCCGCTAACGTTAATCGCGGTGCGGCCCATATCGATTAACGGTTCAATTGAGATTAACAGACCCGCAAGTGCGACCGGCATATCCAGTGCCGAGAGTACAATCAGCGCGGCAAACGTTGCCCCGCCACCGACGCCAGCAATACCGAAAGAGCTCACCGTTACGATGGCAACCAAGGTCGCGATAAAGCCAGGATCGAGCGGATTAATGCCAATGGTTGGTGCAATCATCACCGCCAACATGGCAGGGTATAGCCCTGCACAGCCGTTTTGCCCCATGGTCGCACCGAAAGAGGCAGAGAAATTGGCACTGGCCGGATCGTTCCCCAAGTTCTTCATTTGAGAATCAATGTTTAGCGGAATAGTCGCGGCACTAGAGCGCGATGTGAAGGCAAACGTCAGTACCGGGAGTATCTTTTTCAAGTATTGAGCTGGGCTCATTCCTACTAGGCCGATTAAGATCAAATGCATCACCAAAATCGCGCCTAGGCCAACGTATGAAGCGACAACGAAGTTTGCCAGTTGCAGGATTTCACTGACATTTGATCCGGCAATGACTTTTGTCATGAGTGCCAAGACACCGTATGGCGTTAAACCGATAATCATGCGCACCAGAGTACGTACAAGCGCCTGAGCAACATCCATAAAGCGTTCAAAGCGCTCACCCAGTTCAGGCTGTGTGCGTGAAAGCGTTACTCCGGCAATTCCTACAAGCGCAGAGAAAATCACCACAGCAATCGTAGACGTTGGACGGCTTCCTGCTAAATCTGCGAACGGATTTTGTGGGAAGAAAGAGATCACCATATCAGCCAGTGACAGGTTTTCAACGGTACCTAGGCGTTCTTCAAGTGCAGCCCCGCGAGCCATTTCTTGCGCACCTTGCACGATATCTTGCGCAGACAATCCAAATAGACTGCTGACGAACACGCCAATGAGTGCCGATGCTGCGGTCGTTGCCAGCAAAATCCCAATATTTAAGCTAGAGACTTTACCCAGTGAACCCGAGTCTTTCACCTTTAAGATGGCACCAATAATTGACACGGTAATCAACGGCATGATGATCATTTTTAACAAGCTCACGTAGCCTGAGCCGACGATATTGATATAGTCAATGGTTTCGCGTGTAACCGTGCCGTCAGCACCATATAACGCTTGCAGCGCAGCACCGAATGCCACCCCTAAGCCTAAGCCAGTAAAGACTCGCGTTGATAGGGATTTTTGTTGCTTGTGCAACTTCACAAGCACTGCCAGTAACAGCGCAAAAGCGATCAGATTTAAAAGGATAACTGTCATAGTTGGCGTTCCCACCTAGAGAATTATAATAATTTCAGCGTTAGATCCCGTGGATGTCGTTAAGGGATCGATATTGGTTCGCATCTTATGCCGACGGGTGCACATAATGAAGACATATGTCACATTACGGCTAGATAAAAAAAGCACTTATTAAAACTAAAAAGAATATGGAACAGTTATTGCACAATTTGCGGTGGTATATCGCGCAATGGCGACGACAAGTTATTCCGGCTGTTTTAAAACAAGCGTTCGTTCTAGGAATACACCTAAGGTTCCGGTAAGGTAAGGCCGCGCGTGTTGACTCACCCTCACCGTGTTTATTTTTGGACGCATACCAGGAGTGATGTGTTATTGATTTGAAGGATTCACAATGAGCAGAAAAATCTACTTCTCGACCCCAGGCCGGTTTAGTGCAAAACGTACGTTGATAGGCGCGGTTAGCCGTTGTCATCATCGACTTGCCCCCAGTCATGCAAGGAAGATTGCCCGCAAGCTCTTTCTTACCCCCACGCGCAGTCCAGCGGTGAACGCGGCCCCGAATGGCTTAGAGCGGTTTACTGCGCAGAGTCAACAAGGCGAGCTACAGATGTACAGCGTTGGCGCGGGCCCGACCTGGTTACTGACACATGGATGGTCTGGTTCGGCGAGCCAATTTTTTCCTTTAATGGCGCATATTGCCTCGTTGGGTTTTCGCGCTGTGGCGTTTGATCATCCGGCCCATGGTGAAAGTGGGGGGCACGAAAGCCATATTCCAGGGTTTGTGCAGGCAATCAACGATGTTTTGGATCAAGTAGACAACGTTTCTGGTGTCGTCGCCCACAGTATGGGTGCGGCGGCCGTCCTCGAGAGCCAACATCCGCAATTAGATGACTTACCATTACTCTTGGTCGCGCCTGTGTTGAATTATCGTGAGAATCTGTATGCAACGGTGCGTCAGTCCGGATATTCACTCAAGCTGTTTGATGAAATTGTACAAGAAGTGGGGGAGCAGCATGGTTATCCGATCGAAACCATCGACCCCTTGACTAAACTCGGCGCGCGTCGTCATCAGGTGGTCATTGCGCATGACAGAAGCGATCGTTTTGCCTCGTTCAGCGTGACTGAAAAAGCAAACGACTATCAACATGTCTGCTTGCTGCCTACTGATGGGCTAGGGCATGGGCGGATTTTAAAAAGCGACGTGACTTTACAAGCGTTTACTGATCTTGCGGCTAAGACGGATCCAGCGGTACACAGTGTTGAGAGCGCAACGTCAAGTAGCGATATCGCAGCGCGGAAAAAAAACTGGCAGACAACTGAAACCAGCGCGTCAGCCATGGATGTGTAAGCCTCCGGCAAGTAATCTAAAAAAGGCACCGAGGTCTGCGGTGCCATATGGGTCTATAATATGTGGCTTATAAAAAAACGTATTACTCGCCAGCTATCTATTCGCCAGCTATCGACAAACGGGCAAACCGTATCCGAGGGGCGAAGAAGGCGCCATCGTAATTAGGCGTGACTGTGTTGCCAATCGCATCAATCTCATTGAGCATGGTATAGAAATTACCTGCCACTGTGATACCACGCACGGGGCGAACACGTTTACCGTCACGGCACAAGAAGCCACTGGCTCCAAACGAGAAGTCGCCACTGATAGCATTCGCGCCAGAATGCACCCCTTGCAGCGAAACTAGTTCGAGATACTCGCCTCCATGCACTTCGGCACCACTTTGTTTGCCGGCGCCAATGAGGTCGTGACGTGAAGTGACATCTAAGCCGCCTTTCGGGCTGCGGCCGGCGTTGGTAGTGTGACGGACGCCAAAATGATGGGCCGTAGCGCTATTATGTAACAACCCAACCAATATGCCATTTTCAATCAGCGGCGTGTCGGTTGTAGCAAAGCCCTCGCTGTCAAAGGCTTTGCTGCGCATCCCGCCATCGATACGTGCGATATCGGTAATGGTCAGGGCTGGATCGGCAATCGGTTTTCCGATTTTTTCGCGCCATGGATTGGTACCCCGTTTGGCCGCATCCCCCGAAAAACAACTGCCAAATGCGCCCAGCAATTCGCTTAAACAATTATGTTCAAACACTACCGCATATTGACCGGTTTTGACTGGCCCACCCTCTAACAATGCATCAGCCGTGTCATAGGCTAAGCGGGTTGCATATGCTTGGTCGAGATCGGCAAAGCGGCGTGACACTGACGCCCCCAAATGCATCGATTGCTTGCCGTCGTGATTGAGCAGTGCTGCCGTGTAGCAGCTAAAACTCCGTTCGCGATGATAGCAGCGTGTGCCCAGGGTATTAGCCAGCAGCTGATACTGGGTTTGCTCACCGTAGCCATTGTAGGGCGCACCCGTTGCCCGTGGTTGATTGACCACGTCTTGCTCCATCGCGAGTGCCAATGCAATCTTATCTTCAATCGGCGTATTATCTGCTTGAAACAAAGTGGGATCTTGGCTATCGATCTGCTGCCCTTCGGCGCGAATTTTCTGGTCAGGGTCGGCTTTGGTAAAGCTCGCATTCGTTAGCGCGGCGTTGACCATGCTGGCAAGGCTGTCGCTATCTAGCGATTCGGAATAACTGGTGGCAACTTGGTCACCTTTGATCACACGTACGCCGATCACTTGGCCCGCGGTGACTTTGTGCTCGGACAGATCGCCTTGATCCGCCTTCAATGACAAACTTTCACTGGCGTTGGCAATGACGTCTGCGTGGGCCCCTTTTGCCTGAACGAGTGTTAATACCTGATCGACGGCATCGCTTAGGGTTGTTTTCACGTTTTGCTCACTCATGCGTTACCGCCTCCTACTAGGATGTTGTCGACTTTAAGTGCGGGCTGACCCACAGTCGTCGGTACGGCACCACTCACAGAGCCACACATACCCGCGGCGAGGGCGAGATCCTTACCAACCATGCTAATTTCTTTAAGTACTTTCGGACCGGTGCTGATTAACGTTGCGGACTTGAGTGGTGCGGTGATTTGGCCATCTTCTACCAAATAGGCTTCTTGCACCGCGAAGTTAAACTCGCCGGTGCCGGGCTGTACTGAACCACCACCCATTTTTTTAGCATAAATGCCGCGCTCCATGGAGCCAATCATCTTCTCAAGATCATCATTACCCGGCTCGATAAAGGTGTTCCGCATCCGCGAGGTCGGCGCGAACTTGTAAGACTCACGACGGCCTGAGCCGGTGCGTGCATAACCGGTTTTCAGGCTGCCCATATGATCGACCATAAACGAGGTGAGCTTACCGTCTTTGATAAGCTGGGTATGCTGAGTCTCCATACCTTCATCATCGATGTTAATTGAGCCCCATGCGTTGGCTAAGGTGCCATCATCGACGGCGCTAACCACTGGGCTAGCAATCATCTCACCCATTTGATCATGAAACACCGAGGCTTGTTTGGCTACCGAGGTGGTTTCTAGTAAATGGCCACAGGCTTCGTGGAAAATGACCCCACCGAATCCATTTCCAATGACCACGGGCATTTCACCAGAAGGACAGGTTTGGGCGCCGAGTTTGGTTAATGCTTGACGCGCAACGCGTTCGCCCATCGCCACGGGATCAATATCGTGATGAAATTCCCAGCCAGTGAGTGCGCCAGGGGCATCAAAGCCGGTCGATTGCTCTTTTCCATCGGTGGCAACCGCGGTTGCAGCAATCCGAGTGTAATGACGTGTATCGCTAACGTGCAACCCGCGAGAGTTAAAGATCTCAATCTGTTGTTCACGTTGGCCGACGCGACCAATAATTTGTGTGATTTTTTCACTTTCGGCGCGTATACGTTGGTCTACGTGGCGTAAAAAATCGACTTTATCTGCCACATGCTGGTCACGAGATAGAGGTTCAGACACAGGATGTTTGTCATTTAAATGCGACAAATTAAGGGGGCCAGCAGCGGCAATTTGGTCACGCTTATCACGCGCGCAAAGTAAACTGGTCACTTTTTTAAGCTGTTCTTCATCGCGACTATTGGTATAGCCATAAAGGACCTTATGACCGAAAAACAAACGGATACCAATTCCAAAATCAATCCCTGAACTGACTCTATCCACCTCACCAGACAATAACTCGACGTTGCCCGAGTGGTGGTGCTCGACAAAGAGCTCGGCGAAATCTGCGCCCATAAACATGGCGTGATCAATCACCGATTTTGCCGTTGATGGATTCAGCATACTTCCTCCTAAGAAGTGTGTTAGCGAATCTTTTATTCTACCAAGCTTTTATCAGCAATGATCACCACGTTCAGTGAGTGCATGATATTTCATCACTTTCTGTGTAATTGACTGGATGGGAAATGGGGCTTTTCAGTGCATGATTACCAATAGGCGACGACTTTTTCGTGATCCGTTACACTACGTCGATGCAGATAACGAGCAGGATAAAGCAATGAGTCACGTAGCAGCCAACATCATCACTGGCTTTCTTGGAGTGGGCAAAACGACTGCCATTCGTCATTTGCTGGCGAATAAACCTGAGCAAGCGCGCTGGGCGGTATTGGTCAATGAGTTTGGTGAAGTGGGTGTCGATGGTGCGATCCTCTCTGAGCAAGGTGCCCTGGTGAAGGAGGTGCCGGGGGGGTGCATGTGCTGTGTCGCTGGGTTGCCTATGACGGTAGGCTTGAATACGCTATTAGCGCAAAAGCCGGATCGAATTTTAATTGAGCCGACAGGGCTGGGTCATCCTAAGGATATTATCGGTAAGCTTACCCAGCCGCCTTTCGATACCCATTTGTCGCTACACGCGACGATGACCTTGGTGGACCCGCGTTGCATTGACGATGTGCGTTATCGTGAAAATCAGAATTTTCACGATCAAATCGCGTTAGCGGATGTGGTGGTCGCCAACAAGCTCGATCAGTGTACTGAAGGGCAAATCGCAACGTTTTATGATTATGTCGCGGCGTTTGATGGCAAGAAAAGCTTGGTGACTGGCGTTGAACACGGCGCGCTCGAGACGGCATGGCTTTCGCTACCTCGGCAAGATCGCAAAGCGCATTATCACCATCATCACAGCAATGCTGAGCCGATGACCACGCTTGCGTTGGGTCCAGATGACATTTTTACCCGCAAAGAAAATCAGGGGCAGGGCTATGTCAGTTGTGGTTGGTTATTTGCCGCGCACTGTTGTTTTCCCTTTGATGCCTTGTATGGGTTATTTAGCAATCTCAATGCTCAGCGAATCAAGGCGGTGGTGAACACCGAAGAGGGATTTTTTGCGTTTAACGTTGCCAATCAGGTTGTCACCGTCACACCCATGTCGATTGAAACGGCAGAGTCACGGATTGAGGTGATTGATATCCAACCCTTACCGTGGGGTGAGTTAGAAACCATCTTGCTTTCGTTTCTCGAGCCGCCGGCCGAATAAATCACGCCGTTATAGAAAATGACAATAAAACCGGTCAGTATCACTGACCGATTTTTATCGACGTTGACGATGGCGTTGGGTTAGCTGGCGTATTTCGCTGTGAGTACTTGCCAGCTGCGTTTTTGTTGATGAAAACGCAGTTTCAAATCTTGATATTGCTGACTTAACTCGGCCTTTTCTACTTTTTCGCGGAATTTATCGCGTTCAAGTGCCAGTAATTGTTTTTTGAGCGTGTAGTAATCAGCCATCTTCGCCACCAAGGTATCGTATTCTTGTTGTAGAATTTGCAAGCGATGCGCGGCATTGGGCTTATTGCTTAGCTTTTGCGTTGCACGCTGAAGCTGCATTGTCGCCCGTGCTTTTTCTATCTTTTCTTCCGGCGTAACACGCAGCTTTTCAGCCAACCCAAGCCAAGAGGCCGTTTTAATTAACCACTTCGTTGGATCAAATTGCCACCAGCGAATGCCGTTGCGGTAATCATTCTCAAAGATGTGATGGAAATTATGGTACCCCTCACCAAAGGTCATAAAGGCTAAAACACCATTATCGCGGGCTGTATTCTTCTCGGTGTACGGTTGACTTCCCCATACGTGGGCCAAGGAGTTAATGAAAAACGTTGTATGGTGGCTGAGCACTAATCGTGTGAAGCCGACCAGTAAAATGGCCCCCCACACATCGCCGTGAATCACGCCAAACGCGATAGGAAAACCAAAGTTGGTTGCCAGTGTCAGGGCCAAGTAGTGCTTGTGCTGCCACATCACGATCTTGTCTTTTTGCAAGTCACGACAATTGCTGTAATCACCATAACGGTCGGGATGATATTCACGTAACATCCAGCCTAGGTGCGAGAACCAAAAGCCGCGTTTCGCCGAGTAAGGGTCGACATCGTTGTCATCTACGTGACGATGGTGAATACGGTGATCGGATGACCAATGAAGGGCACTGTTTTGGAGTGCAAACGCGCCCCCAATGGCAAAAATAAACCGCAGGACCGGATGGGCTTGATAAGTTTTGTGGGCCCATAAGCGGTGATAGCCTGCCGTTATCGACAGCCCACAAAAACTAAAGGCGACAATCAGTGCGGTGATCTGCATCCAATCGAAACCATGGTGCCAAGCCCAAAGCGGGGTGCCAATGACTGCGATGAAAAACGTGAGCGTAAATACGCTGATATTTAGCCAAATCAAACGTGGTTTTTGTGGCGGTGAGGTTGTCGTTTTGGTTTCCATAACTCTTATCTTTATTTAAGCGTACACTTGTACGCCAGAATAGATGGGGGTCATCAATTGGTCAAGGCCTCGTCATCCCCTTTGTGCGCAAAATTGTTTCTGGGTTTGTCATCGAAAGATTAATGATTGAAATGGCTATACTTAGGTAAACATGGGAAAGCGTTGGGAGGATGCCATAGCCTATTCGCTCGTTGGCGTTGTTGGTTTGACGCCTTTTTGATTTTTATAGTTTTGAGGATGTGTGCCGATATGTATACGTGTTCCTTATTCACGAAAGGTTAGGAAGTATGATGTCCTATCCGGCCATACCGCACTTTGTGAAGGCGATGGGCCACCGTGTGGTGAGTTACATCTTGAATGTCACAGAGGCCGAAGGCCGCTTAATTTTAATGCAGAAACTCGGACTAAGCCGGATCCAGCGAGACACGCTGAACCAGTATATCGAGCTGTGCCGTCAGCTACGGGTATCCGCGGTTGACCAGGGAGAAAGTGAACAATCTTTTTTTTATCGCCTCCCCCATGTGATGCAAAATGGTCGTCATGTCTTTAATGTGTGGCGGGCACAACAAGGGGGAGAGCTCGCCACGCGGATCACCACCGCCGACCCCTTGACCAGTGCATTTTGCCAACTGGCCGGTGAGTTGTATCCCTTGTTTCTGATTAAGGCGGGACAACGCCCGCACCTTTTTTATCGGGGAGCAGGTTACCTGACCGCAGCTATTGAGCAATTCCCTATTAGTAAGTTGGTGCAAAAGCGGATGGCGGCCGATCCTGCCTTATCAAGATTATTCACCACCACTGGCAAAGAGCCACAACAAACGTGTGGTGACTATAAAGATGCCACCGGACATCGCGGCATGGTGAGTTTAGCCAGTCTCCCTGTCTCCATTTTGGTCAATAGTTATGACTTAATGCGGATACGTGGCGTGGTCAGTGCTGACCGTTTCGTGACTACCGTCCAAGAGATGTTAGACATGGCACGCAGCCTTGCCGATGGTGAGGTCGCGCATATTCCCATGTTTGTAGGATTTCGTAATGCGGCGCTCACGAATTTGGCCGAACTCGATACCAAATGGGGCAGTGTACGGCGCTACACCCCGGGTATTGCTGAATATGTCTTACAAGCGGCGGGGCTAATGGCGAAGCGCCGGAATAATGGCTTTATGTTAGAGTCTGGCTACGCATTTGCGATCAACTTTGGCGACTTTCTTGAAGACGATGATTGGCCCGAGGAGGTTCTGGATGCTGAGGGCGAGCAGCAAACTACCGAGCTGAATATCATTTTATGCATGGCGCTTTGTTATCTTGGCCAACATAAGGCATTTGTCGCGCCAGAGTGGGTGTGGCGTATTGATCTCTTTTCATTGGACAACCGACGACAAGATTTTAGCACCGTAGCGGAAACCAGCGATCCTGTGGCAATTGGTGATGAAGACTTAGTGGATATTGAGCGTTGGAGCATGCTGGTGGATGATACCGATTCCAGCGGGATTCGATTGGCCATGTCTCGCCTCTATGCGGCAGCAAAAAAACCGGTCACACAAGATGCCTTGATGGATGTGATTATTGCGTTACGCAATATATTTGCTGCCAGTGAAGACATTGTCCCGATAAAAGCGGCGCTGACGCATATTATCGAGCAAGAGACGGACCTTGCTATGATTGATCAGCTTGCCGAGGATTGGCGTGCCTTGTTAACTGGGGAGTTTGATGACGATCCTGAGACCATCCGTGAAAAAGTCTATCAATGCGTCCAGCTGTGTTTAACCTGTTTACGTCATTTCTACGTGCATGCCCCGATGCTGATGACTCGCCCCGACCGGCTGAGCTATCTGTGCGAACACGATGTCACGCAATCAAACGTGAATCCTTAGCGACCTCAAATAATCTCAGTGATTTTTACGGGTTCGACCTCATACCTGGCGAACTTGGTTTATGCTTACAGTGATCACGCTGCCATACTCTCAGCTAAGAAGTCGAAAAGGAGAGGCTTTTGACCAAACAAATATTGATCACCGATGATTCTGCCCTGGCGCGCAAACAGCTATCTCGAACCTTGCCTCAAGACCTCGATGCTGACGTGCACTTTGCTGAAAACGGTAAAGTGGCACTCGAGGTGCTCAACAGTCAGCCGATTGACATCATGTTTCTAGACTTGACCATGCCAGAATTAGACGGTTATCAAACGTTAGAGGCTATGCAAAAAGCGGGCATGACCACTCCGGTTGTGGTGGTGTCGGGTGATATCCAGCCATTAGCACAGCAGCAAGTGTTGGAGCGAGGCGCGAAAGACTTTGTTAAAAAGCCGATTAGTCGCGAGCGGGTCGATGCGTTAATCAAAGCCTATTTGCCTAATACATCCACTTTAGATACTCAGCGTGCGCAAACGTCGCACGAAAAACTGAGCCGTCGTGATATTTATATGGAAGTCGTGAACATTGCCATGGGCCAGGCGGCGGATAAACTCGCCCGGCACTGCGGTGTGTTTGTCCATATGCCTTTGCCGCAAGTGAATGTGTTTGAGGTGACTGAATTAACCATGACGATTCGCCATCTGGCCCAGTCCAACACCATGAATGGGGTGTGCCAAGGCTTTAGTGGTGAAGGGATCGCTGGTGAAGCGCTGATGTTGATCAGTGACTCGAGTATTACTGAAATGATCCAACTGCTCGACTACCCAGACGACGGATCGGTGGATAATGAATTAGAGCTCCTTGTGGATGTGAGCAACATTTTAATCAGCGCTTTTCTCCGCGGACTGGGCGATCAGGCGGCGTTAGAGTTTTCGCAAAGCTATCCGGCCTTACTTGGACAACATGCTGACGTTGACCAATTGATCTCGGCGATGAAGGGTTCATGGAAGCGAACAGTGACCATCGAGGTCAGTTATCAGATTGATGGTACTCAAATAAAATGCGATCTTCTATTGCTGTTGTTGGACGAATCACTACCGCTACTGGATGCCAAGTTAGCGTACCTGATGGATGAGGAGTAATGGAATGAGCACACAAGATTTTGATCAATTCCATTGGATGCTAGATATGGTGCAGCATATCGATATGGGATTAATCGTACTCGATCGCGATTTTCACATCCAAATGTGGAACGGATTTATGATCCACCATAGCGGCAAACATGCGAAAGATGTACAAGGTCGTTCGCTGTTCGACGTGTTTCCCGAGATCAATGCGTCCTGGTTTCGCGCCAAGTCTCAGCCGGTTTTCGAATTACGGTGTCGCAGTTTCATTGTTTGGCAACAGCGACCTTATTTGTTTCGCTGCCGTCATGTGCGCCCGATTACCGGACAATTACCGTTTATGTACCAAAATATCACCATGCATCCGATGGCCAATACGCGTGGTGAAGTGAATCATATGTTTATTTCGATTCAAGATGTGACCAATGAGGCATTAGCGAGTCAAAGCCCTAAAGCTATAGCGTCATCATAGAGTAAGTACTGCGCGTCATCATAGCGAAATTACTGGTTGCGACTCGATTTTTTAGATAAGGCTTATTTTTGTTTTTGAGGTGGAGCGAGCTTTTAAGGTCAAATCGTGTCTCGTTTGGGATCACAGTACGCAAAAATGCCGCCGTTTAATGTCCTTTTTGCATAATACATGGCGGCGTCCGAGCAACTTAATAACGACTCAAACGATTCACCATGTTCAGGGTAACAGGCAATACCTATGCTCGCTGAGAGTGTGACTTCTTGATTGTTATTGACATGAAAGGGCTGGCTTAAACCGGCAATTATTTTTTCAGCCACGCGCCCCGCGTCATCTGGATGGCTGGTGTATTCGAGCAATACGGCAAATTCATCGCCACCAAGGCGAGCAAGCGTATCAGAATTGCGAATACTACTACTCATGCGTTTTGTGGTTTCCACGAGTACGCTGTCACCTGCGTCATGGCCGTAGGTATCGTTAATTGCTTTAAAGCCGTCTAAATCAATAAAAAGTAAAGAAAAGTGCGCACCTTGCTGCCGAGCTTGGACCAGTGCTTGGTCGGCGCGTTGTTTGAATGCCATTCGATTGAGGGCACCTGTTAAGGTATCTGTATGGGCCATGTGTTCAAACTGCAGGTACAAACGCTTGGTTTCGTTAATATCCTGGTGTGTACCAACCATCCGGACTGGATTATGGCTCCGATCCCACTCCATCACCTTGCCTTTCGATAATATCCAGACCCAGAAACCCTCTTTATGCAGCATTCTGAACTCACATTCATAGTTTGGCGTTAAGTCACCAAAGGCTGAATGTATTTTCTCTTGAGCATGGACATAGTCTTCGCTGTGACAGAGTGACTTCCATGTTTCTATCGTGATCGGAGAAAGCGCTTTTTGGCTGTATCCGATGATTTCGGCCCAGCGATCATTCACTACCAGCTGACCACTCGGGACGTGCCACTCCCACGTGCCTACATGTGTACCACGGATAATTTCATCGAGACGACCACGTTCAAGTTGTAACTCATATTCGGTGCGGCGTTTTTTGCGTAACACCAGCCACATCGTGGTCAATATCACACCGAGAAAGATAATAACCAGTGAAGTCGCAATCAGTTGGTGGTCTGTGCGTTTTTCAAGCTGTTGAGTTTGTTCATCAACCATGTGCTCTAGACGATTTTGGTAATGCCACAAGGATTCTTGTGTGGCGCGAAATTCACTGATGTCGGTGACGATAGAAAAAAGCACTGGACTGCCGCGATAAGAAACCGGAACCGATGAGACTTTAACGGTACGGGTTGAGCCATCGGCTAACTGGTGACGGAACACAAAATAACGACGTTTTTCTAATGCTGCCAGCTTTCGTTCTTCTGCAACCGATTGAGGGGATAAATCGTTAATCTCTGTGATGTTCATTTGCGCCAGCGTATCACGCGAATACCCATAAAATTCGCTGGCAGCTGTGTTAGCAGCAAGAATATCGCCTTTATCAGGATCGATTAGCATCATGACCAGTGCATGTTTTTCAAACATCTGATCAAATAAATCTGCATGGGGTTGTGACGTTGCTAACGTAAACGGCGCCCATAGCATGCAAATCAAAAAGATGAAAGACTGCTTAATCACACAGAATCACTACCCACTAAAACCTAGGCTAAGCGTAACACAAAGGTTAATGATTTGTGTGACAAGGGTAGGGGTTACTGTGCTTCATCGATTATCAGTCACGATAGATAGTGCCTTTGTGAGTGAATTCACTTTGTTAACACAATGTTTGCATATGATTAGTTTGTACGCGGGCGTTGGCACTGGGCTGTCATACGGTGAGGGACGTTAGGCAAGCGAGACACACCTGACTCGAGTGCTTTTATGCGAGTGTTGGGAGACGGATGCGTCGAGAGCAGTTCGGGTGGCGCGCCATCAGACGCTTTGGCCATATTGCGCCATAGGTCGACACTGGCACTTGGATTGAAACCGGCTTGATGCATCAGCTGTAGGCCAATTTTATCCGATTCTGATTCTTGCGCGCGGTTATAGGGCAGCAAAATACCGACTTGCACGCCAAGTCCTAAACCGGCCATTGCCATGGCGGCATGAGGGCTATCTGATAGAGACATACCGGTAACTGTTAGGCCCAGTGCGGCAAGTTGAGAGCGAGAAAGACGTTCATTACTATGATCGGCTAACACATGACCAATTTCATGACCAATGACCGCCGCTAATTGATCGGGCGTCTCTGCGACATTGAGTAGGCCAGTATAGACGCCTACTTTACCGCCTGGTAAAGCAAACGCATTCACTTGCGCACTGTCGAACACCACCACTTCCCATTCGGAAAAATTTGATTGAGGCGGAACCACTTTTAAAATCGCTTGAGTCACGCACTGTACGTACGCATTCACGGCTTTGTCCTGACTGATTGGCTGGAATTGCTTCATTTCCTCAAATGAACGCTGGCCTAGGTCAGCCATTTGATTGCCAGAAAAGAGCAAAAGCTGATTCCGGCCTGTGGGTGAATTTGAGCAGGCTGTAAGTGCGAGAATGAAGCAGATAGACAGAATGACTGTGTGGGCCGTGCGTCGCATGATTGTTTCCTGTATCGTTTTACCTAACATGGCGTGACCAAAGCATGCCGTGAACGGCGCTCAGTTAGTACAGGTAATGTACTGTCTTATCGCCCCGGCGTCTACCCAATAGCGCCTAGTGCTCCATCTAAATCTAATGAGCCAAAGCGAGTTAATTTAGGTGGTGGTGAAAGGCGCACCACCACGAAGTAGTGGCTTTAATCAAACCCTTCCTGCTGTTCCAAATATTGTTTAACGATTTCTAATGGCGCACCTCCGCAACTAACCAGACAATAACTTCTGCTGTAAAAAACTGGCTTCCAGTAAAACTTACCCAAGTGTTCAGAAAACTCCTTTCTCACAAGTCTTGATGTGGCAGTTTTTAAACTGTTCACCATTTTACTTGGTTGTATTTTGGGGTTCGCAGAAATTAAAAGGTGTAGGTGGTCTGGTTCACCGTTGCACTCCAAAAGCTCACAATCCCAAGTTTCCAACAACCTTCTATACTGAAGCTCTAAGTACGCGGTAACCTCTGGCGTAATACAGCGACGACGGCATTTAGTTACAAGAACTAAATGGTAGTGAATGTTATATACGCTGTGATATAGAGTGTTCAAGACTTGTTTTTTCATAACAACTAAATATAATCGGTTGTATGAAAAAAGCAATCCGTAAAGTCACATTCAAATTAAAACCATCTGCTTCTCAAGAAGAATCGCTGATGGATTTGTTTGTACATCATCACCAGTTGTACAACTGGGCTTTACGTGATCGCATCGAAACATACCGTGATTCTAATTACGGACTTAACTTTTCAGAGCAATGCAAAATCAACACACTGTGGCGCAACAATCGCAAAGCGCATGGCATTTTCAATGCCAACGCTCAGAGCGAGCAGGTCACTTTAAAGCGTGTTGCACTGGCTTTTGACGGATTTTTTCGTCGATTGAAGAAAGGTGATAAGAAAGCTGGGTTTCCACGTTTTAAACCGTTCCAGCGCTTTAAAGGTTGGGGCTATAAGGCACATGGTGACGGTTGGAAACTTCACCTAAAAGAGAAAAAACATGGCGCAGTTTATCTGGCTAATGTCGGCATCGTTAAGATCCGAGGCAAAGCCAGAAACGCTGGCGGTAAGCCAAAAACTGCCGAGATCATTCGCAAGAATGATGAGTGGTTTATCTCGGTTTCTATGGAATACGATTCCATTGAAAGACAATGTGGCACTAAAGCCATTGGTTTAGATTGGGGTGTTTCTCACTATTTTTCGACTATTGATCAAGATGGTCATTTTGAGCAAGTCGAGAATGCGCGCTATCTCAGGAATAGCAAAGAGCAACTAGCGTCTTTGCAACGTGATTTGGCTTTGGCTAAAAAAGGAACTCGCGCCCACCGCAAACTAAAGCATCAAATTGCCAAACTGCACCAAAAAATCGCCCGTCAAAGGCTCGATTTTACTCACAAAGAAACTGCAAAATTAGTTGAAGTGGCGGCATTGATCGCCACTGAAAAACTTACCGTTAAGAACATGACTCGCAGTGCCAAAGGCACAGCCGAGAAAAACGGGAAAATGGTAAAACAAAAAGCTGGACTAAATCGGGAAATCCTGAACACAGCGCCAGCCATGACTCTTAATTTGCTGCAATACAAAGCGGCAGAAGCTGGTAGCGAATTTGTTGAAGTACCAACAAAGCAAGTTAAGCCAAGTCAAACCTGTCCAGACTGCGGAGCTAAGAAGAAAAAGACCTTAGCTGAACGGTGGCACTCATGCGAATGTGGCTGTGAGAAGCCCCGTGATGTAGCCAGTGCGCAAGTTAATTTAAACTGGGCGTTAGGTATTCAGGCTGGGAACCAGCCTAAAAAGGCGGCTTAGGCTTTCTTTTTGAAACTCCTTCAAAACGCGCAGCGTTTAGTGGGAGTTGTTCATGGTGCTGCTTTCTTCGTGTTGCGCTAGTCGACGTTGATCATCAGGGCAACCGTTAGCGGTTATTGAATGAATAATAGGTGAGACATGGTGAGCATTTGGAAAAAAGACATGTCGCTCGCGGGGCTAAATGCCTCATCGGCGAATACCTTGGTTGAGCATTTAGGGATTATTTATACGGCGTTTGATGACAACAGCTTAACAGGCACCATGCCGGTTGCCGCGCATACGCATCAACCGCTGGGCATGTTGCACGGCGGTGCGTCGGTGGTGTTGGCTGAAACTTTGGGATCACTCGCCGCTAATATGTGTGTGCCTGAAGGGAAATACTGCGTCGGCCTCGATATTAACGCCAATCATTTACGCGCGATGCGACAAGGCACAGTGACCGGGGTCGCACGCCCGATTCATCTTGGGGCAACCACGCAAGTTTGGAGTATTACCCTCCAAGATGAACGCGGCCGCGATATATGCGTGAGCCGTCTTACGATGGCGGTGCTGACTGATAAAGCACACCGATAAAAGCAGACACCGTGCAAGTCTGTGGGTAGCCTTACACGGTTTTAGGGGAACCCCAAGTGTCAGTTACTCGTGCGAAGCCGTGACTTCATAGCTGGTAAATTTACGCACATTGATCACGCCAGTATCGAAAATCAAATATTGGCCCTTTATTCCTTTCAATATACCGCTTACGTGCGGATTTTTATCAAAGTTGTGGGAGCTTATCTTGGTTGGATGCTCAGTGACAGGGTAACTAAATGTCAGAGCATCTTGCTCAGCCGGCACAATGGCATCTTGACCAAATTGTAAACGGATATCAGCAAGATCGGATGCAATGGCCTGGGTGAGGCGTTCCGCTTCTGTTGGTAAATCAAGTACGTCGTTGTCCCCCTTGAGAATCGCACGCCAGTTCGTCTTGTCGGCAACGTGTTTAGCGATTGCCACCTCAACGAGGCCAGATACATGGCGGGTTTTCACACGGAAGATTGGCAGAGCCTGCGTTGCGCCTTGATCATGCCAGCGGGTTGGCATTTGGTTCGCGCGTGTGATCCCGACTTTTAGCCCAGACGTGTTGGCGAGATACACGATGTGGTCGGTCATGCAAAACTGCTCGCCCCATTCAGGCTCCCGGCATGTCCCTTGTGCATAATGACAGGTTTCAGGCTTCATAATACACATGTCACAGCGCGCTAGCTTCTTCATGCAGGGATAACAGTGACCTTGTGAATAGCTTTTTTTGGTTTTTCGACCACACGCATCACAAAAGATATTGCCAGTGTGTGTCAGGGTGAGCGTGTGGCCCAGTAGCGGGTTAAGGTGTAGTTCTTGCTCACCGACACGGAGAAAATACTGCACGGATGCGCCTGCTTCGGTGCGCATTTTATTTAAGGTTCCAATCACAACATTGCTCTTATCGTTATAAAGTGCAGAAGTGTAACAAAGGAAAGCCTAAAGCGTTAGGTAGGTCGACGCTGGGACGCACTCGTACCTACCTCTCTTATCATTTCATGCTTATCCGAGCCGATTCTCAAAGCGTTTTTGATTGTCAGTAGTGAACTCACGGTAGAGGGTCACCGACACGATCAATACCTCTTTGTGGGTATCTTCACTGACTTGGTTAATCACAAAGTAGTCAGCTTCTTCTTCTTTGACTCCACGCTCAACAAGACGAAGTACATCGTCTTGAATATTGCCCTCGATCTCGATATTCGCTGTTTTTTCGAAGTCACCAAAATCAAGGGTTGATTTGGCTATCAGTTCGGGGGCCGCAAGGGCTTGAAAAGACAGAAAAGAGGCGCATAACAGCACCGCAGAGAGAGCTTTTTTCATAATATATCGACACGTCGGTGGATTTGCTGACAACGTAACAAGGGTAGGATGACGCGTTGTCAGCGTGAAGTTAAATTAACGCTGAGGCAATCAGGCTAGCGTGTGGCGTCTTCAATATCATCACTAAAGACATCATTGTGGCCCGCTATGTTGGGGCGATGATACGCCGATGTATCATCAAGATAATCGGCTAACAGGTCATCATCTGTTGGGATAACCTGATGCTGTAAACTGTTCATTTTTTCTCCTTGAGTGATCGTTAACCCATCACATATAGCAAGGCTAACGGCTCACTGTGTCAATACCATGACATTCCTAGCGGCATTAAGACCTTCTCAACCTTTTGCGATTGGGTCAATCTATTTCGACGCCGACTCAATGTCGAAGTGCGCAACAATCGGGCAGTGGTCGCTGAGCCGGTATGTCATTACCTTGTGGTAGTCAAACTGATACTGAAAACTGTACTGCCATTGGGCTGCAAGAGGCTCAGAGACCAAAACATGATCCACTAAGCGGCTGTACATCACCTGGTTCCAGGTTTGAGTACGCCAGTTGTAACGACGTGCTTTACAGCGTGCTCGCACGTTTTTGGTGACGTTGACGATGTTGGGGGGATTGGCATCGATTTCAAGGCGATGAGCGTTAAATGTATGCCAAAATGGATCATTATTTTCCCCGATGTAGCGATTAAAGTCGCCGGCAATGATAACGTTTTTATCATCACGATCCGCGAGCCATTCCGCGAGCGCTCTGAATTGTTGACTCAGTTTTTTACAGCTGCTTGTGCCTTGGCGTTGGTGAAAACATCCCGACTTGAGATGAACGGATAATAAGTGAATAGGTGCATGGCCAGGAGGCGTGATCACCACATAGGCGCCATAACGCAAAGAAGGGGGTCCAAACAGTCCGGGTAAGGCAATCTCACGAAAATCCTTCCGATCGTCCACCTGCCAACCTTTGCGCACGGCGATGCCAGTCAGCTGCTGACTGTGAGAAGAGGATTTGAGTGCGGCGTAACGGTCGGAAAAGTAATAGTTATATTTTTCTTTTGGTATCACACGGGCTAACGCCTCAGGGCTATCGACCTCCTGAAATGCCAACACGTCTGGAGAGATCTGCGCCAATATGGCCGCGAGTTGTAGGTAATCCTCTTCATGGCGAATACCAGCCCGTTGATCGGTCTTTAAGGTTAGCCATTCAAAATTCCATGTTGCTACCGTGAGTGCATAGCTTGGGGCAACATATAGCCCTAGCAGCACCAACAGTCCGACGCGTCGAAGCACGATTGCCCCTTACCTTAATCATTTGCTTTTCACCGTGATCCTACTGCAAATATTCAACGTGTAGGTGAGTTCGCGATCAAATTGCGGACAAGGTTTGATTTTCGCTAACAATTGCAACAAGACAGATCAGCAAATTGGAGAACAGATAGGCGTTTGAACGGCCGACTTTGGTTATTCGAAAGTTCGATGATCTGAGTCAACACAATCGATCCCGCATTTGCTATCTAATGCCACATCTTGTGTTTATGATGTTTTTATAATCCTATATATGGTGTGGAGGGCATATGCCAGCGGTAATTAAGCGCGACGGAACACGCGTCCCATTTGATGCAGATCGTATCGTTCAGGCGGTGACGTGTGCGCGAGAATCAGCGCAGTCGCTGCGTGACGTTGAATCATGCCCATTGACTGATGAGGCGATTCGTCGTTTAGCGGATACCATTGCGACGCAATTTGCTGGCGATGCCGAAGTAGACATCGATCACATCCAATATGCGGTAGAAGATGTGCTTATGGCTGGCCCGCATAAAGCGGTCGCGCGCGCGTACATTGAATACCGCCACGATAGAGACATTGCACGAGAGCGCCGAGGGCGATTGAATCATGAGGTACAAGGGTTGGTCGGTCAAACGAACACCGAGTTGCTGCATGAAAACGCCAACAAAGACAGCAAAGTTATTCCGACGCAACGCGATCTACTCGCGGGCATCGTGGCGAAGCATTACGCCAAACAGCACATGCTACCGAGCGCCGTTGTCCGCGCCCATGAATCCGGCGAAATTCATTACCACGATTTAGACTATGCGCCTTTCTTCCCCATGTTTAATTGCATGTTGATTGACTTAGCCGGCATGTTGCAAAAAGGATTTAAAATGGGGAACGCAGAAATTGCCCCGCCTAAGTCGATTTCGACCGCCACAGCGGTGACGGCACAAATTATCGCGCAAGTGGCGAGTCATATATACGGTGGCACCACCATCAATCGTATTGATGAGGTGTTAGCGCCTTACGTTGAAGCAAGCTACCAAAAACATTTACTTGTGGCGCGAGAGTGGGCCATTGCTGAGCCCGAGGCATATGCGCGAGCAAGAACCGATAAAGAGTGCTTTGATGCGTTTCAATCGCTGGAGTATGAGGTAAACACCTTACATACGGCCAATGGGCAAACCCCGTTTGTTACGTTTGGGTTAGGGCTCGGTGAATCATGGTCTGCGCGTGCAGTACAACGTGCTATTTTAGCCAACCGTATTGCCGGTTTGGGCGAAAATCGCAAAACCGCTGTGTTCCCTAAATTGGTCTTTTGCATTCGCGAGGGCTTAAACCGACAGCCTGACGATCCGAACTATGACATCAAGCAACTTGCGCTTGAATGCGCCTCAAAACGAATGTATCCCGATATTCTCAATTATGACCAAGTTGTATCGGTCACCGGTTCGTTTAAAACTCCGATGGGCTGCCGAAGCTTCTTAAGTGACTATGAAGAAAACGGCGAATTGATCCATGAAGGGCGGAATAACTTGGGCGTGGTCAGTGTCAATTTACCCAGATTGGCGATTGAAGCAGAAGGGGATGAAGACGCCTTTTATGCGCGCCTCGATGCAACGTTAAATATTGCTCGTCAGGCACTCGATACTCGAATTGCGCGTTTTAAAGGGGTAAAAGCCCGCGTGGCGCCCATTTTATATATGGAAGGTGCATGTGGGATCCGCCTTAACCCAGATGATGAAGTCAGTGAGATTTTCAAACATGGCCGAGCATCGATTTCGCTAGGGTATATTGGCCTACACGAAACGATTAATGCCCTTTATGGCAGCACGCCGCATCTTTACGACAGCGTGGTTAAGCAAAAGAAAGCGAAAGCGATTGTCGCCTACTTGCATGATGCGACCGAGCGCTGGAAAGAAGAAACAGGCTATGGCTTTAGTTTGTATAGCACCCCGAGTGAGAACCTCTGTAGTCGTTTTTGCCAGCTTGATACGCAAGCCTTTGGTGTGCTTGAAGGGGTGACGGATAAGGGCTATTACACCAACAGCTTCCACCTCGACGTGGAAAAACAAGTCACACCTTACGATAAAATCGATTTCGAAATGGACTATCCACGCTTAGCCAATGGTGGCTTTATTTGCTATGGCGAGTATCCCAACATCCAGCATAATTTAGAAGCGTTGGAGAACGTCTGGGATTATAGCTACGATCGCGTGCCGTACTATGGCACCAATACGCCGATCGATGAATGCTATGAATGTGGGTTTACCGGCGAATTTGATTGCACCAGCAAAGGCTTTACCTGTCCGGCATGTGGTAATCACGACCCAGCGCGCGTGTCGGTGACTCGTCGCGTCTGTGGCTATTTGGGTAGCCCGGATACACGTCCATTTAACCCAGGTAAGCAGCAAGAAGTGATCCGCCGCGTTAAACATATGTAGGGAGTATATCGTGCATTATCACCAGTATATCCCGGTCGATATTGTCAATGGGCCTGGCACGCGCTGCACTTTGTTTGTCTCAGGTTGTGAGCATCAATGTCGAGGCTGTTATAACAAAGCCACATGGCCGCTGAAAAGTGGCCACCTTTTCACTGATGTGATTAAAGATCAGATCATTCGTGATCTTCTCGATACACGGATCCCGCGGCGCGGTTTATCGTTAAGTGGTGGCGATCCTTTGCATCCTGCTAACCTCGACAGTGTAAAAAAATTGTTACAAGAGGTGGTGTTAAGTGCCCCGGATAAAGACATTTGGTTGTGGACAGGCTACACGCTGGAACAATTATCCTCTGAGCAGCAAGAGGTGGTGGCGTTGATTGATGTGTTGATCGACGGCAAATTTATCCAAGCAGAGGCCGATCCAAACCTCGTATGGCGGGGGAGTGCCAACCAATGCGTACACTTTCTGTCCGAGCGTGCGCAACATCGACAAGAGAATCGCGGGTAAGAGGTTGCCAATTTTCCCGCATGGGGTAGGGTATAGCGTATCTTGAGCATCCAGGCTTAAAAGGACGTATTACTATGTTAGATCTGCTCTCGCCTGCCCAGCAGGATCCCATTCTCTCTTTGTCACTGGCTTATCGTGACGATCCGCGTGAGCATAAAATGGACTTAGGCATTGGCGTTTACCGTGATAGTCATGGTCAAACGCCAATTATGCAAGCCGTTAAAGCGGCACAACAATCCCTAGCGCAAACTCAGCAAACGAAAGCCTATGTTGGCCTGGCCGGCAATGAAAACTTCAACCAAGCTATGGTCGATCTCTTACTCAAAGGGACGGACGCATATGACCGTTGTGCCGCCGTGCAAACACCAGGCGCAAGTGGGGCGCTGCGTATGCTGGCCGATCTGATGAATCTCGCGAAGCCGGTGACCACCGTATGGTTGACAGACCCCAGCTATGTGAATCACAAGCCGGTGATGGAAGCGGCAGGCCTGACGGTGAAATTCTATCCGTATTTTAATCGTGAGACCAAAATGGTGGATGCCGATGCCATGCTGAATGCCTTATCACAGGCGGGCGCCGACGATGTGGTATTGTTACACGGTTGTTGTCATAACCCCACAGGTGCTGATATAAGCCTGAAGGAATGGGAAGCGATCACAGAGCTTGCAAATCGCAACGGATTTACCCCCTTTGTTGATATTGCCTATCAAGGCTTTGGTGATGGGGTAGAAGAAGATGCTCGGGGTTTGCGTCTTTTAGCCGATAATGTTGAAGAGCTATTAATTGCGACATCTTGCTCTAAGAGTTTTGGCTTGTATCGAGAACGTACAGGCGCGGCGATTGTGGTGGGTAAATCTGCCCAAGAAGCGCAGAATGCGAAAGGGCGCATCATGCAACTGGCGCGCAGCACCTATACCATGCCACCGGATCACGGTGCCGCAATTGTCGAAACCATTTTGACGGATGATGCGCTTACGCAGCAATGGCGCAATGAAATTAAAGCCATGAACACCCGCATTAATGCCTTACGAGAAGGCCTGACGTTAGCCCTTCGCGATCGCACAGGTGACGGTTATTTTGATTTTATCCAACACCATCGTGGCATGTTTTCCGTACTTGGTTTGACTGGTGAGCAGATCCATCAGTTGCGAGACAAACACGGCGTCTATGCGGTAGGAGATAGCCGGATAAACATTGCTGGCCTGGCAGAGCGACATATCGATAGGTTGGCCGATGCGCTGGTGGATGTGACGTCATAAACAATGATAATTACATAAAGGCATTAGCATACGCCCGTTGTACTTCGGTACGACGGGTTTTTTATAATCGTGCACACATAATGTGATGCTCCCCCACGCTTTTCTTGGTACACAAAAGTATGGTGATGTGAGTAGCTGAGCTGTTCGTAAATAGGGAATATTTTCATGCAACCGACTCGATCACCGTTTGCCACCATACAAGGTCGATACAGTATCGGATTGATCGTCTTTTTACTGATCGCGACGATCCTGACTGTTTTTAGCATACAGACATGGATTGCACCGACGCTAAAAAAAGAGGGAGAAGAAAGACTTAAGCTTAACCTGAATGAAGTGGGTCGCGATATTACCTTCGCTCTTCGTGAAGTAAAAGCGCAGCAGCGCGCCATTACGCAACTTATCCCAACCTTAACCAGCGCCCAAATCGATACCCAACTACCGCACCTTATTGATCAGTACGGCAACCCTCTGGTATTTGGAGGCGGTATATGGCCACTACCTAATAAACGCCTCGCGGGCGTTGATCGCGCCTCTACCTTTTATCACCGTGATGACAGCGGACAATTAGTTGAGAATACTTACTGGAATAGCGACGAGGCCCCAAATTATTACACCCAACCTTGGCATCGTGCGGGTCAAAATGCGCCTCGGGGAGCATGCGTTTGGGCCAATGCTTATAAAGATGGTGCCAGCGCTCAGCCTCGTACCAATTGTGCCATGGGGATTTATCAGCAAGGCAATTTATATGGTGTAGCAACCATTGATGTCACGCTTGGTTTTTTTAATCAATTGGTCGCGGAAAAGCAAAAAGCCTTAGATGCCAACATTGCCATTGTGGAATCCGATGGCAAGATCCTTAGCCAAAGCCGTGGTGGTTTCACGCGTGACGATGTACTTAAATCGGTCTCACGTTTCAACACGCCTTTCGCCAAGGCTATTGATACGGCTCTAAATCAACAGACGCAGCGTTTGATCTTTGAAGGTAAAGACCAGGAGCAAACTTTATTGCTGTCGCCAGTCTCTGGTACGCCATGGACGCTGGTCGTTGCCAAGCCAACCTCGGCACTCACGGCGTTGAGCGATAAAATTCTCACCACCCTTGCTTGGATCCAGTTACCTCTGATCGGCTTATTGCTCGTGGTCATGCTCATTGCGTTTAAACGACTTCATGGCCGATTTGCGACATTTAAGCAAAATGTGGATAGCTTATCCTCAGGCGATGCGGATCTCACACTACGATTGCCGACAAAAGGTAATGATGAGCTGGATAGCATCTCTCATTCAGTGAATGACTTCATCGCGTACTTGCAAGACTTAGTGCAGAAAGTGATGAGCGCAAATCAAACCTGTTCGAACTATGTTGAGCAAATCAGTCATGATGCTAGCCAAACCTTATCGACATTAGATGCCCATGTAAGAGAAACAGAAGGCGTTGCTACCGCGATTAATCAACTAAGTGCCTCTGCTTCTGATGTCGCGGAAAACGTTAATCAAAGCCATGATGTCACGCGTCAGATGCAATCAGAAGCCCAGCAAGCGCGTGAAGAGACGCAGGCATCGACACGCAGTGTCTTAGCCCTTGTCGATAACGTGGAAACCAGTGAGCAAAAAGTCGCGCAAATGCGAGAGCATACTAAAGCAATTGAATCGATTCTCGGCGTGATTGGTGATATTGCAGAACAGACTAACTTACTGGCCTTGAATGCGGCGATTGAAGCGGCTCGGGCGGGCGACCAGGGACGCGGTTTTGCGGTTGTCGCGGATGAAGTGAGAAACCTCGCCTCGCGGACGCAACAGAGCACCGGTGAAGTCGATAAGATGTTGGCACAGGTCAGTGACGCTGTGACACAGGCCAGTCAATCTATGCAGGAGACGAGAGAGCAGTGTGTTTCATCTTCAGAGAGTAGCCAACAGGTTGAGCAGCGGATTGAAACCATGACCCAATCAGTGACGCAGGTTGACGAGCTAAGCACGCAAATCGCCACGGCTGCCACCGAGCAAAGCCAGGTCACTGAAGATATTAGTCAAACCATGACGTCTATCCGTGATATCGTCGCTAAGCTGCATCAACATGGGCAAACTACCGAGCAGCGTGCACATGATTTACAAGCGGCAAATACGGCGTTGCAACAATTAGTGGGGCAATTTAAAGTCTAGCTGCATCCTTGCCAAAGGAGCCGAATGCCCCTTTGGCATGAGACTGGTTGTCATGTCACTGGCTGTATTAACGCTTGTTTTTGAGGTAACGCTTACGACGGGCCTCTTTTTTAGCGGCTTTTTCTTCCTCTCGACGGGCGTTGTCTTCTTCAACCTGCACCAGCTCGGTTTCAATCATGTCCGGTTTCTCTAACGTGAGGCCACCTAGCGCACCGGCGCGTAAATCATGCAACAGCACTTCTGAGGCTTTGTGCAAGTCAACCCGCCCTCCCGCGCGCAGACAACCGCGCTTGGCACCAATCGCTTCCATCAACTCAATGTCTGTGTCGGGTAATACATCAAGCTGATAGCGTTCTTGTAGCCGCTCGGGGTAGGCACTCGCCAAGTACTCCACGGTATAAAAAGCCACTTCGTCGTAGTCCATTGCTGTATCTTTCACAGCGCCGGTTGCTGCGAGACGAAAACCGCTATGTGGGTTCTCAACCTTTGGCCATAAAATTCCCGGTGTATCAGAGAGCACTACGCCGTTTTGCAAGTTAATCCGTTGCTGCTGGCGCGTCACGGCGGGCTGGTTGCCTGTTTTTGCAATCACTCGGCCGGCAAGGCTGTTAATGATGGTGGACTTGCCTACGTTAGGGATCCCCATGATCATTGAGCGAATATTTTTACCCATGGCTTCGCGATGAGGGGCCAGTGCGCGGCACCGCTCCATGATTCGATTGACTTCACTTTGCTGCTGCGTGGTGATCGCCATTGCTGAAACGCCTTGCTCTTGCTCCAAGTGGGCCATCCAAATATCTGTCATAGCCGGATCGGCAAGATCGCGTTTGTTCAGTACTTTGATCACTGGCTTGTCGCCACGCAGTGTGCGGATCAGAGGGTTTTCGCTACTAAAGGGGATGCGTGCGTCGAGCACTTCGATGATCACATCGATCTTAGGGACGACTTCTTCGATTTCCTTTCGAGCCTTGTGCATATGGCCCGGAAACCACTGGATCTTGTTGTTAACCATGTTTGTACAACCTTGCTGATGCGAATGCGCCAACGTCATACAAGTCAGTGGCGCGACAATGGCGCGCATCATACCACTTAACGGTATCGATGAGAAAAGCTGAGGTGTTCTGGATTATCGATGACAACGCGCGGTATCGAAATAGCTACTCTCACCTAATAGACTACGTGCGCAATTTAGATCCTAGTCTAGTTATTCGACATGTTTATGCGTTTAGTGTTTACCTACTGCTATTAAGGAGACATCATAAAAATAGTTAAACCTGCAGATAGTCTCGGCGGAATGAAAGCCGGCAAGTCGTTGAATAAGGGAGTGAAATGGTCGCACCTAAAAGTCTCATTTTTCAGTTACATCAACATTGGGAGGTTATTGAGCAGCTAACGCGGCTTTCGCGAGAGTTTCCAGCGTTTGAGCTGAGAGTACTTGAGCAGGTGATCAATCAATTCAAAAATAAGCAAACAGACAGTAATACTGTACTCACTAGCCTTGTTAATGCAGATATATTGCAACCTATTAACCGAAGTAGTGACTATCAGCTAAATACATTAGTCGTGGATTTTGTGAGAGGCTTGACGCAAGAGCATGAGCTTGGCTTATCAGCGGTACTTAGAGCGCGAGTCGACGCGATTAAAGACGCCACCAGCCAGGTGTTAGAAGGGCTAGATGGGTCGGACAATGATTTGCTGCGTGCCGGCGCGAACAGACTCTCAGAGCTTGTCAGAAAGATCACCCAACAGCTAATCCAAGACAAACAAGCAATTTTTGAAATAGCAGAATTAGCGAAATCGGCGGATACCAGTATGCCGATTGAGCGTCGTTACCGTGAAGTCCTAGAAGTGTACGATCAATACGTTGAGCCGATGAACGAAATGATGGACAGCGGCCTTGGTGGTAGCTTCTACCCGTTATTAGAAAAAGCAGAAGAAGCACTGGATGATGCGGTCGATCGACTCTCGATACGTGGAGCTTTGTATCAACAAAGGCTGGCGATGCGCCAGATTGCTTATCAAGTGAAAGAGCTTCGTTATCAAGGACGCGTCATTGCTCAACAATGTGCTGATACTTTGCTGCCATTACGTGAGGAAGCAAGACAGCATAACCAGCTTTCAGCGGTGATTAGTAAGCAGCTCAGTCAAGTTCGTAAAAAGGGATTAGCGCGAGGGCTCAACGCCAAGGGGCTACCTTTGTGGACAAGTAGCCGTGTCACCAAAATTCAATTGGGCAATGAGGTGCGCGAATTAATGGCTGAATTCATGAATTTTGAGCCTATTGCTGTCGTTTTCCCTGATGAAGGAGATGGACCGACGAGTTCAACGGTCAGCTGGGTGGATGAAGCGCGGTTGAGAGAAAAGCTGAGCGATTCGTTGCCGGTTGACAATCTTATGATATGGCTGAGGGAACACTATCCGCATTTATCGGACGCAGCGTTATTAAGACTTTACCATGAACTTGTGCAAGAGCCTCAATGGGAAAGCACGTTAGGGCCACACTCGAATACTACAGCGTTAAACACCGTCGCCGTTACTTATTACCCCCATAAAATCAGGGCATTAACTGATCCAACTCCTGCAAAGGGTATAGATCATGCGAAATAGTAAAATCGATTTAAATGAACTGGCATATTTGACCGAGTTATTTCACCTTTTTAGCTCTGGACGACACCTTAACCGCTCGGCGGATGCCGCGCTATGGCATGAGCTTGAGCTGCAAGCAGAACAGTATCAGTATCTATTTGCAAACCTAGGTTTTGATTTGCGCATTGATGGACGCGGCTTTGCTTGGTTTCATGATGAAGAAGGTAATCAGAACATCAATAAACAATCGCGTCATTTAGCGTTATTGCTAATGGTGCTATTTGATCATCAAGCGGATAGCGGTCGCTCCCTTGGTCAGTTTTACCAATGGACAATTGATAACACCTTACTCGATGACATTTACGAAAAGCATCAAGGACTTTTGGATGCAGAAGAGCTAGACCGAGATGCACTCGCAAAGATACTCGACAATGCTGTGCGAAAAGGTTTCGCTGTTCAAGAGAACAATCACTGGCGTTTGTTGCCGTCGGTATATCGCTACCTTGATCACTTCCAAGCAATTACAGAGCACGCATCTGAGAGTGATATAGCGGCTACGGCTTATGAGGAAGATGAATCATGTTAAGTTATGGCTTTCAACGTGTAGCGTTAATCGGCAGTGCGGGATACCAGCGCGCTGAACTTCCTCTCGATGATTCTGTGTCATTAATCGCACCCAATAACCATGGCAAAACAAGCCTTATCAATGCGCTTCAATTTCTGCTTATCATCGATCAGAGAAAAATGGATTTTGGCTCGCACACGCGAGATCAAACGCGTCGCTTTTACTTCCCAAATAATAGCGCCTACATCTTACTAGAAGTAATTCTACCGCAAACGGGCACAGTAGTGTTTGGGTGTGTCGGTAAAGGGGTGGGCCATGACTATGAGTACTTTGCCTACAAGGGAGAGTTGAATTTAGACGATTATCGTTTAGATGATGGTAATATCGTCAGCCAACCAAAGCTTGTCAGTCACTTAGCAAAAAAGAAATATAGCGTCCATCGATATAACGAGAGGGACTTCCGTCACTTGATTTATGGCGGTGCACAAAGCAAGAAGACGAGCGATATTGATTTTACCGTATTCAAGCTTGAGCACATTAGCGATGCCCGTTCCTTTCAGCAGGTACTCACCAAGACGCTGCGGCTCGACAAACTAAATTCTAGTGATGTGAAAGAATATTTGTTAGCGATATTTAGTCGAGAGTTACCCAACGCCAGCATTGATTTTAAGCAGGAATGGGAAAAAGCGTTTCAAGACATTAATCTAGAGCGCGAGCAGTACCTAGTCGCTTGCAATAATCGAGAGACGATTCAACAACTCGAGCAAAAGTTTGAGCGTACCTTATCTTTACGAGGAAAGATCGCGGTATGCCAACCGAAAGTGGATACGTTGCTAAAAGACTGGCATGGTCACGTTCAAACGACGAGGGAACAGCTAGTTAAGCAAAAGGCTAAGCTTGAACAAGCCTCACGTGAACTTCGAGACCAAGATATCGCTCTAGCTGGAGAACGCCAGGACTTAGCCAATAAACTGGCAGAGCTAGATCGTATGGAGCAGCATTATCAAGAGCTTAAAGCGCGCTTTGCCCTAATTCCGAATCAAGAGTTCCTAGAGAGTCAGTTACGATCCGCCGAGAAAGAGTATGAAGCGCAGGCCACATTATTTGTTCAGTCCCAGCGCTCCTCTTCCGAGATGCTTAGCAAACAATTGCAAGAAAAAGAACAGCAGCGCCAGCGGTTGCAGTATCAACAGCGAACCCTAAATGACAATTTATACCTTCACCTTTCTAAGACGCTCAATACACACGAGTTAGATAATCTAAACAAAGTGCTCAGCCAACAAGTTCTGCAACTGCCACCCTCGCAGTACTCGCTTAATGCTGAGCAGTTGCG
Source organism: Salinivibrio sp. MA351 (assembly GCF_001996065.1). Classification (NCBI taxonomy): domain Bacteria; kingdom Pseudomonadati; phylum Pseudomonadota; class Gammaproteobacteria; order Vibrionales; family Vibrionaceae; genus Salinivibrio; species Salinivibrio sp. MA351. Next base: position 17,529 of record NZ_MUFG01000022.1, on the reverse strand, counting down.
AAGCGTTTTTAATCGCGAGTCCTCACAGCAATGCTTGCTCCCCGGCTTAACATTGTCGCTTCATGAGCTATTGCCTCAGCATGTGCAAAAAACAGAGTCAGAGGTTTTGGAGGAAATTGGTAGCGTTAATGAGCAAATAAACGAGCTCAAAGAATTACTTCAAGCGAGTAGAGAGCAAGAGGCGGCTGAGAGGAAAAAGGCCGAATTAAATAGTGCCGTTAGGCAGTGTGAACAAGAGCTAAAAGACTTCCAACAGTTACAAGAGTTAACACACAATCAAGCACAGCGAATCGAGCAAAGACAGGCTGTTGAGAAACAGCGAGTAGCGATTAACGATGCGCTTAACAACTCAGGAGAAAAGCAAGCCGATCTTTCAAGGCAATTAAGTGAGGTAGCGGATAAGCTTAATAAGCTGGCTTCAGACGAGAGCAGTGTTGAAAAACTAAAAAAACAAAGAATAGATGACCAAGCGCTATTTAGCGGGCTTTCTGACCAGCCACATTCGCCCTGGATAGCGGGGGATGATTGGTCTTTGGCGTCACTTCCGGATCGTCTTCAGGACTACATTGAAGATTGTAAAGCCCTTGATCAGCTATCAAAAGAACTGCGCCAAATGAAAAATGAATTGGGTCAAAAAGGGCTGACTAAGTTTCAGATGGCGCAAACACAAGATGAAGAATTAGAGGGTATTATTCAATTCAATCATTGTTTGGACGATGAGAAAAAAGCACTGGAAAGGCGGGCCCGATCGGCCGTCGTCAACGTCACTGCCAGTTTAAGAGAGCTGCGCAGTGGTTTATATGCATTGCAAAGTAAGATGAAGGAATTCAACCGCCTGATCAGCCAAAGGCAGCTGTCAGATCTTAAAATTTTCAAAATTGAGCCAGTCGAACAAAGTCTGCTTGTTGATGCGATGAATGTGCTGATCCAACAAGCAGAGCAAACTGAAAGTGGTCAAAGTTTTGAGCTATTTGATCAGGGCAGCATCCTCGATGATGCTGATTTAGAGCGCGCGAAGAGCCTGCTGATTGATGAGGGCAATGCTCGCCAAGGTTTAAGAGTAGCAGACTTATTCCGGCTTGAATTTGTCGTTGCCAAGCACGGCCAGCCGCAAGAGTCATTTGAAGAAATTGATAGTGCCGCCTCTAACGGAACCGTATTGATGGCGAAGCTTGTGACGGGTCTGGCGATGTTGTACCTCATGCAAGATAAACGCCACCAAATGAAAGCAGTCTGTTATTTGGATGAAGCGTCAGCTTTGGATACCCAGAACCAAACGAGCTTGATAGAGATTGCGGATCAATTCGGTTTTGCCTTGATATTTGCCTCACCAGCCCCCTTAACCACCGCGCGTTATTGTGTGCCAATTCACCAAGCCAATGGCAAAAATCATATTAGTCGAAATAGCTGGCAGATTTTCGAACCACTAGAGAGTCAAGAGCTGCCCCAATCATATGCAGAGTCATCGCTATGAGCCAGGCGTTGGTGAAAGCACTCTCGCGACTCGTTGAGGTTTACCCTGATTCCGTTGCCGGAAGTACAATGACACCGTCTCAAAAGAAGCAGCTTGAAGCGTTCAATCACAAAACGCGGTGTGTGCAAATTACGCCTAAAGGCCGTGGTGTTGTTTATCGAATTCAAGATATAGATGTAGCCGCCGTTGAACTTGAACGATTAGCCCCCGACCAACGTGTATCTTCCAGTGTACCGCAACGATCGGCAAACATAGCCTCGACACGCAGCAGCAAACAAGGATACGCAGGTCACGATGTCACTTACGCTCTGGCTAAAACGGTTGCTAACCCTTTGTGGGAGGTTTCCGGCGTGCCAACCGAGCACTTAAATGCAGCCACAGAAGCGTTTGGTGTCTTGTCGCTTGAGGTGGGCGGAGAGCGAAATAGACATCTTCACACAGAACATTCCATTTGGCTGGTGGAGAATCAAGCGCTATTTGACAGACTAGATTGGTTGCCTAATAACGAACCTACTACCGTTATTTGGTACCGCGGGCAGCTACACAACAAACTAATTGATTGGTTATCGGTGCCTGAAAGGGCACCGATAGTCTACTTTTTTGCTGACTATGATGGAGTAGGGCTGAATAACTACCGCCGCCTCAAAGAGAAGCTTACAGAAAGAGCAGAGTTTTGGATGATGCCGAATTGGAAGGCGTTTTTGTTGCGTTATGGACAAAACCAGCTTTGGGTTGACACGGCCCGGGATTTTGCCTCTTTCGAGCGCAATAGCCAAAAGCTTTTAGCACAGTCATCAGAGTTACGAGAGTTGGTGACGAAAATGAAGAAGCATGGCTTAGCTTTGGAGCAAGAGGTGATTTGGTTGAATGACTAATATCTGTGATTTCATCTTATATTTACAGGTATACATTAGTGGATTGATGATAATTCAAAATGAATTCTCGTGAATAGTTAAATTAAGAGTGATTAAAAGGGAAGATGACTTCCCTTATATTGTAATTACATTTCAGATTGTCTGCTTTTACTTAGTCCAACACATGTAGATTACGATATTCGTCATAAGCGTACTGATCGGTCATGCCGCTAATATAGTCTTGGATGAGGCGGACTCGAAAATAAAACTCCCAAATATCGTCATCAAAGTCATAGGGTAAGTACGTAAGGTCAGACGGTTTATTTTTTTCTTTCTCTAACCTTTGCATAGCGATTTCGTATGCTCGAAGGTGCTTGTTCGGTAGTTTTTTGTAGAGTCTTCTCTCGTATAGAGGGGCTTCTTTAATGTTGGTAAAAGTCTCTTTTCTTAATAGTAATAATGGCTTATACGCTTCAAGTAACCCCGTAATGATTCTATATCCTTGTAGCTCACTTTTTTCTACTTCTGGATCGCAGAAAGCATAGTTCATAGCAACATTCTTAAGAGCTTTTACTAATGCATGATTATCACTATGATCTTCAATTAGCGCTCTATTGAAGCTCCCGTGAAATACCTTCTCTATGTTATCTATAAACTGTTTGCATGCATGTTTTGGTAGGCGTTTTTTTATTTCCACGCGAAGAGTAATGAAGAAGTGGCTGTTCGCACAGTTATCGGATTTTGAAGCGCTTTCACTGGCGACATCAACGATCTTTTTCATCTCTTCACTGTTTTGCAAATCGTACTCTTTTACAAGAGATTGGTATTCGTCGTTTAAAACTTCTTTGAGTTGATCTACTGTGAGAATGCCTTTTTCAACAGCATCCTCAATGTCTGCAATGCCGTAGGAAATATCATCCGCAGCTTCCATTATGTATGAAAATGGAGAGCGGCAATGAGAGTCCATTGACAGCACCGTTTTTAGTGACTCTATGTAGCGGTGTTCACTTAAGTAATAACCCACTTTTTTCATCAAATAGTCATAGTCATGTAATTCCGAGTTGCTCTTTGTTTTAGGCGATGGTTGATCCCCACGGCGAGTATACTTGAACACACCAGATACTTGCGAATAGGTTAGATTGAGCTCGAGTAGAGTGTGAACTAGGCGGATAGCCTGTGCGTTACCTTCGAAATTGGTAAGATCTTGTTGGATTGGCTTTGGTAAGTCGATTGTGGGCTCACCGTTCTTATCCATTACAAGAGATAGTAAATTTCTAGAAAACCAATCGTTTATAGCTWGCTCTCCAAAATGTCCGAAAGGTGGATTGCCAATGTCATGCATTAAACATGACATTTCGACTATCGACTCAAATTGACGTTCTAATCCGGTTAGCTCGTATTCTTGTTTAGATTCTTCAGAGAGCTCTTTAAAGATTAATTGAGTGATGTATCGACCAACTTGTTGAACTTCGAGAGAATGAGTGAGACGACTGCGAACTGCAGCATTACGTTCGAGGGGAAAGACTTGAGTTTTTTGTTGAAGCCTTCTGATTGCAGCTGAGTTGAGGATCCTACCTCGATCACTTTCGAAGCTTTCTTGTGCTGCAATTTTGCTGGATTCAGTCAGTGGACGAGGTTTAATGGCTTTTCCGCTATGATATACCCTTGTTCCTCGAACTTTTTCTTTGAAGTTGATAGCCATAATAGTTCCTCTTTGTTTAACGCGCTGAAGAAACTATACCTAAGATTCTAGTCGGCTCATATTAGATTGGATAAATAATGTGATTAGGGATTTAGTCATTGTGAAGAACATTGACTTGGGGAGGATGACCAAAAAGCTGGTTTTTAGCTGTATTTAGTGAGATGTTCCGGTATTTATCTATTGACTTTATTGTTAACATTAAGCAAGGGGGTGCTTTTTTGGCAAGTTATAGGGTTTTAATATACTTGGCTCGAGAACAACTGGATTTTGTTGTTAACCATGTTTGTACAACCTTGCTGATGCGAATGCGCCAACGTCATACAAGTCAGTGGCGCGACAATGGCGCGCATCATACCACTTAATCAGAGGGATGAGAAAAGCGAGGGCAGGTGTGAATAACTACTTATCTTTCTTGCTCGTGCTCAACTGCTTATCACACCATTTTTCAATAGAGGGTGCGTATAAGGTGAACAGGCCAATGATCATGGCGATGGCGCAGATTACATAGATAGCTGTCATTACACCCCTCCTTATTGGTTAACTTTTGTACACACCTTGTTTAGCCTTTCCTCAGCCTCAAGTGCCGAGGATTGCCATATTTTTAGGTTAGGTTGATGAAGATGGTTTAGTATCCGTATCAAACTGCTTGATCAGGACTGAGGTATCACTTCGGCCGTATCCGCGCTGTTGCAGCTGCCTGTACTGTTGATCCACTTGCTCGGTTAAGGGAAGGTTCACGCCTAATTTGGCGGCTTCTTCTAAACAAAAGCCCAGATCTTTACGCATCCAATCAATCGCAAAGCCAAAGTCAAAACTGTCTTCCGCCATGGTCAAAGCACGATTTTCCATTTGCCAAGAGCCTGCGGCGCCATGCTTAATGGCATTGATCATTTTTTCGATATCGAGATCAGCGGATTGCGCGAAGGTGAGTGCCTCGGATAAGCCTTGTAAGACGCCGGCAATACATATTTGGTTGGCCATTTTACAGCGCTGGCCGCTACCATTTGGGCCAATATGCTCAATCGCACTGGCGTAAACAGTCATCACAGGTTCAGCATGACGAAATACAGCAGGATCGCCACCCGCCATAATAGTAAGTTTGCCGTTTTCGGCGCCCGCTTGACCACCGGAGACAGGCGCATCCAAAAAGTGAATACCTTGTCGGTTACACACGTCGGCAAGTTCAGTCGCCAGCTCTGCAGAGGTGGTAGTGTGATCCACCAAGGTACTGCCTTTTTTCATATTGGCCAGCACACCAATGTCGCCATAGACCACACTGCGTACGTCATCATCGTTACCTACGCACATAAAGACAATGTCAGCGTCAGTGACTGCCTCAGCAGGGGTACATCCACTCTGTCCTTGATAGGTTGTACACCAGCTTTCGGCCTTGCCGGGGGTTCGGTTGTAAACCCGGGTTGGGTAGCCGTTACGTTGCAGGTGGCCGGCCATCGAAAATCCCATCACGCCGAGGCCAATAAAAGCCACTTTGGTCTTGTTCACTTGCATATCGTCACGCTTCCCTGTTGTGGATTAGGTAGTAATCTATCAAAAACTTAACCTTTCTTGTATATGTCAATGTTAAGCTTGTATCATCTTCTTTTGTGTTGTGGCACGGATTATTATGACAGCACGACAACCATTCTCATTAACCATCGCGCATATTAACGATACGCACTCACACTTTGAGTCTACGCCTGTCTCGCTCAGCTTAGWTAGCGAAGACACACGGGTATATGCCAATTGCGGTGGATTCGCACGCATTGCATCGGCGGTGAAGCACTTTCGTCATCAGGCTGAACAAAATCAGCACGGCTTTCTGTTTCTGCACGCCGGTGATTGCTTCCAGGGCACGCTGTATTATTCCTTGTTTAAAGGAAAAGCAAATGCCGACATGCTTAATCGCCTTGGGATCGACGCGATGGCCATCGGTAATCATGAACTGGATCAAGGCAATGGGCCCGTTGCCGATTTTCTCGATGATATTAAGTTTCCTTTACTTGCCGGTAATTGGCATGTGGATGATGAAGCAAAAGACAAGCAAAAACGGGTAAGCGATAAGCCTAGCTTGATGCCATACCTGCCAGAGCACGCACGTGCGAGCACCCTGATCAAAACCTACGCGGGCCATCAGGTTGGTCTGTTTAGCTTGGCGGTTGAGCAAATGGCGGCACTGGCACATCCCGATCACGATACGCCGTTTTTGCCTGCCACCCAGATAGCTAAAAATACGGTGGCGTATTTGCGTGCTCAAGGGGTCAACACCATTATTTTGTTAAGCCACCTTGGTTATGACAAAGACAAGGCACTCGCAGCAGCAGTCAAAGGCATTGATGTGATTGTGGGAGGGCACACACATGTCTTACAAGGCGATTTTCAAAATATTGGTCTCGAGGCCCAAGATCCATACGGGTATCAAGTTAATGATACTTGGATTGTGCAAGCCGGGTGCCATGCGCAATCTATTGGCCGTTTTACGTTATCCATCGATGAAAAAGGTCGGCCAACAGCCTTTAATGGTCAAAATTACGTGCTGCTTGGACGCAGTTTGGCGATGGATGCGTCGCGCGAGCAGCAATTAACCGACACCTCTTATCAAGCGGCGCGCGACTATCTGAATAGTCAGTCGAATGTACTCATTTTGCCGAGTGATTTAGATCTAAAACACCACTTGCAACAGACGTATCGTCCACAAGTGGCACAATTAGAGCGTGATATTGTCACGCATGTGCCTGAGCGTTTACGCCATGTTCGCGTCCCTGACGGCGAAGGCAGTAGCGACGTGGCCCCTTTGGTCACCGAGAGTTTTCTTTGGGCGGCGCGTGAGCAAGGGATTGATGCGGAGTTTGCGATACATAATGCGGGAGGGGTTCGAGTTGGATTGAACGCTGGCCCGCTTTCTGCTGCATTAATTGCCGGTACACTGCTGCCGTTTGCGATCGACGTGATCGCGTATCGAGTGACAGGCGAACAAATCCGCAGCGCGTTAGAAGGGGCAATCAACAACGCGACCAACAATGGCGTTGCTGGCCTTGGGACCGGCAGTTTCCCGTATTGTGCCGCTATCCGTTATCGTTATGAAGCGTGGCGCCCAATGGGGCAGCGCATCACCCAATTAGAAATCAAACGGGGTGAGCATTGGGTGGCGATGGACGATGCGCACCGATATACCGGTGTGTCCTCATCTTATACGGCACAAGGTAAAGAGGGCTATGACGCACTGCAGACAGGTCGCCGTCGCTCAATTGGTTTATCAATGGCGGAGTGTTTTATTCGGTATGCACGGCAGCAAAACGCACTCGCGCTCCCGAGCCAGCCTTTAGTGTGTTATTTGAGTACACCCGATCAGACACAAACCTGTTGGGGTCAATAACTTGGCCCATCCTTTGCTTATTCATCGATAGGTTGCACGTTCGGCATAACGTTGCCGTTAGATTAAGTTTGGATCGTTATTGTCGATAACAGTAATAGGTGCTCTGAATGTAGCCATACTATCGAAAGGTGAAGGTGATGGAAAAACGTGATTGGTTTGATGTGGGGTTGATTAGCTTTTGGCTGATAGCTTGGGCATCTTTGGTTTATTTTGTACCGGTTGTATAAACGAGCCGCGCTAGGGTACCTGCGTGTCAGCGCGATGCGCGTGACGTATGGCCCAGCGAACCAAAAGAGGCTGTAGGTAAATGGGTAACTGAATGGCACCGATTAAGGGTAAAAATACCGGGCCAAGTGCGACGCCGGCAACGGTATAGGTCAGTAATACATTGCGATTTACGGCGGTCACCGCGGCGATCATACTGGCTGCTTGTCCTTGTCGCCGGTATAAACCGAAGGCAATGGTAAAAAAAAGCATGCAAATTGCGACTGAAATTGCTAACAGTTCTAGGGCATACGCTTGATCGTTTTGCCAGGTTTCTCCAAATGGCCCCACCAGCCCCAAAGGAAAGCTAAACACCAGCACAATAGTAAACTGTGCGAGCTTGCCGTGAATGCGTTTGAGTTTTTCGGGCTTGACCAGCGCGTGAAAAATCGCGGCGAACGCCATGGGCCCGAAAATAAATACCACTAATCGAATCACGTAGCTTTGTAAATCCAGTGAAAAAGCATCACCACTGAATATTGTTAAATTGACGAATAAGACAACTGGCATCAGCAACGTTGAAGCGATGGTGTAGGCCATGGCGATCAGCGCGTCCATGCCTAACGAACGGATAATGGCGGGTGTGGCAAACAAGGAGCCGGTTGCGCAGATCCCACTAATCGCGAGTAATAACCCTGTCGATGCACCCAATAACCAAGCGATCGAACAGGTTATCAGCGTTAATACCACCGCATGAATAAATGCATATACCCACACTTGCCACTGGCCCAGTGCTTTTACCAGTAAACCTTGGTGGATTCCAAGCAGTGTAAATAGCATCAGCGCAAACAAAACATAGGGAAGAAAAGGAAACAACGCTAGCGATACCGCTGGAAATGCAAAGCCAATCAGCGCAGCAATAAAAAGAAAGATCGCAGAGTGTCGGGCTAGAAACGCAAGCATGGTCAACACCTTAGTGACATGTGTAACATTGATGTTATCAGGTTTTAATCGATAATCGAGCGATAAATCGCCATTTTTAATAAGTAAGACACGGCCATGTGCAAGTGACAAGGTATCGCATAGGTGTGGAGACGGCTTTCAAACAAAATAAATATAATGACAGCTCAAGGGCACATAAAAGCAAATAGGCGCTTTTTTAACCGTAAGTTAACATAGTTTTCTGATTAGCGATTGCTTGCTTTTCGGATTATAAAAACTAATCCTATGCTTTAATTTTCATCAATTTATCATTGTGGGTTAGCCACCTATACTACGCGCCGAGTGATTCAGAAAATAAAGCGAGGATCGTATGACGACTGCAACGGTTAATATGACACGTTCACGTCGATCTTACGCGGTAACTATCAAAGGACTGATCGCTCATGCCATGGATGTGTTGTTTACCCGCAGCACGCAAGCACCTGCTTATGATGCAAGCCGTTTACCGGCGCATTTGCAGCGTGATATCGGCATAAACCGATAAGACGACAAAAAACGTAGACAGAACGCGAAACGCCACATCATCGAGATGTGGCGTTTTTTTATTTGTGGTTTAATCACTCTTGGCATTAACCAATCATATATTGCCTGATTTGTCCGAGCTGAAAGATAAAAAGGAGTAAAGAAAGATGGGATGGTTTTCCGCACTTTTTTCTGGTGGTCAATCGAAACAAGCTAATAAAGCATCTGTGATCCCAACAGATTACAAAGGCTATTTGATTTACCCCGAAGCGACCGCAGAAAGCGGCCAGTACCGTGTATGCGGGCGTATTTGCAAAGAAATCGATGAACAGGTGATGACCCATCACTTTATCCGTTCTGATCTATTGGGAAATCAAGATGATGCAAATAGCTTGATGATCACAAAGGCCAAAATGATGATTGACCAGAATGGCGACAAGATTTTTGCGCGTGGCGGTTAGGCGATGCTGAGTGATACCAAAATTAATGCATAACTATGAACAATAAAAACAGATAAAGTGTCGATTGGATCACATTTATACCCTAATGGCGATCCTCGCCCTGTGGTGATTAAGGAATAAACTCGTTAAGTTAAGGCTGTTGCGTTGCTAAGCACAAAATTACTGACACCCGCAACTGAGTGAATAATGGGTAAAACCGTTTTCAATACGAATTTAGTCAGTGAATGTCTCTCAGGTGGTACTCACCTGTGACCATTAAAAAATTTCTTATAAGCCAACATTCAGGGAATAGCTATGCAGATTGGTGTTCCAAAAGAGAGGCTCGTTAATGAAACGAGGGTAGCTGCGACGCCAAAGTCGGTGGAACAGCTTATCAAACTCGGTTTTGACGTGGTGGTAGAAAAGGGAGCGGGCGAAAAAGCAAGCTTCGAAGATACTGCGTACGAACTTGCCGGGGCGACCATTGTTGATACGGATGCCGTTTGGCAGTCTGAGGTCATTTTTAAAGTCAACGCACCGGGTGTGATTGAACAAACCGGTCAAGATGAAGTGGAACGACTACAAGCAGGCACCACGCTTGTCAGCTTTATCTGGCCTGCCCAAAACGAAGAGCTGCTTGAGCGATTATCGGCGCGCAATGTTAATGTGATGGCGATGGATGCCGTGCCGCGGATTTCTCGTGCACAATCTTTAGACGCGCTAAGCTCGATGGCAAACATTGCGGGCTATCGCGCTATTGTCGAAGCGGCCCACGAATTTGGCCGTTTCTTTACCGGGCAAATCACCGCGGCCGGTAAAGTACCGCCTGCCAAGGTATTTGTTGCCGGTGCGGGGGTGGCAGGTCTGGCTGCGATTGGCGCTGCCGGGAGCCTAGGTGCCATTGTTCGTGCCTTTGATGTTCGCCCAGAGGTGAAAGAACAAGTTGAAAGCATGGGCGCTGACTTTCTTGAAGTGGACTTCAAACAAGACAGTGCAGGTAGCAGTGATGGCTATGCCAAAGAGATGTCGGATGAATTCAATCAGGCTGCGCAAAAGCTCTATGCGCAACAAGCAGAAGATGTCGATATTATCGTCACCACGGCGCTGATCCCTGGTAAACCTGCGCCAACGCTGATTACCAAAGAGATGGTAGACAGCATGAAATCCGGGAGTGTGATTGTTGATTTGGCAGCCGCCAATGGTGGCAACTGTGAGTACACCGAAAAAGACCAAGTTATCACCACGCCAAATGGGGTCAAAGTGATTGGCTACACCGATATGGTAGGGCGCTTGCCGACTCAGTCATCACAACTGTATGCCACTAACTTGGTTAACCTCACCAAACTGCTTTGCAAAGAAAAAGACGGCAATATTGCCATTGATTTTGACGATGTAGTCGTACGTGGCGTCACCGTTATTAAAGAAGGCGAAGTGACGTGGCCTGCACCGCCGATTCAAGTGTCGGCACAACCGAAAGCGGAACCTAAACCCGAACCTGCACCGAAAGCAGAGGCGAAAAAAACGTCACGGGCAACCAAGTATGGTTTAATGGCCGCCGGGTTGGGGGCGTTTGGCTGGGTAGCCAACTACGCCCCAAGTGAGTTCCTTTCTCATTTGACCGTGTTTGTGCTTGCCTGTGTTGTGGGCTACTACGTGGTCTGGAATGTAACCCATGCGCTACACACGCCACTGATGTCCGTCACCAATGCGATTTCAGGCATCATTATCGTCGGGGCGCTATTGCAAGTAGGACAAGGGATCGGTTTTGTTACCTTCCTCTCCTTCATTGCCGTGTTGATCGCCAGTATCAATATTTTTGGCGGCTTTACTGTTACAAAGCGCATGCTTGAAATGTTCCGTAAAGGGTAAGGAGAAAGAATGTCTGAAGGATTGGTACAAGCTGCGTATATTGTTGCCGCACTCTGTTTCATTCTGAGTTTGGCTGGGCTCTCAAAGCAAGAGTCTGCGCGTGCCGGCAACTACTACGGGATGACCGGGATGGCCATCGCGCTGGTGGCGACGATTTGGGGTCCCGATGTTCAAGGCGTTGGTTGGATTATACTCGCGATGATCATTGGGGGCGCGATTGGTATTTACTACGCCAAACGGGTTGAGATGACCGAAATGCCGGAGCTGGTGGCGATGCTGCACAGTTTTGTCGGCCTGGCGGCGGTATTAGTCGGTTTKAACACCTATATTGATCATCCACCGCTGACCGGTGCGATGCTTAATATTCATTTAGTTGAGATCTTCTTAGGCGTGTTTATCGGTGCAGTGACTTTCACCGGGTCGATTGTCGCCTTTGGTAAACTGCGTGGCGTGATCTCGTCGAAAGCGCTGGCGTTACCGCATCGTCATAAGCTTAACCTTGCAGCCGTCGTGGTTTCCTTTTTACTGTTGATTAACTTCGTCAATGCCGAAGGCTCCACGTTCGCACTCATTGTAGTGACGCTCATCGCGCTGGCCTTTGGTTATCACCTTGTTGCCTCGATTGGCGGCGCAGACATGCCGGTTGTGGTGTCTATGCTGAACTCGTATTCCGGTTGGGCAGCGGCAGCGGCAGGCTTTATGCTGGCGAACGATCTACTGATCGTCACGGGGGCATTGGTTGGCTCATCGGGTGCCATTTTGTCTTACATCATGTGTAAGGCCATGAACCGCTCATTCATTAGTGTGATTGCTGGTGGCTTTGGTTCAGATGGCACCGCGTCATCGGGTGATGAAGAGGTCGGTGAATACCGCGAGAGTACCGCTGAAGAAGTCGCAGAAATGCTAAAAGACTCCAACAGTGTTGTGATCGCACCCGGCTATGGTATGGCCGTTGCGCAAGCGCAATATCCTGTTTACGAAGTAACAGAAAAACTGCGTAATATGGGCATTGACGTGCGATTCGCGATTCACCCCGTTGCAGGGCGTTTGCCTGGGCATATGAATGTGTTGCTCGCAGAAGCGAAAGTCCCCTATGACATCGTATTAGAGATGGATGAAATTAATGATGATTTCCCAGATACGGATACGGTACTGGTGATCGGAGCCAACGATACGGTTAACCCCGCCGCAATGGATGACCCGTCTAGTCCCATTGCGGGCATGCCCGTACTTGAAGTCTGGAATGCTAAAAATGTAGTGGTCTTTAAACGCTCAATGAATACCGGCTATGCTGGGGTGCAAAACCCATTGTTCTTTAAAGACAACAGCACCATGCTCTTTGGCGATGCGAAACAAAGTGTCGAGGCTATTTCTAAAGCGCTATAGTTAAATTCAAAGGCACTATAGTTGAACTCTGGGACGCTATTATTTTAAAGAGCCCGTTCTTCAAAAGAGCCAGTGATTCAGCTGGCTCTTTTTTTGTGCACGATCGCCGGCGCTGGACGTGAGTAAAAGCTATCTTGCCTAATAGCTATCTTGCGTAAAAGCTATCTTGCATCCTGACAGTCTGAACTTACAATGCACTGACATTATTTATAGGTTTGGTGGTAAGCTGTCACTATGCGAATTCTGCTGCTAATTATTTTTACGTTGACAGCTTGGCCAGCGATGGCGGCGAGTACATTTTCAGAGCAAATGACTGCGTTCCGTGCTCAGTTACTGTTGGCGGATCCTGTTGCTCGTTATAACCTCATCGGTATTAACCGTGCTTTTCCACGTGTGTTGCTCAGTCCAGATAGCCTATTGCCACAGACGGCGCGCTACCCACTAAAAGATATTCGCCGGCTGTATCAGGCTGCGCAAAAGTGTCAAGGACCTTGGCCAGTGAATCCGCAAGTGACAGAGCCTTTGGTGTTTACTCGTGCCATGTGTAATAACACCCAGCTTCCGGTTGCTTGGTTTTCTCGCTCTGGGTTTATTCATCCAGGTGGCGGGAGCTATGCGGCCAAATACGCGGAGAAATATCCAGCGCGACGCAGCGAGCTTGTGCGCTTTTTTCATATCCAAGAGCGACCCAAAGCCGAACCTGACAGTTTACTCGGTCGACTGCAAAGAATGGATTCATCAGCCGTCGAGGCATTGAATAGCGGCGCCAAAACCTTGGTCAGTCAAAATGAAATGTGGATCCGTGTGGGCAGCTATTACCATTTGTATGCCGCGCAGCAATGGCAACCTCTTGTTGCTGAATTTGATTTACACCTTACGCCTCGGGGGGAGCAAGATTTTTGTTTGGCCCGTGTGGGGAACATTTGTTGGAATGAAGAAAAAGCGCCTAGCTATTGGCCTTATCTTGTCGGCGCGCTGATTATCATCAACCTGGTTGCCCTCGGTGGTTGGGGATTTAACCGATGGACGGTACAGCGTCGGTTGATGCAAGAGCGTATGCTGGTATTACAAATATTGACGCACGAGTTACGTACCCCCATTGCCAGCTTGTCGATGACGGTTGAGGGGTTTCGGCGTAAATTCGATACGTTACCAGAGCCCTTTTATGATGAGTTTCGTCGTTTGTGTGAAGATTCAAGGCGTCTAAAACAGCTGGCGGAAGCGAGTAAGGATTACTTGCAGTCGAATCAAAAGCCATTGGGCAAAGAAACGATTCCGTCTATCGAAGAATGGTTAGGATACATTTGTGAAGAACATCAAGTGACGCTTCAGGTGAGTCAAGATGGCGCGGTGCGGGCCAATGTCTATTGGTTGACGACATCATTGAACAATTTGATTGCCAATGCGGTCAAATATGGTGTCGCCCCGGTTGAAGTGCATGCAAAGGTATCAGCGGATCGTTTCACCATTGCAATATGCGACCAAGGCGATCTGACCGCCAAGGATTGGAAGCACATACGTAAACCCTTTGTCAGCCAAAGCGGTCTTGGGCTCGGGCTGACGATCGTAGAATCGATGATTGAGAGAATGGGGGGCAAGTTAATCCTTTCTGGTCCACCCACCACATTTACTTTGGAGATTCATTGTGACGCAACCGACGTTACTTCTGGTTGAAGATGATGCCAATCTAGCAGACGGCTTATTGGCAAGTTTGGAGCAAGCGGGCTACCAGTGTTTATATGCTGATAGTGCGACGAAAGTTGCTGAGTTATGGCGTGATGCGGATCTTGTCATCTTGGACCGCCAACTGCCTGAAGGCGACTCAATCGAATGGCTCGCGGATTGGAATAAACTCAAAACCGTGCCAGTGATCTTGTTGACAGCCATGGTGTCCGTGCGTGATCGCGTTGGCGGGTTAGACTCGGGCGCTACCGATTATATCACTAAACCCTTTGCCGAAGCAGAGCTGCTCGCGCGCGTGCGTGTCCATCTTCGTCACCCTGTCGGAGAAGCGGAAATATCGAGTGACGATCTCGTGATCAATGAGGTGAGAATCGATACCGCGAGTCGTGCAGTCTTTTGTGGTGACCAAGAGATGACATTGACACGTACCGAGTTTGACTTGTTGCATTTCCTCGCCAAAAACGCAGGGCGTGTATTTACGCGTGATGAATTGCTCGATCAAGTGTGGGGGTATAACCATTATCCTACCACGCGTAYGGTTGACACCCATATATTACAACTACGCCAGAAGTTGCCCTCGGTGAATATCGAGACGCTACGTGGCGTCGGCTATCGCATGAAGGCATGATGAAAAAGCGCGCTCTCTTTGGACTATTAGCAACTATGCTGGGTGCTGGTGGCGCGCAGGCCGCGTGGTTTAACGGCAATGACGCATTAACCAGTGCCCATCAGCGCCTATTAAATGGACAAACCGCAGCCAGTGTAGAGGCCATGATTGAAGCCTGGCAGCAACCCAATCTTTCTGCTGCCAAGCAGGATCATCTCGCTCAGCTGCTTGCGCTCGCGATCACGGAAGACTGTGGGCGCAGTTTAAGCCAAAAGACATTGCCTGATTGGTTGAGCAATATATCTGTGCGTCGCGAAACGGTCCAAACCACGAGTCGGGTGTATTATCGGCTCCAAGTGTCAGGGGAGTCGCAAACGGGGGTGGATGCACTCACGTTAAAAAAATGGCCGGATCAAACGGTGATGCGTGGTGAGTTCTCTCCGGCGCAGCAACACGGTTGGCGTTTGATCAAAGATGGCCTTTCCGATCCTATTTCCCAAGGTCTTTATCAACTCACTGTAGAGTCAGTATCAGGTCATACGTGGTCGAGTTGGTTGCTTCTGACCCAGCCTCAGCCACGTCAAACATTGAGCTGGAAAGATACCCGAAGCTGGCACATTACCCCTTTTGATGATTTTAACTCAACCTGTCAACGGCCCTTTCTGAGCCTCAACCTGTATCCGCACAATCAACCGGATGGTGCCCCGATCTGGTCTGCTGAAAAGCATAAGCGGCTTCCTACCCAGCTGCCAATGTTAGATGTGCCTAATGGTCAATACTGGTTTAGTGTTGCCCTGATTGAACGGCGCTGGCAGGGCGCGCTGTCAATTGAAGAAGTTCAGCGTATCGGCCGGGCGATTGATTTACCGGATTTGGATCCTGACGCTTTAAATAGGATAGCGCCGAGCCGCTCGGACAAACAAAGTGACGAATAAATAGACATTTGCGTTATGGTCAATTTGATAAAGTTCACACCTTTTTAGTGAGATCGGTCCAATTTTTCACTTTTACCTCTATGCTTGCCTTTTAAATAGCAAATCAAAACATAGGGGTAACGCAATGACCTTTAAAACAAAAGCGCTTGTGGTGGCACTGGCCGCATGCTCAACCAGTGCGTTGGCGGCGACTAACCCAACCGATGCCCGTGCCAATGCGATGGGTGGGGTAGGCGTGGCATCGGGGGATTATCTTTCCGCAGGCTTTCATAACCCAGCTTTGGCTGCACTTGATCCTGATAGCGCCTTTGGGGTGCTTATCCCGTATATTGGTGCCGAAGCGCGAGATCCCGATGAGCTTATTGACGGCCTCGATGATGTCGCCGATGCGTTTGACCAACAAGATGCAACAAAAATTGAATCTTCACTGAGAGCGGTGCAAGGCGATAAAGCCTACGTCAATGCCGGTGTTGGTGCTGCGGTGGGGATTCCCACAGGCTCTATCTCGGCCACCCTTTATACATCGGGATTGATTGAAGGCGCGGTGTTACCTGATATCGACACCAATGACTTTAACGTCACCTCCGATCCCAATTCAAATGCAACCATTCTTGCCGCCGGTATCGGTGAATTAGGGGTCGCACTGGCAACCAACCTTGATATTGCCGGCCAGCGCGTTGCGGTGGGCGTGACGCCGAAACTACAGAGAATTACCACCTATAATTACGGCGTCGCGGTCGACGACTACGATACGGATGATTGGGATGACAGCCGCTACCGCGAAGAAGAAAATGCTTTCAATCTTGATTTGGGCGCCGTGTGGCAATCGGGCTCTTACCGGGTTGGCCTTGCCGGCAAGAATTTGATTAGCCAAGATGTCGATACGGTTTACATTCCAAGAACGGGTAACCGTTTCACCTATGAGCTTGAGCCGCAATTTACCTTGGGCTCGGCGTTTGTGTCTGACTTTGTGACCGTTGCTGCCGATTTAGATCTCAACAAGAAAAGCGGCTTTAAAGGTACGCTTAATGTGGATGATGACACACAGTTTTTCCGAGTCGGGGCAGAGTTTGACGCCTTTGGCCATGCGCAACTACGCACCGGCTATCGTGCGGATCTAGAAGACAATGTCGATAATGCCTTTACCCTCGGTCTTGGTTTATCCCCCTTTGGTGTCGCCAATCTTGATATCGCCGCGAGTATCATCGATAGCAACAGCTATGGTGGTTCCGCTCAGCTGGCCTTTACGTTTTAAATCAGTTACTGCATGACAAATGATTGGGCAGGCCCTAAAATGGCCTGCCTTTTTTAATCATCACTTACCAATCATTGATCACCAAGAGAGTAACCGAATGTTTGACGGCGTTACGCTAAACCACGAGCAACAACAAGAAGCGGCAGAGCGCATTCACGCGCTGATGGCAAAAGGCATGAGCAGCGGTGAGGCGATTATGCAGGTTGCCAATGAAATACGTTCGCAAGCAGCGCAAGCGGCTCAAGCCTCTTCGTCTGAAGAGTGAGACACACTGCAAACATAT